>CAYVGY010000159.1:0-6153 GCA_964451065.1 uncultured Halobacteriales archaeon
GAAGGCCATTCGAGAAAGCATCGCGGAAAAGGCGAAAAACAGAGCCTTTGTTCAGGATCTCAAGATCTACCTGCGCGGCGACATCGAATTCGACGTTCAGGTCCAGCTTGCTGTGCTCGAGAAAATGTACGCCTTCCTGTTCCGACTCGACCGTGTGGATCGGGAGTTCCTCTTGCTTTCCCGCTTCCTGCTTGGGAAACACGGCAAGCCGAGGGCGGGCCCGCTAGCCGAAGCCGGCGAACCCCTGCGAGCGCTCTTCGACGGGCACCACGTCCAGGAGGCGATTCTCAAGACGCCCCGCCAGGAGCTCGTCCCGTTCGCCAAGCAGTGATGGAATTTCTGATGGCCATCTATCCTCAGCCGAGCTGCGCTTGGATTCGGCTGGTACCGGCGCATGCCAACTGGCAGGCGGCCGGCGTTATCGCACTTCCGGGTCCAACTGTGCCCCCAAGCGCTTCATGACGTTTAGCAGCCGATGTACCAAGAGTTATCCACTTTTTCCGGCCCAGGTTGTGATGTGCTTGGCGCCCGAAGAGTCCAGGGGCCGCGCCAGATTTCGGTCCTACGCCGGAAGCGGCTTCGACGGATCCAGGCCCTCCACCATCAACAACCGGCTCTTTGACGAGCGCAGACGCAGGGGAAGCACTTTCGAGTATTCGGGGGACTTGTACCAGCGCTTCGCCTGTTCCAGCGTCGGAAACTCCAAGATGACGAAGCGGTGAGTGTTCCAGCCGGGTTCGACTTCCGAGACGGCGCCGCCGCGCACTAGGTACCGGCCCCCGTATTGTAGAACCGTCGGGGCGGCCTTGGCCCGGTACTCCTTGTAGGTGCCGGGTTCTGTGACATCGACGTCGACGACGACGTAGGCAGGCATGGGACGATGCAGTCCTTCCTTACCTTATGATGGTTGTCGCGTCACGTCACGGCGGCCGCAGAGCGGTATTGGGGAACAAGTCAGTCCCGCTTCCGGCGCCACGCCGCAAAGCCAAGAAGCGCCGCGAGCGCAAGGAACGGCCCGGACCCGGCGAAGCCCGGAGCATAGACTGGGTCGACGGTCGGCTCGGGTGGCGCCGCAGAGGACCCGTCGCCTTTTTCGGAAGCGAACGCGCCCGCTTGGCGGTACGACGCCCGCAGCGCCTCGTATTCGGCCTTCAACTGTTCCAAATCCTCCGGGCCCGGCGTGCACCCGTTGCACTTGTTCCACGGAACGGACTCGGCTTCCCGGTTGACGTCGATCGTTCCAGGGAATTCGGGGTCTGCTTGCTGCTTTTCCGGCGGGGGGTCCTCTTGGCCTTCAAGCAGACCCTCGGCGGGATCGCCGGCCTTGGACTTCGGCGTGAGGAGCTCTTCGCGGGCGCGGGCGACGAGTTCATCGAGGTCGTCGGGCGTGTCGGGCGGCTCGGCCACCAGGTCCGCCGCCAACGCTTGGGGGGTCGCAACGACGCCGACGAGGAAGAATAGGAGGCTTGGGGTGCCGAATTTGAGTCCGCCGCTCAACGATGCACGTCTCCGGGGCCGCAGACCCTTTTCTTCCCCTCCCCATTTTATTTGCTTCCGGGCAACGTACTTATATGCGGCCTAGGGCCCCGGCCTGCGGATTCTCATGAGCACGATGGCGGCCGCCGCGACGACGACCAAGAGGGCCATCACGATGGCGAAGCCGGGAGACCCGCCGCTCCTGCGCTTCCCGACCTCGCCCGGGGCCGCGTCCGCGGACGAGTTAGTTTCCTTTTCTTCCTCGATTCGAGCCTCGTCAGACGTCTCCGAGCCGGCCCGATCTTGGGACGCGGATCCCGAAGGGAGGATCGAGGGGGAGGTGGTCGGGACGGGCCCCGGCGTGGACGGTCCGGCCGTGGTCGGGTGCGGCGTTGGATTGGGGGAGATGGAGGTTCCGGTCGTGGCCGACGTGGAGGAGGTCGAGAGGGGCAACGTCGGCGTCGTGGTCGGCGGGGGCGTTGTGTTGGTCGGCGTGGTGGAAAGGAGCGGCGGGATTGTTGGCGTGGGGACGACGAGCGGCGTCGTCGTCGGAAGCGCAGGTTGGGAGGGCGGGCCGGCAGAAGGACCGGTTGCGAAGAGGGCGGACGCCGTGGAAGAGCGGGTCGGCAGAACCGTGGAAAGGACGCCGGTCACCGTCGTCCAGGCGACGGAGGGCGTGGTGAGCGAAGGAAGCGCGCTCGTGGCCACTGGTGGGAGTTGCGCCCCAAGGGGCTCCACGCCCCAGACCATGAGCCCCCCGACGACCGCCAACGCGGCCGTCGCCACGAGATAAGGCTTCATCGTCGACCAGCCCCGATGATGGACTTTGGCAGACTGATCCGAACCGTCCTTGATGTCTACGGTCCCGGCTACAAGACGGTTCGGTTACGAGCCCTTCTTATGGGACTCCCTGAGACAGGCTTTAAGAAGCGGCCCCTCTGGCAAACGTGGTCCGTCATGCCCGCCCGCGCCACGCTCCTCGACCTCGAGGCCACGCTCTATTCCGGCCAGGCGTTCCGCTGGCGACCCGAGAACGGAGCCCACGAGGGGTTCATCCGCAACCGACCCGTTCGCGTTTGGACCGATCAGGGCCGGCTCCATTGGGAGGCCGATCGGGGCCTCACCGAAGAGGACGTTTCGCTGTATTTTCGCCTCGATGGTTCTCACGAACGGTTCCTGGACGGAGTCACACGGGACCCGCCATTGGACGTTGCCCTCGCCACGTTTCCCGGGCTCCGGCTCCTCCGCCAGGACCCCTGGGAGGTCTTCGTGGCCTACCTCGTGAGCCAGAACTCGAACGTGGGGAAGATTGCCCGCACGCTGGAGAACCTGACGACGGTCGCCGGAGAACCAGATTCTGGTGCCCCGCCGGGACGACGCCTGTTCCCGTCCGCTGAGTCCCTTTCGCGGCTCTCGGAAGCGCAACTCCGGACGACGGGGATGGGCTACCGGGCGCCGCACTTGAAGGAAGCTTCCGGTCTCGTGGCCCGCGGCGAGCTCCTGCTCGACGACCTCTCTCGCGCCGACTACGACGAGGCGTACGCACGCTTGCTGGACGTTCCCGGCGTCGGCCCCAAGGTCGCTGACTGCATCCTCCTTTACGGCCTCGGCCATTTGGGGGCCTTCCCCGTCGACGTTTGGATCTCGCGCGTGGTGCGCGAATTATACTTTCCGCGAAAGCGCCTCACCCCGCGCCAGCTGGGCTGCTGGGCGCGTGGTCACTTCGGCCCCTGGGCGGGGTACGCCCAACACTACCTTTTCCATTACCGACGCGTCGTGGGGAGCTGGCCGTTGGTCGAGCGGAGCCAATCGGCCCGACGGCGGGCCGCCGCCACGTCGCGCGCCAGCCGCGCCCGCGCGACCGCGGGTGGCTGAGGGAACCGCAACGCCCCATACTCGACCCGCAACAGCAAGAGGCGCTCAGGCGGGGCGAGGCCGAAGTCGCGGACGGCGGCAGGCTCGTCGAGGGCCCGCCGGATGTCCGCGCCCTCGATGGCCCCGTCATTGACGAGCTGAAGCGCCTTCACGATGCGGCGCACTTGCTGCCAGAGGAAACGCGGCGCCGCGAATTCGAGGTAGGGACCCGGCGGCGTGGCCCGATAGCGGATGACCGCGATGGTTCCGGCCGAAGGCTTGTCGCCGTCGGCGCGACGGAAATTCGAGAAGTCGTGATTGCCCTCGAAGGAACGCGCGACGGGTCCTACGCGCTCCCAGTTCCAGCGGTTTTCCAGGAGATACCGGTAGACGCGGCGGTCCGCGTGCCGGGGCTCGAACCCGGCTGGAACTGGGACCGCGGAAAGGAGGTGGAGTCCCTCCGGGGCGCGGACCGTCTGCGCCACGATCGCCCCGGGCGCGGCTTCGGTGTCGAACGCGACGACGTTCCAGGCGGCCGAGACGGAACGGTCGGTTCTGCTCCCGCTGCGGAACCGGGCTTGCCGCAGCCCCGCGATGAGTCCTTGCGTCGTCAGAAGGTCGAGCAGTTCAGCTTCCACCGTGCGCATGCCCGGTTGGCGCGCGTATCCTTCGAAACGCGTCCCGTCGTAGGCGATGGCGAGCGCAATCCGACGCACAAAACGCGGCCACGCTCGATTTTGATAAGAAGTTTCCCGGAGTTGTCCCAAACGCGGGCGAAGCCTTATCTAGCGGTCCCACGTCATGCCGGAAGGTCGGCCCTGATGGGTGCAACGCGTCCCGCGTGCCTAGTGCTCGAGGACGGCACCATTCGTTCCGGCGCTGCGCTGGGTGCGGCTCGCACCGTTTTCGGCGAACTCGTTTTCACGACCGAGATGACCGGCTACCAGGAATCCCTCACCGACCCGAGCTACGAGGGCCAGATCCTGATGTTCACCTACCCGATGATCGGCAACTACGGCGTCCACCCGGAGGACGGTGAATCCGACCGGATCTGGGCGCGCGGCTCCGTTGTGCTCCAGGCCTGTCAAGAGCCCTACCACCCGGACGGGAAGAAGACGCTCGAAGGATTCCTGCGCGACTACGAGGTCCCCGGCGTCGCCGGAATCGACACGCGCGCGCTCACGATCAGGACCCGTACCTTCGGCGCGCTGCGCGCCGCGCTATCGACGGAAGGCGCCGACCCGCAACAACTCCTCGAGGAGGTGCGCCGCCGGCCCGCTCCCGACAAATCCAACCTCGTGGCCGCGGTCTCCCCCAAGGCACCCATCCTCCACGGCCGCAACGCCTCCGGCCTCCTTGACCAGGCGCCGCTCGACGCCAAGGCCAAGACCGTCGTGCTCGTCGACTGCGGCGCCAAGCGCAACATCATGCGCAGCCTCGTCCAGAACTTCAACGTCGTCCAAGTCCCCTGGAATGCCGACCGCCGCCTCATCGAGTCCTTCCAGCCTGACGGGATCTTCATCAGCAACGGACCGGGCGACCCCGCCCATCCCGAGATCCTCCAAAACACGGTCCGCACGTGTCGCAGCCTTGCCGACGACTATCCCACGATGGGCATTTGCCTCGGCCACCAGATCACGGCCCTCATGTTCAAGGCGAAGACCTACAAGCTCAAGTTCGGCCACCGCGGCGCCAACCAACCTTGCAAGGACCTCCGGACCGGCCGCGTCTACATCACGAGCCAGAACCACGGCTTCGCCGTCGACGAAACGACTCTCGACGGCACCGGCCTCGAACTCACGCAGGTCAACGCCAACGACGGCACCCCCGAGGGCCTCCGCCACAAGGAACTCCCGCTCTTCTGCGTCCAATACCACCCCGAGGCCAGTCCCGGGCCGCGTGACACCGGCCACCTCTTCCGCGAATTCGAGCAGGACATGGCCGGCCCCTTGCGGAGGAAGCGCTGATGCCCCAGCGCACCGACGTCAAGAAGGTCATGATCATCGGCAGTGGCCCCATCGTCATCGGCCAAGCCGCCGAATTCGACTTCTCGGGGAGCCAAGCCTGTAAGTCCGTCCGTGAGGAGGGCTACGAGGTCGTCCTCGTCAACAGCAACCCCGCCACCATCATGACGGACCTGGACATGGCCGACCGCGTCTACGTCGAACCCATCACCGTCGAGTTCGTGGAACAAATCATTGCCCGCGAACGGCCTCAGGGCATCCTCTCCGGCATGGGCGGCCAGACCGGGCTCAACATCTGCGCTGAACTCGCCGAGAAAGGCATCCTGGAAAAGTACGACGTGGAGCTCCTCGGCACGCCGCTCGAGGCCATCCAGACGAGCGAAGACCGCGAGCTCTTCAAGGAACGCATGCTCGAACTGGGCGAGCCCGTCCCCCGTTCCGGGACCGCCCACTCGGTGCAGGAGGCCAAGCGCGTCGTCCACGACACGATTGGCCGCTACCCCGTCATCGTCCGGGCCGGATTCACCCTCGGCGGCACCGGGTCCGGCATCGCCCACGACGAAGGCGAGCTGGAGGAGATCGTCGGCCGTGGCCTCGTCTACAGTCGGATCAAGCAGGTCCTCGTCGAGGAATCGGTCCTGGGCTGGAAGGAATTCGAGTACGAGGTGATGCGCGACGCCGATGATAATTGCATCACCATCTGCAACATGGAGAACCTCGACGCGATGGGCATCCACACCGGAGAATCCATCGTCTTCGCCCCCGCGCAGACCCTTTCCGACCGCGAGCACCAACTGTTGCGCAGCGCCGCCCTCAAGATCATCCGTGAAATCGGCGTGGATACCGGCGGATCCAACAT
>CAYVGY010000160.1:0-6048 GCA_964451065.1 uncultured Halobacteriales archaeon
ACGGGGACTTCTACTGCCCCCACGAGAATGAGCCTTGGGCCGGGTGTGCCGTGGCCGCCCTCGACCTAGATGAGCAACGATTCCGAACCTCGTGGATACTCAGGACGAGCTGGTCGCCCGCGGCGCCGCCCCCCGTGGCCGCCGGCGACACTTTTACTCAGACGTTCTACGAGCCGGGGGTTTACGTTGTCCGCGCCGAGATCTATGATCAAGACTACGACGCCGTCGTCCGAGCCGTCGAGGCTTACGTCTCCGTGGGTTGGACCCAAGAAGCGCTGCGCGAGCAGGCGCCGGGGGCCGTCGTGGTGGCGGCGCCCGAGGCCGTGGTCCGCATGATGGAGATTCCGGTGCCCCAGCCGGGAGCCTTCGTCCAGGTCGCCCACCGCGTCCAACCTGATGCGGCCGGGTCGACCTCTGTGGACCATGGGAACTTCTACTACGAGCTTCCCGACGGGACCCGCTCGGAGGACTTCGGCGACGACGGCTTCCTCTCCTTCTACGCGGCCCAGGCCGGCTCGTACCGCCTCTTCTGGAAACGCGACCTGCCCGTTTGGGCCGGGGACGACCCTTGGGCGCGTGCCCAGGTCACGTACAATTTCCACGACTACGTCGGCGTTTGAGTCTTCGCCGACCCCTCCTGAGGAAGCCGGCCCCCAAGGGCTTAATAGCGCGCCCTGTTTCGAGGCCCATCCAAGCGCAAAAGACCGAGGTTCGGCCCATGTTCAAGGCGAAGGTCAAGGCCAGCGTGCTCAAGAGCATCATCGAGGCCGCGGCCCCCCTCGTCGACGAGATCAAGCTCCGCGTGACCCCGGAAGGCGTGAGCGTCCGCACCGTCGACCCGGCCCACGTCGCCATGGTGGACATCAGCCTCGGCGCCAAGGCCTTCCAAGAGTACAAGGCCACCGACCTCGAACTCGGCATCGATCTCGACAAGCTCAAGGAGATCCTCGCCCTCGGAACGGGCGACGAGGTCATCAACCTCGAATTCAAGGAGGACCAGAACCGCCTCGTCCTCAGCATGGGGAACCTCGTACGCCGCATGAGCCTCATCGACGCCAGCGGCATGCCCGACCCCAAGGTCCCCAACCTGAACCTACCGAACAAGGTCCGCATCAAGACGTCCGAACTCCTCCAGGGAATCAAGGCGTCCAAGTCCATCAGCGACCACCTCGCACTCGTCGCTGACGATGCCTCCTTCGAAGTCATCGCCGAAGGCGACACGGACACCGTCAACCTCAAGCTCACCAAGAACCAACTCGTCGAACTCAAGGCCACGGAGCGCACGAAGAGCCTCTTCAGCCTCGACTACTTCAGCAACCTCGTCAAGGCCGCCGACGGCGCCTCCGACGTCACGCTCAACCTCGGCAGCGACTACCCCGTGCGCGTCGAGTTCGACATCGCCGAGACGCACGGCCACGTCACCTACCTCTTGGCGCCGCGGATCGAGAACGAGTAGGCGCCCCCCGAACGCGCGTTTTCGTTGGGCCCCGCTGGGGTCCTCGACTTTGCACGTTCCGCGCCAGGCCAACAGTCAAATCCGCCCGCGCCTTCCGCCCCAACATGAAGTGGTCCGCCCGCGCCCAAGAGACGCTCGACCTCGTGCTGCGGGACACGCCCCCAGAGTACCGCGAGGGCGCCCGACGCCACACGGTGGAGGAGATCGAGCGGTACTGCGAACAGACCAGGATCCGGGAGGTGGGGTCGGACCAGGTGGTGATCGGCTTCATCCGCTCCACGCCGATCCACATGCGGACCGCGCTCCGCAACCAACTACGCCTCAAGGGCATCATGGTCGAGAAGTACGAACAACACTTCATGAGTCCCTGACGGCGTGTTTCGACAACGTCACTACGCGGCACTGCCTTCCATTCAACCCTTTCACCATTTTCTTTAAGACCCGCCCCGAGGACGGGCGCTTCATGAGACTACGATTGACCGCGTGGGTCGCCGCTGGAATGTTGGCCGTCGTCATCGGCGCCGCTTCGCCGACGCAGGCGCAAATCGCCGAGAACCGCCTTTCGGTGCGACTTGTCGGCATCGGACTGGATTCCGGAAGCCTCGACGAGAACGGCGCCCTTCCCCCCAACACGCCTGTCGAAATCTGGTTCGCCCACTCCGTCTTGGTGCCGGCGCTCACCGTCTGCCCGTTCCAGACCATCCCGCTCCAATGGGCGCTCAAGCTTGATGCACCCTACGCGCACGGCTTTCTGACGACGAACCAGGTCAACTTCGGCGTGGAACCCGTTTCCAGCCTCTACGCACGTGAATACGGCGCCTTCTCGGCGTCCGCGTATGTCTGGGTCGATGAGGGCGCTCCCTCCGGCTCCATCATGACGGCGACCATCGTGGCGCAAGCCTTGGGAAGCAGCACGCTCAGTGGCTGCAACCTTTCGTCCTCCTCTCCCATCGAGGCCACCGTCGCCGTCCGCCTCGCGTAGGACGTCCAAGCGGGGAGGGCGGCCTCCCCGCCCTTTTCCCCCCTTTTCGTTATTCCCGTTGTACGGGGCACGGGACATGATCGCCGAATCCGCCGCGCGACAGGCGTGGTACGAACGTTTCTAGGACTTGAATCCGGACCAGACTTGAGGGATCCGGGGCCGCCGGTCGGCCTTCGGCGACGCCTAGGACGACGTCGCCGAGGCCATTGAACGCGTGTACCAGGTTCACGATTGCGCCTCCGCGTCGAGCGTTCCCAAGTTGAGGGGCACGGTGGCGACGAATGCACGCCGCGCCTGCGGGCCCGAGAAGCGTTCCTTGCTCCAAACTCTTTTAACCCTACCCTTCTCATCGGCGCCTCCTTGGTCCGCCTTCAGACCCTCGGCACCAATTTCTGGACGGGCCGGCTCCCCACGGGCTGCACCCTTTGCCGCGAAGGCGCCAAACTCGTCCTCTATCTGACGGGCCAGTGCCAATCTCATTGCTTCTACTGCCCCGTGGCCCGCGAGCGCATGTACGTCGACCGGGCCTTCGCGAACGAACGGGAATTCCGTCCCGGGGAGACCGCGCCGGTGATTGAGGAGGCGCGCGCCATCAACGCCAAGGGGGCTGGCATCACGGGCGGCGACCCGATGACGGTCCCCCAGCGCGTCATCGACTATTGCAAGGCGCTCAAGAACGAGTTCGGTCCCGACTTCCACACCCACCTCTATACGCAGAACGTCTTCGACCCCGTCTGGCTTCCCAAGCTCAAGGCGGGCGGGCTCGACGAGATCCGGTTCCACCCGCCCGTCGGCTGGTGGGCCAAGATGGAGGCCTCTCCCTGGAACGCGCTCCTCCCGTTGGCGCGCAAAGCCGGTCTGCGCGCCGGTCTGGAGGTCCCCGCCATCCCCTACAAGGAGGACGACCTTCACCGCCTCGTGGATTGGGCCGAGGCCGCGGGCGCCGAGTTCCTCAACCTCAACGAGCTCGAATTCAGCGAGGCCAACATCGATCACCTCACCAGCCGCGGCTTTTCTTTTCTGAACGACGAATCCAACGTGGTGCGCGAGAGCAGGGAGACTGCCTGGCGCGTCGTCAACCGGGCCCTCAAGAACGGAAGCAGGACGACGGTCCACTTCTGCGCCTCCACGTACAAGGACTCGGTCCAGTTGCGCAAACGCCTCCAGCGCCGGGCCGAGACCGTGGAACGCGCGCTGGACGGAGTGACACCGGACGGCACCCTCCTCTTTGGCATCATCGAGGCCGAGGGGGCCCTTCTCGACACCATGTATGACCGCCTGACGGAGGAGCACGAGGTTCCCCCGCGCCTCCTTTTCGTGAACCGCGCCAAGGCCCGCCTCGAGGTCGCCCCTTGGATTCTGGAACGACTGCACGCCGACGTAGCGCCAGAAGGTTCCAGCTTCATCGTCGAGGTCTACCCAACATCGACGGCCCTCGAGGTGGAACGAACGCCGCTGCCCTACCCGGGCGACGACTGGGAATCTCCCACCAGGGCCATCCTTCCGCAACAGACCTTGCCCCAGCGTCGTGGGTGATTCCGACGAGTTCGACGGCCTAATTCGCGGCTCCTTGGGCAGCCTCGGGTGCCTGAGGCGCGGGCTTCGATGCGCCGTTGCCTTGGATCCCCATGAGGTGCCGGTGGATGGAGGCGGCGCAGGTCTTGGCCTGGCCGACCGCTTCGATGATCGAACTTGGGCCCAGGACGATGTCGCCGCTGGCGAAGATGCCGGGCGTCCGCGTGGAGAGGTCGGGATTGGCCTTGATGCCGCCGTACTTGTCCATGTCGACGTAGTCCTGGAGCGCCTGTTTGACGGGGCTCGCGTTCTGGCCGATGGCGACAATGACCGTATCCGACTGGAGGATGAACTCCGTGCCCGCGATGGGGACTGGGGTTTGGCGGCCGGACTGGTCGGGGGGGCCCAGCTTCATCTGGACGAATTCGACGTACTTGACGCGACCGTCGGCGCTGCCGATGATGCGCGTGGGGGCGCTGAGCATGATGAACTTGATGCCTTCGTCACGGGCCTGCTCGAACTCTTCGGGGGACGCGGTCATCTGGCGGGAGCTGCGGCGATAGACGATGGTGACGCTCTCGGCCCCAAGGCGCAACGAATTGCGCGCCGCGTCCATCGCGACCGATCCGGCGCCGATGATGACGACCTTGCCTTCGCAGCGGACGGGTTCCTTGAGTTCGAACCGGCGCAGCCAATCCACGGCGAAGTCCACGCCGAAGAGGTCCTCGCCCGGCAGGTCCAGGTGCCGCGGCGTGTGGGTGCCGACCGCGACGAGGATGGCGTCGAATTCTTGCCGAAGTTGGGGGATGAAGACATCGCGGCCCAGCGCGACCCCGGTTCGGAACTCGACGCCCCACATCTTCATGTGGTCGATCTCTCGTTGGATCACGTCGCGGGGGAGGCGATAGCCGGGGATGCCGACACTCATGAAGCCGCCGAGCAGGGGCAGGGCTTCGAAGATGACGGCCTTGTGGCCCCGCTTGGCCAGGTCGAGGGCCGCGGCCAGGCCGGCGGGCCCGGAGCCGACGAGGGCGACCGTCTTGCCGGTGGGGGAAGGAAGACGGATGTCGTCTTTTGTGGGCCAGGCCCCGTAATCGTCCGCGGCGCGCTTGAGCATCATGATGGCGACGGGTGTCCCCTTTTTTCCCACGACGCACGCGTCCTCGCACGGGTGGAAGCAGGTGCGGCCGAGCGTGCCCGCGATCGGGTAGGTCTCGAGGGCGACATGGAGGGCCTTCGTGAAATCGCCCTCCTCGATGGCCTTGATGTATTCCGGGGCCCGCGTGAGGGCGGGGCAGGCGTATTGGCACGGCTTGGTCCGGCAATTGATGCAACGGGCGGCCTCTTCCCGCGCGGCCTCGCGGGTGTAGCCAAGGATGGCCTCCTCGTAACTGCGGGACCTCGTCTTGGGGTCCAGTTGTCGGTAGGCGACGCGGTGGGGGTTGAGCGCCATGGCCCGCAGACTGGTTGCGCTGAACCCCTTGAAGTATTTAACCTGCTAGAGAGCGACCTGGGGCGTCTCCGTCTTGAACGCCGTTCGGGCGCGACGGATGGTGAGGGTGCCGGAGTCGCGTTTCCACACGCCCTCGGATTCCTCGATCTGGATGCGGTGATGGAAGTGGGGCGCGTCGACGACGAACGTCTCGTACTCGCCGCCTTCACCTGCCGGGTTGACGCCTTTGGAGCTGCCGAGCCGGACGAGGTCGTCGGCCGCGCGAGCGTCCAGTCGCCGCCCCAGCCAATCCTTGTCGAGGCCGCGGGCGGCGACGTGGACGAAGACGGACTCGATGCCGGCCGCCACGAGGTCCCGCAGGTGTTGGGCCGGGTCGTGGTGCCACAGTGGCGTGAAGGACTTGAGGCCGAGTTCGTGGCAGACGCGTTCGATGCGGACCCGTTGGTATTCGCTCGCGACGGCGCCGCTCGTCACCGCGTCCACGGGGAGGCCCCTGAGGGCGGTCCGTAGCGCGTCCACTTCGGCCTCGTCGCCTTCGCCGGAGCCGACCGCGACGTGTTGGACCCCGGCGCATTGCGCCTGCAGTTCCACCCATTGCACGTTAGGGCCATGATAGAGGTACGGGTTCTCGCCGGCCGGCCG
>CAYVGY010000161.1:0-2518 GCA_964451065.1 uncultured Halobacteriales archaeon
GTGAGGCCGGTGAGGGTGACGGCGGGGGCGTTGCCGGCGTCGATCTGGGTCCCGCCGGAGTTCTGGGTGGTGAGGGCGAAGACGCTCGTGGCGCCGGGCGTCTGGGAGTTCGTGACGCCGCTGACAGCGATCGTGACGGCGATGTTACCGGCGGTCTGGGCGCCGTCGTTGGCGCGCGTGACGGTGACCGTCGTGCCGCTCACCGTGGCGGTGGCCGTGCCCGTGGCGCCGGTGAGCGTGATGGTGGGGCTGGAGATGGAGTAGCCAGTGGGGAAGGCGACTGTCGCCTTGCCGTTGGCGGGCCACGCCGTGGCCAGGGTCGCGCTGAACGTGTACGTGCTGCTGGCGCCGGCGCTGAGGCTCGTGGCGGACGTGCCGAGGGCGGTGAGGGTGCCGCCGGTGGCGGCGGAGATGGTGACGGCGGGGGCGGTGCCTTGGTCGACGAGGGCGTCGGCCACCGTCTTGGTGGTGAGGGCGAAGGTGCTCGTGGCGCCCGTGGCGGACGGGTTCGTGACTTGCGTGATCGACACGGTGACGGCGGTGCTGGAGGCGGTCTGGGTGCCGCCGCTGCGGGTGACGGTCACGACTTGGCCGCTCACGCTGGCCGAGGCAGACCCGTCCGCGCCCGTCAACGTCGCGCCGGGGGTGCCCAACGCGTACCCGCTGGGGAAGGTCGCCGTGAACTTGCCGTCGGAGGGCCACGCCGTGGCCAGCGTGAACCCGAACGTGTACGTGGTCTGGGTGCTTTGGGCGGAGGAGGCGGGCGTGGTGGTGAGGCTGGTGAAGGTGCCGGCGCCGGTGATGGTGACGGCGGGTGCGACGCCGGTGTCGAGGCTGAAGCCGCCGGAGTTGCGCATGTCGAGGCTGAAACTGCCGCTGTTGCCCGTGGTGGAGGGGTTCGTGATGGCGGTGAGGGTGAGGGTGAGGGCGGTGCCGCCGGCGGTCGCCGACCCGTCGCCTTGGCGCGTCACGGTGGCGGTGAGGCTGTTCACGCTGGTGCTGAACGTGCCGGTGGAGCCGCTGAGGGAGCCGCTCACGGAGCCGAGCGAGTAGCCGCTGGGGAACGTGACGAGGATCTTGCCGTCGAGGGGCCAGTCGTGGGTGATCGTGTAACCGAACTGGTACGAGGTGGTGGCGGAGGAGGCGGTGGAACTGGGCGTGGTGGAGATCGAGGTGAGGGAGGCCGCGAGGCTGAAGTAGCGCAGGGTCTGGCCGGCGGCGGAGGCCGTGAAGGCGGCGCCGGTGTCGGCGCTGACGCCGTACTTGGTGGCGCGGATGACGATGTTGGCCTCCGTGGTGGATTGGGCGAAGTAGGCGTTCTCGCTGCTGGTCACGGTGGGGCTGATGGAGGCGTAGTCGCCGGCGCCGACCTTCTTCTCCCAGGTGACGCCGCTGAGGCTGGACTCGGTGAGGATGATGATCTTGACGGTGTACTGGAGGCCGGAGACGGACTGGGTGAGTTGGGCCGCGGTGGCGGAGACGCGGTCGCCGGGGAACGTGGTGCTGCTGGAGGTCACGAACCCGTCCTTGACGACGCGGATGAGGATCTCGGTGTCGGCCAGCGGCACGGGACAGTACCAGGCGCCGCTGGACTCGGTGCAGCTGGTCCCGAAACTGTTCCCGGCGGTCATGGTGGCGGTCGTGAGGCTGACGCTGCCCTCGCTGGTGAGGCCCGTGACCTTGTAGGCGAACTGGATGCCGGAGATGGTCTTGGTGACCTGCGCGTCGGCGTTGGCGGTGCGGTCGCTGGCGAAGTTGTTGGCCGCGTTGGTGACGTAGCCGTCGCGGGCGACGTTGATGTTGAGGCCGGTCTGGGCCACGGGGACGGTGCAGTACCAGGCGCCGCTGGACTCGGTGCAGGTGACGCCGTTGGAGTCGCCGGTCGTGACGGTGGCGCCGCTGAGGGAGTTGGCGGGGCCCTCGGTGGTGATCGCGGACACCTTGTAGGCGAACTGGACGCCGGTCACGGTCTTGGTGCCTTGGGCGTCCGCGTTGTTGGTGCGGTCGCTGGCGAAGCTGTTGGCCGTGTCGGTCACGTAGCCGTCCTTGGTGGCGCGGACCGTGAGGCCCGTGTGCGCCAGGGGCACGGCGCAGTACCAGGCGCCGCTGGACTCGGCGCAGGTGACGCCGTAGGAATCGCCGGTCTCGATGGTCAGGCTCGTAAGGCTGGCCGCGGGGCCTTCCGTCGTGACGCCGGTCACCTTGTAGGCGAACTGGACGCTCGTGACCGCCTTCGTAACCTGGGCATCGGTGGAGGCGGTGCGGTCGGAGGGGAAGCTGTTGGCGGTGTTGGTGACGTAGGCGTCCTTGACGGTCTGGATGGCGAGTTCGGTGTTCGCCACCGGGACGGCGCAGTACCAGGCCCCGCTGGACTCGGTGCACGAGGTGCCGAAGCTGTTGCCCGCCGTAACCGTGACGCTCGTGAGCAAGTTGCCCGGACCTTCGGTCGCGATGCTGGTGACTTTGAAGGCGAACTGGACGCCCGAGATCGTGCCCGTGACCTGGGCGTCCGCGTTCG
>CAYVGY010000161.1:2618-5967 GCA_964451065.1 uncultured Halobacteriales archaeon
CGGCGCAGTACCAGGCGCCGCCGCTCTCGGTGCACGAGGTGCCGAAGCTGTTGCCCGCCGTGACCGTGACGGTGGTGAGCGACGCGCCGGGGCCCTCGGTCGTCACGCTGGTCACCTTGAAGGCGAACTGGATGGCGGAGACCGCTTTCGTCACCTGGGCGTCGCCGTTGGCCGTCCGGTCGCTGCCAAACGCGTTGCCGACGGCGGTGTTGGTGACGTAGCCGTCCTTGGTGAAGCGGACGTTGAGACCTGTGTGGGCCACCGGGACGGCGCAGAACCAGGCGCTCCCGAACTCCGTGCAGGTGACGCCGTACGTGTCGCCGGTTTCCACCGTGGCGCTTGAGAGCGCCGCCACGGGGCCTTCCGTCGTGGCGCCCGTGACTTTGTAGGCGAATTTGACCCCGGTGACGGCGCCTGAAACTTGGGGGTCGGCGTTGAGCGTCCGGTCGCTGACGAAGTTGTTCCCGACGTCCGTGTTGGTGACGTAGCCGTCCTTCGTGACCTGGACGCTGAGGCTCGTGTGACTGAGGGGGACGGCGCAATACCACGCGGCGGGCGTGCCCGCCTCCAGACAGCCGACTCCGTACGAGTTGCCGACCTCGACCGTGACGGTGGTGAGGGACGCGGCGGGTCCTTCCGTCGCCACCCCGGTGACCTTGTAAGCGAACAGCATGCTGGTGACGGTCCCCGTGACCTGGGCGTCCGCATGGGCGGTGCGGTCGGACCCGAAGTTGTCGTTCGTGTCCGTCACGTAGCCGTCCTTGACGGCCTGGATGGCGAGGCTTCCATCGGCCAGGGGGATGGGGCAGTACCAGGCGCCGCTGGATTCCGTGCAGCTCGTGCCGAAGCTGTTGCCGGCGGTAATGGTGACGGTGGTGAGGCTGGTGCCCGGGCCCTCCGCCGTGACCGACGTGACCTTGTAGGAGAACTGGACGCCGCTCGCGGACGTCGAGATCTGGGCGTCCGTGTGGGCCGTGCGATCGCCGGTGAAGCTCGTGGCCGTGTTCTGGACGTAGCCGTCGCGGATGACCTTGACGTTGTTGTTGCTGCCGCCGTCGTCGCCCAGCACGACGGCGCAGAAGTACGCGCCGCCGTTGGCGGTGCAGCTCGTGCCGTAGCTGGCGCCCGTGGTCACGGTCGCGTCGCTGAGGGCCGCCGCTGGGCCCTCCGTCGTGATCCCCGTGAGCTTGAACGAGTACAGGACGCCGGTGGCCTCGGCCGTGGTCTGGCCGTCCGTGTGCGCCGTCCGGTCGCCGGAGAACGTCGTGCCCGTGTTCTGGACGTAGCCGTCCTTGACCGCCTTGATGTTGTTGTTGGCGCCGCCATCCGCGGCGAGCGGGATGGCGCAGTAATACACGCTGCTCGCCTCGGCGCAGGGCGTGCCGTAGGAGACGCCCGTCGTGACAGTGACACCCGCGAGCGAGGTCGCGATGGTTTCGGTCTTGACCGCCGTCACCTTGTACGCGAACAAGACCCCCGAGACGCTCGTCGTGATCTGCACGTCCGCGTGGGCGGTGCGGTCGCCGCTGAAGGCCGTCCCCGTCTTCTGGACGTACCCGTCCTTGACGACCTTGATGTCGTTGTTCCCGGAACCATCGTTCGCAAGGAGAACCGGGCAGTAGTAGGCGCCGCCGTTGGGCGTGCAGCTCGTGCCATAGGTCACGCCCGTGGTCACGGTCGCGTCCGTGAGGGCCGTGCCCGGGCCCTCCGCGGTCACGCCCGTGACCTTGTAGGAGAAGGGGACGCCCGAGACCGTGCCCGTGACCTGGGCGTCCGTGTGAGCCGCGCGCCCGGAGGCGAACGCATCATTGGAATCCGTGACGAAGCCGTCCTTGACGGCCTCGATGGCGCGGTCGGAGGCCGTGTTGTCGTTGGCGAGCAAGACGGCGCAGTACCACGCGCCGCTGCTCTCCGTGCACGTCGTGCCGAGGCTGGTGCCGGTCTTGACCGACACCATCGACGATAGCGTCGAACTCGGACCCTCGCTCGTGATTCCCGTGACCTTGAACGCGAACTGGACGCTCGAGACGCTCTGCGTGATCTGCGCGTCCGCGTGGGCGGTGCGGTCGCCGCTGAACGCCGTGCCCGTCTTTTGCACAAAGCCGTCCTTGATGACCTTGATGTCGTTGTTGCCCGAGCCGTCGTTGGCCAAGAGGACGGCGCAGTAGTACGCGCCGCTGTTGGCCGTGCAGCTCGTGCCGTAGGTCGCGCCCGTGGTCACGGTCGCGTCCGTGAGGGCCGTGCCCGGACCCTCGACGGTCACGCTCGTGACCTTGTACGAGTACTGGATGCCGGTCACCGTCGCCGTCGCCTGCGCGTCGGTGTGGGCCGTCCGGTCGCCCGAGAACGTCGTGTCGGTATTCTGGACGTAGCCGTCGAGAATGAACTTGATGTTGTTGTTGCCCGTTCCGTCGTTGTCCAAGAGCACCGGGCAATAGTACGACGTGCCGGACCCGGTGCAGGCCGTCCCGTAGGTGGCGCCCGTGGTGACCGTGCCGCCCGTGAGCGGGGTCTGGATCGCCTCGGTCTGGGCGGCGACCACCTTGTATGAGAAGAGGACGCTCGAGACGCTCTGCGTGATCTGTGCGTCCGCGTTAGCGGTGCGGTCGCCGCTGAAGGCCGTCCCCGTCTTCTGCACGTACCCGTCCTTGACGACCTTGATGTCGTTGTTGCCCGCGCCGTCGTTGGCTAGAAGGACGGCGCAGTAGTACGCGCCGCCGTTGGCCGTGCAGCTCGTGCCATAGGTCACGCCCGTGGTCACGGTCGCGTCCGTGAGGGCCGTGCCCGGGCCCTCCGCGGTCACGCCCGTGACCTTGTAGGAGAAGGGGACGCCCGAGACCGTGCCCGTGACCTGGGCGTCCGTGTGAGCCGCGCGCCCGGAGGCGAACGCATCATTGGAATCCGTGACGAAGCCGTCCTTGACGGCCTCGATGGCGCGGTCGGAGGCCGTGTTGTCGTTGGCGAGCAAGACGGCGCAGTACCACGCGCCGCTGCTCTCCGTGCACGTCGTGCCGAGGCTGGTGCCGGTCTTGACCGACACCATCGACGATAGCGTCGAACTCGGACCCTCGCTCGTGATTCCCGTGACCTTGAACGCGAACTGGACGCTCGAGACGCTCTGCGTGATCTGCGCGTCCGCGTGGGCGGTGCGGTCGCCGCTGAACGCCGTGCCCGTCTTTTGCACAAAGCCGTCCTTGATGACCTTGATGTCGTTGTTGCCCGAGCCGTCGTTGGCCAAGAGGACGGCGCAGTAGTACGCGCCGCTGTTGGCCGTGCAGCTCGTGCCGTAGGTCGCGCCCGTGGTCACGGTCGCGTCCGTGAGGGCCGTGCCCGGACCCTCGACGGTCAC
>CAYVGY010000162.1:0-5963 GCA_964451065.1 uncultured Halobacteriales archaeon
GGGTGCCGGACCATACCGTCTTCTCGGTGCCTTGGACGTTGACCTGCCGGGGCCCGACGGAGAGGACGCGAGCCACGAGGTCGATGTTGCTGAGGCCCGACACTAGGTCGCGGACCTTGTAGGTGCGGAGCAGGGGCGTGGCGGGCAGGGCCTCCGCGGGCGCCGGTTCGAGACGGCATCGGTCGCCCAGGTGGATCTCGGCGGCGCCCTGGAATGGCTTCGTGTAGGCGCCCAAGACTCGGAGGACGTCGCCCTTCTTGGCGTCGATGGGGCGCCAAGCGGTAAACGGGCGCGTCATGGTCTCGTCGCCGAAGATGCCGTACTGGATCCGACGGGGTTCTCCCTTGACCGTGATCTCTTTCTCGTTGATGGTGACGACGCGCACCAGAAGGTTGACGAAGGATTCGCTGGGCCGCAGGTCGGCCAGGGCGCGGCGACCGTCGGCGGTGGGCCTAGGGGCCGCCACGCCGTGGTGGCGTAGGATGGCGGCCTTGGCCTGGTCGGGAGGGACGCCGTAGTCGAGGTAGCGCTGGAGCTCCTCGCCAACAGCGTCGGCGGTCACATCGGTCCCAATCTTGCTTCCGAGCGCCAGAAGGATGTCTTCCAACAGTGGCGCGCTCTGTTCGCTTTGCATGGAGCGCCTCGTAGTGCTGGCCCCCTCCTGGGCGGAGGGAGGATATGTCGGTGATGGGGGGGTCGGTAAAAGTAGGAACGGGGAACGTTTCCGTTGGAACCCCGTTTGCCGGTGGACTCACTCGCAGAGAACAACCAGCCGCCCCAGAGCGGCCTCGATCTCGGGTTTCACCTTGTGATTGAGGAAAAAGTTGGCCCCGAAGGCAGCCTTGATGCCGTGGCCGATGAAGCTCACGCGGCTGCGCACCCTCGTCGTGCGAGACGTGCCGTCCAGTTCGAACTCCGTCAAGCCATCCGTGGCCATCGAGAAGGGGTGGCCATCCAGGACGTCGTAGAGGTGCTTCCAAGCCAGGCGCTGGGGCGCCTCCACGTCGACGACCTCGACCTCGGACCGGACTTGGTGGCTCCCGAACTTGGCGTCGAACCGCAGCAGGGACCCGACCCTGAGCGGGCCCGGCGTCTGGACCTCCACGTTGGAAACGTGCGACATCCATTTCGTAAACCGCCTGGGGTCCGAAAGGACCTTCCACACGGCGTCCGGCGAGGCCTTGAAGCGGGCCTCGACCACGAGTTCGTGGCGACCCATCGCCCTCGGAATCCCCTCAGGGACTCGACGTATTTCTAGTCCCCGTTCGGCGCGAAAGCATCGACGACCAGATAAGGAGGCGACCGTTCAAACCCGCCGAAAAGTGTGCCGTCCCCCGCTCCTTCTGACCGCGAGCCGCCGATGGGCTTCGCGCCTTTGATTCTCCGCAACTTCGGAGGAGCGACGGTGGCGCCGTTGGCCCTGGTCGTCGTTTCGGGGTTCTTCGTCTACTTCGACTACAACCTCAAGCGAGCGGTCGACGACGCCGGCATCTCAGGCGGCGGCGCCCTGTTCCAATTCGCACGTGGCGTCCACCTGTGGTCGAGCCGCGCATTCCTGGTGGCCGTACTTGTCCACCTCGCGTGGGTCTGGTGGGCCGGCACCCCGCGCGCCACGCAGAGGAACACGTACCTCCTGGGCGCAGGCGCCCTGGCGAGCGCCGTCCTTGCGCACTATTCCGGTCACCTCCTCCGATGGGACCGGGGCGCCCGGGAGCTCACCGCGTACGACCTTGGACCGTTCATTTTTCCGCCGGCGGCGAACAACTATCCCGGGTTCACGCTCTTCGTCCACGCCGCCTTGGCGACGGGCCTCCTGGCCCTCTTCGTCATCCTGCACCTGGGCACGATCTGGGGAGGCGCCCGGTTGCACCTGCAGCAGCCGCTGCCGCCGCGAAGTCGAGCGGCGGCGACGACCGGCGCGGTGGCCATCACGACCATCGTCCTTGGATGTGCGTTAATCCTCGGCGCACCGGACCGGTCGAACTGGATTCCGTGGCCGTTCGGCGTCTTCGCCAAGGTGGCGGAGGGACTCGGTGTTTGGTACCTCTTCCCCGTAACCCTCGGCGTGCTCTGGACCATCATCGCGATTCAGCCGTGGATCGACGGCTTCCACCGAACCGCGTGGCCGACGCGCGCCCTCGTGGCGTTGGCGGTGTTGGCGACCGCGTTGCCAGTCCGGGCCACCCATGCCTAAACGGTGATGTAGTTGCCCTTGGCTGGTGGAACGGCCTTGTCCACGGACTGTTCCATTTCGAACTTGCCGCAGACCTGGCAGCGCGCGCTCACGACCACTTTCGAGTTGTATTTCTCGACTCCGACCGGGATCAGCAAGGGCCGGTTGATGGCGGTGCAGTTGTGCTGGATCAAACCGTAGGAGTAACGGTCCATGAGGGCATCCCGCTTTCGGCCAGCGGCCCGCCGGCATAAAAACGGTTCGCTTTGTCGCTACGCCGGCCGGAGTTCCTCGCAGTCGCCGGCGACGATGGTGTGGACGGTTCCACCGGACCGAACCAAGAGTTCGCCGCCGGGGCCCAGGTCGACGGCGGTGCCACGCACGGGGCCGCTCGACGTCTCGACGCGGACGTCGCGGCCGATTGTGTCGATCACCGAGCGGACTTCGTCCCAAACGGGTTTCGGGTCATCAGAACGGAGCCGGTCGTACTTGGTCTCGAATTGCTCGAGGAAAAGCTTGAGGAGGGCCGGCAGACAGACGTGGCGTCTGGCAGCTTGGCTGAGGCTCGTGGCGTCGCGGGCGAGCTCCGGAGGGAAGTCCTCGGGGCGCGCGTCGCCGTTCGCGCCCACGCCGACGAGCATGAACTCGGGCGGGGCTGCGCCCGCGTAGACGCCTTCGACGAGGATCCCAGCCAGTTTGCGGTCCTGGTGGAGGACGTCGTTGGGCCATTTCAGTCGTAGGTCGAGTCGCAAGAGCTTTTGGGCGGCCTGGACTAACGCGGCGCCCGCGGCGAGCGGGAGGAGACGAAGGGCGTCCACCGGCCCATCGGGGCGCAAAAGGACGGTGGCGTGGAGGCTCTCGCCGACGGTCGCCCAAGAGCGGCCTCGCCTCCCCACGCCCGCCGTCTGACGGGTGGCGACGACGACCAAGCCCTCCGGCGCGCCGGCCTGGGCACGGCGGCGCGCCTCCGCCATGGTGCTTTCCGTCTCGGCGACGTGGATGAGGGAGCGGCCCAGGCGGCGCGTACGGGGCCGGATCTCGGTAAAGCGCGGCTCGCGGGTCATGTCAAGGTTCGCGGGGCCGCTGGACCAGTTCGACGAGGACTCCATGCGCGGCCTTCGGATGGAGGAACGCGATGAGGGTACCGTGGGCCCCGTCGCGCGGTTGTTCGTCGATGAGCTGGACGCCAAGACGTCGCAGCCGTTCGAGCTCGGCGCGAATGTCGTCGACCTCGAAGGCGATGTGGTGGATGCCGGCGCCTCGCTTCTCGAGGAACTTCCCGACCGGGCTTTCCGGTGTCGTGGGCTCTAGGAGTTCGAGGCAGACGTCCGCGCACGGGTAGAACGCGGTCCGGACGCGCTGGGAGGCGACCTCCTCCATGTCCTGAAGGTGGAGGCCCAGGAGTCGTTCGTACACGTCGCGCGCGGCTTCGTGGCTATCCACGGCGATTCCGACGTGATCGATCTTGCGGATCATGCCGGGAGTCGCGCACCGGGTGCGGTGCTAAAGCGTTTCCGAGGTGGCCATTTGATTTTCGGGGCGCCGCGGTTGGGGCAGGGCGACCAGGGCGGGCCGTGGCGGTGCGTCGCGCCGTCGCTAGAGCGTGGAGGGCGGGCGGTATTCGCCGAAAACGTCCCGCAGCGCGTGGCAGATCTCGCCGGTGGTCGCCTGGGCGCGGACGGCCTCGACGATGAGAGGCATCAAGTTGTCGGTGCCTTCGGCCGCGCGCACCAGGGCCCGCAAGGCCTTCGCGTGGGCGGCGCGGTCGCGGCCGCTGCGCCAATCCTTGACGCGACGGCGCTGGCGGTCGACGGAGGCCGGGTCGATGGCGTGGATCTCTTGGCCGGCCGCCTCGTCATCCTGATGGCGGTTCACGCCGACGACGACGCGTCGCTTCTCCTCGACCTCGCGGTGGTAGCGGTACGCGGCTTCCTGGATCTCGCGCTGGACCCATCCCTGTTCGATGGCGGGGAGCATGCCGCCCATCTTCTCGATGCGGCCTAGGTAGGCGCGGGCGTCCGCCTCCAGTTCGTCGGTGAGGGACTCGAGGTACCAGCTGCCGGCGAACGGATCGACGGTGTTGGCGACGCCCGTCTCGTGCGCGAGGATCTGTTGGGTCCGGAGCGCGATGCGGGCGGATTTCTCGGTGGGCAGCGCGAGGGCCTCGTCGAAGGCGTTCGTGTGGAGGCTGTTCGTGCCGCCGAGCGTGGCCGCCAGCGCCTGGTAGGCGACGCGGACGATGTTGTTCATGGGGCTTTGGGCGGTGAGCATGCTGCCGGCGGTCTGGGTGTGGAACCGGAGGGCCCAACTGCGGGGGTCCTTGGCGTGGAACTGGTCCCGCATGATCGAGGCCCAGAGCCGCCGGGCGGCGCGGAACTTGGCAACTTCCTCGAAGACGTCGTTGTGGCCGTTGAAGAAGAAGCTGAGGCGGGGCGCGAAGGTGTCGATGGCGAGACCGGCCCGCAGGCCGGCTTGGACGTATTCGATACCGTTGGCCAGCGTGAACGCGAGTTCTTGCGCCGCGGTGGAGCCGGCCTCGCGGATGTGGTAGCCGGAGATGGAGATGACGTTCCACTTGGGCACGTGTTGGGCGCCGTACGCGAAGGTGTCGGCCACGAGGCGCATTGAGGCCGTGGGGGGGAAGATGTAGGTGCCGCGCGCGATGTATTCTTTGAGGATGTCGTTCTGGATCGTGCCCTCGAGCTTGGTGGGGGGCACGCCCTGCTTCTCCGCCGCCACGATGTACATGGCCCAGAGGACGGACGCGGGCGCGTTGATGGTCATGCTCGTGGAGACGTTGCCAAGGGGGATGGCGGCAAAGAGGCGCTCCATGTCGCCCGGCGTCGAGACGGCGACGCCGGTGCGGCCCACTTCGCCCTCGGCCATGGCGTCGTCGGAGTCGTATCCGATCTGGGTGGGGAGGTCGAAGGCGACACTGAGCCCCGTCGTGCCCTGCTTGAGGAGGTAATGGTAGCGTTGGTTCGTTTCTTCCGCCGTCCCGAACCCGGCGTACTGCCGCATCGTCCAGAGGCGGCCGCGGTAAAGGGTGGGCTGGGCCCCGCGGGTGAAGGGATAGGTGCCCGGGAACCCGATTCGCCCCACGTAATCTGGAATGACTTCGGGGGGGCCCTTGACGAGCGGGACGACGCGCCCGCTGGCGTTGGTGACGGGGTCCGGCGCCTGTCGGGCCGTCTCCCGTTCCCATCGATCGCGGTCCGAATCGGCGGCGCGTGTCTTCTTCACGGCCAATGCCGCACGATTTGCCGGCCGCTAGAAAAGCCTGACGGGAGACTCAAGCCGCGGCGACATCGATGTCGGCGTTGGAGGTGGTCACCGTCACGACGGTCTGGATGGCGCGGTGGGCGTAGTCCGCGCTCGTGAATTCGTGGCGGGCCTCGTCGTCCCCGGCGGAGGCGCCGGGGCCGAGGGCGATGCGCGCTTCCCCGTTGGAGGTCGCGGCCGTCACGTCGTACCCGTGTTGGGCGTCGGGGGGGAGCCGGAGGACGACGTCCGCGTTCGAGGTGGCCACGTCGAGGCGGCCGTGGGAGGTGGGGCGCAGCGTGGCGTCGACGTGGCCGTTGGAGGTGGCCAGGTCGGCTTGGACGACGTCAGCGTCGACGTCGATGCCGCCGTTGGACGTGTCGAGCCGCAGGTCTTGGGCGGCAACGTCGAGGACGCTCGCTGCGGCGTTGGACGTGGTCAGCTGGATGTCCTCGAAGACGAGTCCTTGCACGCTGAGGTGGCCATTGGACGTCAACGCCGATCCGCGCAGGACGAGGTCCGGCGGAAG
>CAYVGY010000163.1:0-5924 GCA_964451065.1 uncultured Halobacteriales archaeon
GCATCGCCGGCGGGAAAGGCACCGCAGGACCAATCCGAGGCTGAGGCAGCGGGCAACCCGGCGACGGCAAGAACTGAGCATGCAACCCAAACCAGCGGAATTCCGGTCATGAAATCTTCATCGAAGGCCGGCGAGGCGCCAGAATAAGGGGTTTCTGGTAAACGCCGCGCAGCGACCGACGCGTGCCTTTCCGCAAGGCCCCGAGCGAAACCTCTAAACGCCCACCGGTCTCAATGCCCGCCTCCGTCATGGACTCGTACGAGAAGGTCTACCGGGACATCGACCGCCTAGCGCGGGAGATGCCGGGCCGCATCGGCAAGGACTTCGGCACCTGGGGCGAGGTCTTCGACACCCCCACCGTGATGACGCTCCACCGGTTCCTGCGCACCGACATCCTCAAGTCGCTCGACTACCCCGTCTCGACGGGGAAGGAGGCCAACGTGTTCAAGGCGACCTCCGGCGACGGCGACGACGTCGCGGTGAAGGTCTACCGCGTCCACACTGCCACGTTCCGACACATGGCCCGCTACATCGACGGCGACCCCCGGTTTCGGAACGTCCCCAAGAGCGACCATCGATCGCTCGTCCACGCCTGGGCGCGCAAGGAATACCGGAACCTGGAACGGTTCCGCGACGCCGGCGTCGACGTGCCGATTCCGTACAAGGCGCTCAACAACTGCGTCATCATGGAGTACTTGTCCAGCGACGAAGGGCCCGCCCGTACGATGAAGTCCCAGCAGCCCGAGGACCCGGCCGAGGCTTTCGTGAAACTCTGGGACGACTACAAACGGATCCTGGAGCGCGCCCGCAGCGTCCACGCCGACTTCTCCGAGTACAACGTCCTCATGGTGGAAGGCCGGCCGCGCATCATCGATGTGGGTCAGGGCGTCCTGGACCGGCACCCGATGGCGCTCGAGTTCCTCGAGCGGGACATGAAGAACTTCTCGAAGTATTTCGCGAAGCTCGGCGTCGAGGCGGCCGACGAGGACGCGCTGCTCGCCGAGGCCCGCGGCATCGTGAGGGCGAACGAGAACAAGGCGATCGAAATGGAGGAATTGTAGGATGCGCTACGTCCGCGTGCCCGCCGAACTCGTCGGCGCCATCATCGGCCCTGATGGGGCCACCCGAAGGTCGATCGAGAGCCGGACGGGCGTCCGTATCGACGTGGACTCCGCCGAGAACGAGGTCCGCATCGACGACACGGCGCCCAAGGATCCGCTCGCCCCCATCAAGGCGGAGGATGTGGTGAAGGCCATCGCACGGGGTTTCAGCCCCGAACGCGCGTTCAAGCTCTTCTCCGACGACTACTATTTCCAACTCTTCGACCTCCACGAATACGGCGGCAAGGACCAGAAGGACGTCCAGCGGCTGGCGGCGCGCGTCATCGGGAGCGAGGGAAAGACGCGCCGCATCATCGAGGACCTGACGGGCTCTACGCTCTCCATCTACGGCCACACGGTCGGCATCATCGGCGAGGCGGAGGCGCTCGAGACGGCCAAGGCCGCCGTCGACATGATCCTTTCCGGGAGCGAACACGCGGCCGTGTACCGGTTCCTGGAGAACAAGCGGCGGGAATTGAAGCGGGCCAAGCTGGAATGGTGAGATTCCGCGCCCACCTCGAAAAACCTAATCCATCCGCTGGGAATCCGCGGACGACGAATGCTATTTGTTCCTGCGATCGCTCCGGCGGGTGTCGTCCTGGCGACAGACGGCCTGCTGCGGGTCGCCGATGGGTCCGTCGAAGTCAGCGACCACGCGACGTATGCCTGGCCTCCATGGGTGGCGTTGGCCCTTGGTCTCCTAATGGCCGCTGCCCTCGCAGCGGACATCGTGGCCGCTGTCCGCGCGAGCCGGGCCCGACAGAGCCTTCTGGCAGCCGCGACCCTTCTCCATCTGATGGTTTTCGCGGGCGTGCCGGTTTTCCTGATTGCGCGCCTTCAGACGCCGGTCCCCCTCGCGTTCATGTTCCTGGCCTTCCTTTTCCTTCCCGCCCTCCACTTCGGGCATGCGGCGGTGGAACGCGGTGGGATCCACGCCTCCCGCGCCGTCGTGACCGGCGCGTGGTGGCTGTTCGGCTTGGCCGTCGCCCTCTTCCTGGCGTCGATTGGCCTCATTGCATCGTCGCGGGACTTCGGACCCGTCGGCTTCGTGGTCTTCTGGACCGCGATCGCGTACGCCGTCGGCGCCTACGTTTGGGCGGCAGTTCTGTTGCTCAAGGGCTCCGCAGGCGGCCAGGACGGCGACAACAAGGGACGCGTGTTGGCGCTGTCGCTCTACCTTCCCTCGGCCCTATGCATCGTCCTGGTGACTGTAGGAGGATGGTTGGGCGCGTACACCCTCTACGACAAACCAGAGCTGCAGGCCTTCCTCAACAGCGTCGTCGCATTCGGTGGCCTCTTGGGCCTGACGGCCGTGCCGCCAGTGGCCGCCATGGTCGCGACGTGGCGTCGTCCGGCTTCCTGGCATAAATAGCTCAACCCCTGGGAACTAGAGACCAACCCCGCGCCGCATCAGCACCGGCGGAGAAACGGAGGCGCGGACAGCGCCGCCGCGCCTAGCTACCGGCGCGCAGCTTCTCTACTTCCTTGATGAACGCCGGCAGCACCTTGTAGAGGTCGTCCACGACGGCGTAGTCGGCCATCTTGACGAGCGGCGCCTCCTCGTCTTTGTTGATGGCGACGACGATCTTGCTGCCGCGCATGCCGGCCACATGTTGGATCTGTCCGCTCACGCCGAGACCGATGTAGGCCTTGGGCTTGATCTCGTGGCCCGAGAGCCCGATCCAGTGCTCGTCGCCGAGCCACTTGAGGTCGGCCGCGATTGGGCGCGTGCAGCCGACGGCGCCGCCCACGGCTTTCGCGAGCTGGTCCGCCATCGCGATGTCCTCCTTCCTCTTCACACCGCGGCCCACGCTCACGACGACGTCGGCATCTTCCAGGTTCACGCCATGACTCGGCTTCTTTTCGGCCGCGACCAATTTGGCCTTGGGCGGCCTGAGGTCGAGGGTGACCGCTTCCACGGAGCCTTTGAGCGATGGGTCGGCGGTGGGCACCTCGTACGCGCGCGATGGGACGACGATAATCTGGGGGTCCTTGAGGAGTCTCTCGGTGAGGATCGAGTTTCCGCTGTAGAACGCGCGCTCCCCCACGATGCGCCCGCCTTCGACGCGAAGGTTCGCGTGGTCGCTTCCACAACCGACTTCGAGACGCGTGGCGACGCGGGTCGCCGCGTCCTTGGCGCGGATCGTGGAGCCGACGAGCACGGCCGACGGCTTCGTCTTCGCGATGAGTTGGAGCAAGGCGTCCGCGTAGGGCTCCACCTGGACGGCGCCCTTGAGCAAGGCATGGTCGCACGTGAGGACGCGGTCAGCGCTCCGCTGCGCGAATTCGGCGCCGCGTGACGCCTGGTCGCCCAGGGCCAAAGCGACCACTTGGCCACCAAGCTGGGCCGCCACGCCGCGGGCGCCAGCCACGAGCTCGAATGCGTGGTCCACATCAGGAGCCCAAACGAGGATGTCGCCCATCAGATGACGCCCTCCTTTCGTAGCGCTTGTGCGAGCTGGGCGGCCTCTTCTTCTGGCGTGCCCGTGATGCGGACGTTCTTGCGCGCCTGCTTGGGCGCCTTGTTGGAGACGACGGCCTGGCCTGCGCCCGCCGCCCCGACGTCGTTGGACGTCAAACCCAGGTCGGCCAACTTGAATTCCTGCACCGGCTTCTTCCCAGCTTGGAGGATCTGGATGAGGGGAGGAAGCCGGGGCTGGTTCAACTCTTCGGAGACCGTGACGACGGCCGGAAGCGACATTTCGAGCGTTTCCAGGATGCCGCCGATGTTGCTCGTGGCCTTGAGTGTCGCGCCGGTGAGCTCAAGGCGGCTCACAAAGCTGGCGAGCGCCCAGCCGCCGAGTCGTTCGGCGACGCGGGGACCCATCATGCTCGTGTAGGAGTCGAGGCTGCCTTCGCCCAAGAGGACGAGGTCGATGCCGCCGGCTTTCTGGACCATCTTGGCCAGGACGCGGCTCGTGCCGAGGCTGTCGCTTCCTTTGAATTCGGCCGTGTTGACGACAACGGCGCGGTCGCACCCCATCGCGAGGGCTTCCTTGACGCCGTCGCGGATGTTGGGGCCGGTGGCCACCGCGACGACCTCGGTGCCGGGGTTCTTCTCCTTGAGCTGGACCGCGGCCTCGACGGCGTTCTTGTCGTAGTTGCTGATCTTGAACGGGAGGCCGTCGAGCAGCAGGTTCCCGTCCCTGTCGGACTTGATCTGGTCGACGTCGACGACTTGCTTGACGAGCGCGGCGATCTTCAGCGTGAGTCCCCCAGAAGCGCCAGCGCGAAGGAGGGTCCCCTAAAAAACAGTTGGGCCGCACCCCGCGGGGGGCCACGTCCAAACGTGCTCACCTGGCCACGTCGCGCGTCTCAGGCGCGGCGGCGCCAGGCCCAGGCGACGCCCGCGATCGCGAGGACTCCGACCACCAGGTCCGGGCCTGGCGAATCGCCCCGCCGATCGCTCTTCTCGCCGTCGTCGCCTCCACCGCCACCACCGGTCCCGTCGCCGCCGTCGCCGCCGTTACCGCCATCGCCGCCGTCACCGCCATCGCCGCCGTCCGGGGACTCCACCGTCGTGAAGAAGTCGAGCCTGGCCGTGTCGCCCAGGTGCGTCACGGCATTCACCGTGCTGGTGAACGTTCCATGGATCGTTTGGCTCGTGATGACGCGCAATTCCACGATTTGTTCTCCGCCCGCGGCCAGGAACAGGTGAACGTCGCCCAAGTGGTGGGCGATCCCGGCCGACGGCGTCGAGACGGTGAGGTGGATGGTGTCGGCCGCCGGGGCCGCGTTCTTGACGGTCATGTAGTAGACCGCCATGTCGCCCGCCTGGATGGTCTTCTGCGTGACGACGGATTCCAGGCGGATGTCGCCCGCCGCGCCGCCCGCGAACTGACCGAAGGTGTAATCGTCGCCGTATTGGGGCTCGACGACTTGTTGGCCGGAGAGTTTGTTGAGGATGATCTGGGCGAGTCCAGCATCGGGGGATCCGGGCGCGTAGTTGACCGCGTCGGGCGCGAAGTCGAGGGTCTGTTCCGAGAACCGGCCTTCGGCACGGAACCGGGTGAGCTTGTCGCCGTATTCGGGGCCGCCGACCAGCGACTTAGGGATGAGGACAGTCACGGTATCGGCCTGGGCATCGAACGCCCCCGCGAGCTTCGTGGTCTCGCCGCCGATTTCGCGAAGCTCATACGCGTCGACGACGCCACTCGCCGAGGGCGCCGTCAGACTCGCGACGGCTTCGTACGTGGAGCCTTGGAGCGTGAAGTTGGCCACGAGTTGGACGGCCGGGTTCGTCACGTTGGGTCCGGCATCGGAGACGTCGTTGGGTGGCACCGCCCAGTGGTCGGGCAGGTCCGCCACGGCGAACTCGATGAGGAACGTCTGTTGGGTCTCGAGCAGGACGTAGACGGAGACGAGGTCGTAGGCCGAGAGGTTCTGGAACGCCTGGGAGTTCTCGGGCGTGTCGAGGAAGAAGGCTCCGGGGTTGGGGTCGCCGCGGGCGTCAGTGATCTCGGGGTCGCCGGACCCCGTTGCGGAAAGGGACGGAAGCCCCGAGACAGCAAGCATGATGGTGATCAACGCCGCCGTCGGAAGACGGAGATTCCGTCTCGGGGTTCCGGTCATTTGGATTCTTGGGCCCGGGGGAGGAGGTGGGGGCCCGAACCCTCCGTCTCCTGGGGGACGGTTAAAATGGCTTCCTCGAAAACCCTTAATAGGGCGTAGAAGGCGGCGGGCGGGCGTCGTCCGCCGGCGCGAGGCTTATAGGCAAATGGGAGGGTTCCGGCGCCGATTCAGATGCCCCAAGCTGTCACCACCACGCCGGAGACCCGCCTCAAGGAACTCGGACTCACGCTTCCTCTCTTGCCCAAACCGGTC
>CAYVGY010000164.1:0-2844 GCA_964451065.1 uncultured Halobacteriales archaeon
AACCCGGGCGCCACCTTGGGGTCCGTGAAGGCGGGGCTGGAGTCTTGGCGGGGCCGTTGGAGGCCCTCCATTTCGGCCTCGTAGCCCGGCAGAAATTCCGCGGGCCTGGGGATTCCGAACGCGCGACCGACGTTCGTCTGGACGCCGTCGGCGCCCACGAGTAGCCGAGTGTGGACTTCGATCGGTTCCTCCCGGCCGTCGGCGTCGCGCCGGGTCACCTGAGCCACGACGCCTCCATTCGCGTGGCGTCCTCCTTCGAAATGGGCGCGGGTCCAGAGCTCGGCGCCTGCCTCCTGGGCGGTCTGGGCGACGCGCTGGTCGAACCGGCTGCGGTCCATCACCACCGCATGGGGGCCGCCGGCGTCGAGTTCGATGGTACGGCCGCGGGGCGAATGGATGACGGCGCCCCGGATCGTGTTGAGGACGACATCGCTTTGCGGGAAGCGGACGATGCGGAACAAGCGCGGCGTCACAAGGCCGGCGCACTGCATCGGGAGGCCGACGACGGGGTCGTCCTCGACCACGAGGACGCGGTGGCCGCGCTCGGAAAGTTCGAGCGCGGATTGGCCGCCGGCGGGTCCAGCGCCGACCACCAGGACGTCGACTTTCTCGACGGGCCGCACGGGCGCGCGATAGGAAGGAAAGCTATTAAACGCCGCCCTCCGCTTGAAGCGCCGGCGATGGGATGGTCTACGAAAACGAGACGATGATGTGGGTCGCGCTCGGCCTGGCCGGCCTCGCGACCCTTCTCATGTGGCAACTGGGCCGGGGCGCCAAGGCGAAGCCCACGATGGCGGACGCCCCCGGCGGAGGCGCCGCCGGTGCTGGCTTTGACCACCTGCTCCTACGGTTCGTGCACGACGCTTCCGGGGAGCGGAAGGGCGAAACGGTGGCGGTCGAGGGCGACCAAGTGATTGTCAAGAACCAGGAAGCTTTCTTCCAGGTGCCGGCGAACCAACTCGAAGAGTCCGGGGCCGGCCTCAAGATTGCGGGCGACCTCGACTGGGATGCGGCCCGCCGCGCCGGCGAGGCGTGGCGAGAGCGGTCGCACAAGGTGATCGAGTACCGACCGGACGAGGTCCCCAAGGACGAGCCGTGAGCCTCCCGTGGCCGCCCAGGACGCTTTCACTCACAAACTCGTCATCGTGGCGAGGAAGAACCTGAAACTGTCGCCCGGCAAGTTGGCGGCGCAGGTCGCACACGCGGCGGTCACGTGTGCGTTGCGGTGCCAGGAAGAGGACCCGAAGACGTTCAAGTTGTGGATGCGCGAGGGCCAGAAGAAGGTCGTCGTGAAAGTCGAGTCCGAGAAAGACTACTATCCACTCAAGGAAGCCGCCGAATCGCTTCGTCTGGCGACATCGGTCGTCCAAGACGCTGGCCACACGGAGATTCCCGCCGGAACGGTCACGGTCCTCGGCATCGGCCCAGGGCCGAACGAGAAGGTCGACCAGATCACGGGCCACCTCCCCTTGCTTTGAAATGGTGGGTCGCGGATGAGGGGCTGACGCCCTTGAAGTCCGACGTTCGTTTCCTGGGACTCGACGACGCGCCTTTTGGGCGCGATGACGCCATGGTCCCGGTCGTGGGCGTGGTGACGCGCGGCCCGCTCTACGTGGAGGGCGTCCTGACGACCCGCGTAGACGTGGACGGGGACGATGCCACGACGGTGCTCCTGCGCGCGCTACGACGGTCGCGGTTCCGGACCTTGTGGCGGGCCGTCTTCCTGAACGGCATCTTCGTAGGCGGGTTCAACCTCGTCGACCCCGACCGGCTCCACGATGCGCTCGCCGTGCCTGTGATCGCCGTCGTCCGCTCGCGACCTCGCCCCGCGCGCGTCCGGCTTGCCCTGAAGGCGGCCTTTGGGAATTGGGAAGAACGCTGGCACAGGATCCGCGAGCTGGAACCGACGAGACTCCCGGGCGTTTCGCTCTGGGCGACGGTTCGCGGTGCGTCGACCCGCGAGGCGGTCCGTCTCGTGGAGGCCACGACCGTCCGGGGACACTTGCCGGAGCCCCTTCGGCTGGCGCATGTCATCGCGTCGGGCGTCGTCCGCGGCGAATCTCGGGGCCGGGCCTAGCGGACGCGGCGCGCGATGGGCGTCTCGTGGCGGGGCTCCGCCAAGCGTTGCTTGAGGTCGTTGATGATGGGGATCGGCGACGGGTCGACGCCGCGCAGCACGGCCGCGTAGACACTGACGTAGTCGACGAAGAGGAACGCGCTGAGGAGGCGGCCCAGGGGCGTCATCTCGGGCGCCCGGAACTCGCGCATCTGGACGCCTTTGCGCTTGAGGACCTCGGAGAGGAACTCGAACCGGAGCGCGATCTCGCGAGGCTCGCGGGGCTGGCGGATGAAACCGACGAAGTAGCGGGCGCCGTCGGGCACGTTGTCCCACGCCACGAACTCGTTGTGGCACGCCTCCGGGAGGACGTCGTTTCGGCCGAGCATCTTGGCGTTCTCGTTGAGTTGGGCGCGGGCCCGCAAGGCGACGCTGCTCCACGGAGAACTCGCGTACCAGAACGGGAACTTGTCGTGGAGGTCGCGCGCGAATTGCTTGGCAAGGTTCCGACCCTCGTCGATGTCGGGTTTGACCGTTGCATGGAACGCGCGTAGGTCGCGGGCGAACGCCGCGTCGGGGCGCCCCGTCGTGAACTTGAGCGCGGAGAACGCCCCCCAGAGGGTGCCGAAGAGGTGGGGGAGGGCGGCGCGGGGAAGCATGCCGCGCTTTACGGGCAGGTGGGCGGTGCGAGGGCCCCGCGCGAGTTTCTCGAGTTTGCCGCCGCTCGAGATGGCGACAATGGTGGCGCCGCGCGTCTTGGCCTCGGTGGCGGCTTGGAGCGTCTCCTC
>CAYVGY010000164.1:2854-5842 GCA_964451065.1 uncultured Halobacteriales archaeon
CTCCGTGTCGCCGGAGTAGGAGATGGCGACGACGAGGCTCTTGGGTCCCACGAACTCGGGGACGCGGTAATCCTTGACGATGCGGACGGGGTAGTGGCCTTCGCCCTTGAGCAGGTCGGAGGCGACGTTCCCAACGATGCCGCTGCCGCCCATCCCTACGACGACGATGTGTTCGAGGTTTGGCGGGCCCTTGATCTGGGCGGCGGACGCGGTGCGGAACGCGTCCATGAAGTCGTCCACGTACCCATCCAGGACGCCAAACATGTTGCCCTTGTCGACCGCCTTGAGGGCACGGGCGTCATCGAGGCTCGTCATGGCGGATTACCTCCGAGTGGGGGGCACTGATTTGAGCATATCGGAACACCGGTCGAAACGCGGTCGCGATAGGTTGAAGGCCGGCCGCGGAGTCCGCGGGTCGTGGTCGGCCGCATCACGCTGGGGTTGTACAACTCCTACGACCCGGTCCATTTCCACGAGGCGATGCGCCGCGCCATCGCGCGCGCGGCCCCGCTGGCGGCAGCCTTCGACTACAACCTCGCCCTTTTCGGGTTTCCGTTCGAGGCGTACAAGACGAAGGACGGCGAGACGCCCCATCCCAAGACGCCCCAAGACTTGGCAGCGTTGGTGGCCGACTCGACGACGATCGGCGAGGGCGGAGAGTACCTTCTTGGCATCGTCAAGAAGGGACGGTTCTTGTCGTTCCCGTTTCCGGAGCGGGGCCTTCCGCCCCAACTGGGCGTCTGCGTCCTGGCCACGCGCGAACCGGAGAAGGCCAAGCAGATCACGCTCTCCATGTTGGGTGCGCGCCTGCGCCAGGGCGAAAGTTTCACCGTGCTCGTGGGCCTAGGTCCGCGGGGCGTCCCCAAGGCGGTCCGCGAGCTGGCGCCTTTCCACCTGGAACTCACGGGTCGCGGATACTCTTTGGAGACGGCCACCGCTCTCGGCGTGTTGGCGGGGCGCCTCCACGACGCGGCCAGCGTCGCGTTCTCGGCCCGGGCCCCCCGGTTCACCGCGGACGCCCTCGTGGTCCGGGGAGACAACGTTCTCCTCATCCGGCGCGGCCGCGAACCGTTCCAGGGCTACTGGGCGCTGCCAGGCGGTTTCATCGACGCCGGCGAAACGATGGCCGAGGCGGCCCTGCGGGAACTCAAGGAAGAGACGGGACTCAAGGGCCGCAACGCGCGGCTGCTGCGCGTGATGGACGACCCGCGCCGCGACCCGCGCGGCCACACGGTCACGTTCGTGTTCCTCGTCGACGCCAGCGGCGAGCCGAAGGGCAGCGACGACGCGGCCGAGGCGGCCTTCCATCCACTCAACCACCTGCCGCCGCTCGCCTTCGACCATGGGGAGATTCTTGAGACGTTGCGCCGGCAAGGGGTCGACGCGCAGCGAACCGGTTGAAACCGGCGACGGACGACGGGGCGCGCCCGGTCCCCTCGGAGGATCCCATCCAAGAGAACGTCGTGCGGAGCCGTGGTGCCCTCAATCGAAGCGTTTTTCCGCCGCGCCTGCGTCCCGGCGTCCAGGCATGCCGTTCTGCGAGCGTTGCAAGTCGTTGGTCATGGCAAGGGGCGGCGCGTACAAGTGCGCCAAGTGCGGTTTTGAGGGCGCCGCGGTCGGCTCCAAGCCCGTCACGATTGCACGCGAGGAGCGAGACATCCTCGTGCTGGACGAGGAAGCTCGCAAGAAACTCGAAGTGATGCCCACCATCCGCATCGAGTGTCCCAAGTGCGGCAACTTCGAAGCCTACTTCCGCACGCAGCAGACCCGGAAATCGGACGAGCCGGAGACCATGTTCTTGCGGTGCGCCAAGTGCGACAACCGGTGGCGCAAGTACTAGGTGAGCGGCAAGCCTGGCAACCAAGGACCTGAACTGGGGGCCCGAATCCTCGGTTCGAACGCGACTATTCGGGGGGGGGGGGGGAACCAACCTGTCCTCTCCAAAAATACCAAATAGGACCAGAGAGTGGTAAGTGCGATGAGCGGCCGGTCGGGGCCCCTTTGGGCGGTGAGCTTCGCGGCCGTCACCTTCGCGGGCTGCCTGGGCGAACCGGCCGCCCCCGACTACCTTGCCGGCTCGTTCGATGTGCCCGTACCCGAATGGCAGCCCGGCTATTCGTGGACGTACCATGTCTCCGAAAGCTCGACGTACGCGGTCTCCGACTCGCGGGGCGTCGACCAATCCGCCGACGATGCGAAGGCCCCCTTCGAGGAGACCGTCACGGTCTTTAACACGACCAAGGACGTCCTGGGGAGCCCCGTCTACTTCGCCATGATCTCCAAGAAGGGCGGTCGCGAGTCGCCGGACGACGAAGTCCCTCCTCCCCGCAATCCGTACTCGCCCACCGGCCGGCACGAAGTCGGCGTCTTCCGCAAGGCCGACCTGGCACGCTTCGGTTCGGGGTGGCTCTACCTCACCCTCACGGTTCCCTCGACGGCCTCCACGTCCGAGCCGTATGCCTACTATGACGACCGGTACATGATGAACTACAACGTCCTAGCGGTGGGGACGGAGGAACTCGACCTCCCCCAATTCCAATTCCCTCTTCGCGAAGGCGCCTCGTGGAACCCCAGCACCGGCGACGACCCTGCACCCCTCGAGTACGGCGCCCGCGTGATGGGGCAGCAGGAACTCGACCTGGACGGCGACGTCGTGCGCGCCGTCCATGTGCGCGTCGTGGGAGCGATCCCGCCCGAACTGGAAGACGACTACCTCAACGAGTTCTCGCCGTCGTCCAAGTACTCCAAGTACGTGGAGTCGGGGGAGGCCGACCTAGTTTTCACCGGAGATTATTGGTGGGGCGTCGACCAGCTGAATCTCGTCAAGTCCCTCGAGGTCCTCGAGGTCGACTACAAGTGGGAGGGCCGGCGACCGAGCGGCCAGGCCTATGAGGCCAGCGGCCACGCCAGCCAGCGTGTGGAACGCGTCCTCGTGGGTCATTCCTTGCGCGCCTGGGCCCAGGAGCAACGGGTTCACATCTACACGCT
>CAYVGY010000165.1:0-5817 GCA_964451065.1 uncultured Halobacteriales archaeon
GCCAAGGACTGCTGGTCGATTCCGGGTCGGGCCCGGAGCAGAAGCACGACCCGCCTGGGCATCGCGCCTCGGAGCAGGACAATCTGCCGCTCCCGGCCCCGGAACCCGGCATTCGCCGGAAATAGCGCGCTCCTGCCACCGACCCGGTGGACGACAAGGAGCCCCGCGCGTTGGAGACGGATGCAGTGGTAGGCCACCTTGGTCCATCGAAGGTTGAGGGCGCGCGCGGCGGCCGAGATCTCCGCGCCGGGGTCGGCGCGGACGAAGTCCATGATCTGGGCGCGCCGGGGATGCCGGAGGACCCGGTCCGGCGCGATGCGCGAGAACAGGCCCCAGAGGCCCAACGCGGCCAGAACGATCCCCGCGACGATTCCAACGACCACGGCGACGCCGGTGGGGGAGGACAAGAAGGTGCCCTCGGCGGGAACGCTTCCATCGGCCATGGGAGGCTCGTCGAGGCTTTGGCCCTCGATGGCGACACCCGATTCTGCGTCCCGCTTGAGGGAAAAGAACCCCGTGGCCTCAAACGCGTCGAGGCGTCCCTCGACGAGGGCTGCCCCCCACTCGAGGCGGCCTTGTGAGGCTCCGACCTTGAGAGTGCCGACGGCGGAGAATTGGGATGCTGAAGACCTCACGCGCACGGGCCAGGAGAGGTCGAACCAGGACCCGGGCCGGTCCGGGTCCACGGTCAGGATCTTCGTTGCAATCGGCACATCGCCGGCCGTGTAGTTCGTGCCCGTGTAGTAGGTGAACGTGCCTTCCTGAGCCGCGACCCGGATTCCCAGGCCATAGATCTTCACGACGGCCGGGTCCGTGGAACGGAACACGTCCGCGGTGCACTCGGCGCTCAGGTCGTCTTGCGCGGCGTCCCGGTGCTCCGGCCGTGTCAACTGGTCGGGGTCCTCTGGAAAGTCGGAGCCGTCCCCTGGCCCCGAGGGCCAGACGGAGCAGCGCGCCCCGGTCGCGTTGAAGGTGGTGCGTGCGACCTCTCGGCCGCCCAATGCGAGGGCCTGGGCGGTCGCGCGCACCTCGAGGAGCGAGAAGGTGGCGTTGGTGAAGTCACGCGGGGTCTCGTTCGCGCAAGCGATTGCGCCGCGCGGATCCGGGGGCTGCTCCAGGGTGAAAGTGGAATCGGCGCAAAAACAGGACACGCGCACGTGCGGTGCGAATGCGAAGACGAGGTCGGGTGGGACCCCACCCGGGCCGAAGGCGTCAAGCAGGGCCCAGCGGCCGTTCGCGTCCTCGAGCCCAGCGAGGAGGGCCCCGTCGAGCCCCAGGGGAGAATCGGACTCGAGGGTCCCCTTGACGGGATACAGCGAGTCCGCGACCGCGCACGGGCTGGCGAGGAAGACGAGGATGAGGCTCGCGACAGCGGCCCACCTCACGGGGAACGGATGTGAACCGGTGCGTATTTAATCCTAACTCATGGCGCCGGCTCGACATTGTCGTACGTGCACCCGTGGCGCGCTACGACGCCGCTGGCCCCTCGTTCGAACCGACCGGCCGCACCACGACGGTGAGCGAGAGAAGGATGCCCACGTGGACGACGAACGCGACGCCGAGCACGAGCGCGACCTCCCAGTACTTGAGCGCGAAGTTGAACATGGAGAGGATGCCCAGCATGAGGATCAACGCGGCCACCCGCACGTAGAAGCCCTTCCGGTTCTCGGCCAGCACACGCCAACGCACGCGGTACAGGAACACGAGTAGCACGTACGCGTGGAGAAACACGAGGAACAACGCGTACCAGAACGCGAGGTCCTTGCGGTAGTCCCAGATGAGGAGGAACGGTGGGAAGAAGAGGAGCAAGAGGACGAGCTTGCGCCAAAAAAGGGGTGGATCGAGGAGGTGGACCTCTCGGGTTCCGAGGCGCACGGGTCGCGTTGGAGTTGGGCCCCCTACATCTAGTTGGTGGGCCGATGGGTTGACGTTTCTGCCTTCACGCGTACATGCTGGAGGGCGGCTCGGGAACGAACCGTTCGAATTTTTTCTCGTCGACCTTTGGCTTCTTGGCTTGGGCCAGGGCCGTCTGTAGGACGTCGTGGAACATGGGTCCCATGCGGGCGAAGTCGGTGAAGGTCACGATGCCGACGAGCTTGTCGTCGTGCAGGACCGGGAGTTTCTTGATGCCGTTGAGCACCATCATCTTGACGGCGTCCTCGAGGTCGGTCGTGGGCGAGGCGACGACGACGGGGTGCGACATCACGTCGGCGACCTTCACGGCGCCGGGGGAGCGCCCGCGGGCTACCACGGCAAGGATGTCGCGCTCGGTGAGGATGCCGACGACGGTCTGCTTCCGCTTGACGACAAGGGATCCGATGCCGTGGCGGTTCATGACGCGGGCCGCTTCCTGGAGCGACTTGTTTTCTGCGATCGTGAGAACCCGCTTGCTCATCACTCGTTCGAGGTGGATCATGGTTGGGACCTTCCGTTGAGCGAGACCTTGCCACGCGCGGCGCGGTCGAGGTGCCGCCGGATGGCGTCAAGCGAGGCGCTGAGATTCGCCGCGTTGTCGAACCGGCGGGGCGGCCGTCTTCGCCGACCATTCGGAAGTCGGCGCAGGGACGCTTCGAGACCCGTCAGGGCGCGCGTGAGTTCGTCCACGATGGTGATGTCGGCGACGCGCGCCGTGCGCGAGAGCGGGTTGAGGTCGACGGCGATGACGAACTTTCCCATCCGCTTGAGCGCCTCCGCGCGATCGCCGTCTTCGAGGGGCATGAGCACCACGTCCGCGCCGAAGATGCCGGCCTTGTGGCATTTGGCCCGATTGGAGTCCAGGCCCGGGATGCGGGCGTCGGGCTTCGGGCCCAAGACGGAGCTTGCGCCGGCGGCCCCGAGCTCTCTGACGAGCCGCCGCACGCGGGCTTCGTCCCGACGGAACAGGTTGACCTCCAGACGCGCACCCGCCACCTCGGCCAGACGGACCGCTTGCTTGGCTGCCAACGCCACGACGTTCCCGTTCAGGCTCACGACGGGTCGTTCGGCTGCGCGCAGCGCCCGCGCGGCGGCACCCATCGCCCTTCGGGCGGCCGACGTCGTGCGTTCCCCCATGAGGTAGTCGAACGCCTCGCCCCGGCCGTGCGCGACAAGACCGGTCTCATGGATTAGGCCGCGCAGCAAGGCTTCCCGCATCCGCTCCCGGGTGACGAGGCTCTGATACCTGGGATGCGTGCGGGGAATCCGCGTCGGCACGGCGGCCCCAAGCAGAGGCCGACCTTAAAACCTCGACGAGGGCGCGGAAGCCATGGGAAAGGTTCAACGCGAGCGAAGATTCTGGACGACGGCCCATGGAACAGGAGACGACGCGGACGCAGGCCGACGAGGCCAAACGCATGATCCTCTGGGACGGGGTCTGCTCCCGCCTCATGGATGCCCTTACGGGCGGCGTCATCTTGGCAGCCTTGGCGCTCCACGTCGGGGCCGACCGGTTCACCATCGGGCTCCTCGCCTCGCTTCCCTTCTTCGCGCAGGTCGCCCAACTTCCCACGGTGAAGATCCTCCTGCACGTCACCGACCGACGACGCGTGGTCGTGGCCGCCTGCGTCCTAGGGCGGATTCTCCTGCTCGTCATTGCGGCCCTCCTCCTGGTCGCTCCAGACGGCCTAACGCCGACCGCGCTCCTCGCCCTCATCGCGTCCACGTCGGTCTTCGCCGTCGTCGCCGCCGGCGCGTGGAATTGGTGGATGCGCGACGTAATCCCCCGCGCCGAACTCGGCCGCTACTTTGGCCGTCGAGCCCGCATCACGACGCTCATCGCCACCGCCGCCATCCTCGCTGCGGGCGCTGTGCTCGAATGGACCGAACGCATCGGCCAGCCGGCTGACGGCTACGCGCTCCTCTATGCCCTGGGGGCCCTGGCCGGCCTCGCCGGTGCCGTCTTCCTCTCCCGAACGCCCCACCCCGTTCCCAAGCCGCGGCCCACGAGGGCCGGCGCGCTTCGACTCGTCGCTACCGTCCTTGTCGGGCGGGAACATCAACGCCTCTTGGTAGGACTCGCGGTCCTCGGCGCCGCCCTCGCGCTCGCCCTCCCGTTCACGGCCGTCTACCTCCTCGACACGGCCGGCTACGGATTCCTGGCCGTCACAATCCTCGCCCTCGTCAGCCAGCTCGGCTACGTGGGGAGCCTGCGGGGTTGGGGATACCTCTCCGACACGTTCGGCAACCGCGCGGTCCTCGTCATCAGCGCAGGACTCCTGGCGGCGGGTCTCGCCGGCTGGGGATTCACTTGGTTCCCCGCCGGAACGTCCCTATTCCTTTTCCTCATCGCCCTCCACTTCGTGACCGGCTTCGCCCTGGGAGGCATCGAACTCACCAGCAGCAACATTCTCCTCAAGAACGCACCCGAAGACGAGGCCCCCGCCTACCTGGCCGCGATGGCTGTCACACGCGCCCTCGTGGCCGGCCTCGTCGTCGTCGCGGCGGGCGCTCTCTGGCAAGCCCTGGGACCCCAACCCATCGCAGTCCGGATTCCCGGAACCTCCATCGAATGGATCCTGCGCGGGTTCCACCTCTTGGCCTTTGGAAGCGTGCCGTTGGCGGCGTTCGCCATCGTGGCACTGCTCAAGGTCCCCGAAGAGGGCGGCACGCCCGTCATCACGGTGGCCCGCGCGATGCGGCGCGAAGTCCACGTCATCTCCTCCGTGGCCGGGATCCGCGCCTTCGTCCACGTCGTCTCGTACGCGGTCGAGTTCTTGGCGGAGCGCGGTCGGCCGCACCGCGCCCCAGAGGCCCCCGTCAACGAGCCGTCCGGTCCGACGGACCAGCCCCCGTCCTAACCGAGCCTCGACCGTACGAAGCGCACCAGCTGTCCCAACGTGGGATGCTCCGGTTCGGCTGAGGACACGTAGTAGCCGGCCACTGCGTGGGCGAGCAACAGGCGCTGGTCGTCGGGCAACTCCAGAAGGTCGCCCAGGACGTCGCCCGCGTTCCACGCGTCCCCGGCCCCCGTCGACCTCCGCCGACGGCCCACCGGCACCGCCGGCACCCGGACGAAGCCCTCCGAAGATGCGGACGCGGCCCAGCGCGCCGTGTGCAGGTCGATACGGCCCCGGGTCAGCCCTTGCAGCGCCTGGACGCGCAGGCGAGGATTCTGGGTCCCGGGCCCGGCGAAGCGATCAAGTTCGTTCTCGTTGAGCCCCCACACGTCTACCAGGCCGGCCCCAAGCACACGCTCCTTCAAGGCTCCCAATTCCGAACGCCGCTCGGTCGGGTCCGCCGTATCGAGGAACGTCCGCCCCCCCGCGTTCTTCGCCCGCCGGAAGACGCGTCGCGCGAGTTCCGTCCCGCGCCGGTTCTTGGCCCAATTCACCACCGCCACGACGTCGCACTCGTCCACGAGCGTCCAGTCCTGCACGCGCAGCGAGTCGGGGCCGAACGACGCGACGCTCCCGGGCTCCGCCACCAGGACGTTCGCCCCGCTGCCCCCGAACTCCAGCGCCAACGTCACGGCCGGCTTTCCATCGGTGCGCACGCCCCGGACATCGAGGCCCGCACGCGCGGCGAAGGGGGCAAGCACGGAAGCGCCGGCGGCATCGGTCTGCGCCACGAGGCTCGTCCGCACGCCCGTGCGCGCTAGGGCAAGGGCGGCGTTCGCGGCGTTCCCGCCGTGGTGGATCCGCTGGGCACCCGCAACCATGAACCCGCCGCCGCGGTCATGGACGCGTCGGAGTTCCTTCGCCGTCGTGCGCCAAGGCGGGACCGAGACGAAGTGGTCCACGAACAGATCCGGCATCCACACGGCCCGAAATCGACGAAGTTGGGCGGGCCGCACGCCTTGGAGGGATCGCAGGAGCCGACGTCCTAGGACGCCCGACATGG
>CAYVGY010000166.1:0-5719 GCA_964451065.1 uncultured Halobacteriales archaeon
CCGCCCAGCGTCGAGCCGGGCCAGACCCCGTCCGTCAGCCCGACGGTGGGCCCCGAGCCCATTCCGAGCGTCGACCCCGGCCTGAACCCAGGAACCACTCCTTCCGCCGACCCAGGCGTCGACCCAGGCCCGACGCCCGGCGCCACCCCGGCCGTCACCACGGGCCAACCCACCGTCAGCCACGGCGTGGACGCAGGCCCGACGCCCGGCGCCACCCCGGCCGTCACCACGGGCCAACCCACCGTCAGTCACGGCGTGGACGCAGGGCCCACTCCTGGCGCCAGCCCCTCCCTCGCGCCGGGAACGACGCCCTCCGTCACGCCCGAGATCTCCTCCGGCGACGCCGCCGAAGAAATCGTCGTCGAGGCCTTCATCCAAGGCACCGAGGGCGCCGACTACTTCGACGACGTCGCGAACGACCCCGCCGAACCACCCGGCTCGGCCACGTACACCCTCTACTTCCTCGACACGGTCCAACGCCCTGGATTGCCCCCCAACGTCCAGGAACCGGACGCCACCCAAGGCAAGGACGAGATCGGCATCTCGGTCGCGAGCGGCCCCATGACGTGGGTCTGCGAAACGGACCTCACCGACTGCCGGTTCCAGGCCACCTACCAACTCGATGCCACCGACCCGCCCGGCAGTTGGCGCGCCGTCGTCGATTACAAGGACGACGCCACCGGCCGCCGCAACTTCGGCGCCTCTGGCCGTGACTTCGTCGTCTTCGACGTTCAGACGGCGGGTGCCCCCGAGGTCGACATCGTGAGCGTGAACGGCGAGGTCGCCCCCGTGCCCCCGCTCGACGTCGACCTCGACGTCGAAGCCTGGACCATCCAAGGCACGTACAAGTTCACCAACAGCTCCCTGGGACCCGCGGACGCGGACCCCGCGGACGCCAACCAGGTCTGGGTCCGGATCAACTCAGGCTCCAGCCCCCTCTGGCGCGAAGCCACCCGCGTCTCCGACCCCGACGGCGACCCCACGACGCACAACGGCACGTGGAGCATCACGCTGCGAAGCCAGCGGGACTACGGCATCGCCCGCGACGACGTCTTCGACGTCCAAGCCGTCGCCATCAACAACCCCTTCGAGACCGCCACGGCCTGCGACGCCTCCGCGAGCACCACCGACGGCCTTGCCGAGCGGACGCTCTGCGACGCGTATGGACCCAACGGCGCCGTCGGCCAACAGCTCCGCTCGGCGCCGGTCAACCTGGTCTACAGCCGCACCGACGTCGTCAAGGTCGACCTCGACTTCCCCGACGTTGCCCCGCAGGCCGTTCTCCAAGGTGTCAAGAGCCCCACCAACGCCCTCCTGGGCAACGGCGACGTGCTCTGGAACGGCACAACCCACACGCTCCAAGGCCGGATCGTCTCCAATGGCAACAGTCTGACGAGCGCGCGCCTCCACATCCAGCGCGTCGCTTTCGACAACTGCGCCGCCAACCTCAACCCGACCGCCGGCGTCTCTCTCCTCGCCGTCTTCGACGACAACGAGGAATGGTGCCGTCGCGACATCGTCACCCGGTACGAGGGTCTCACGACGTCCGACGCCGACGACCTCCTTGGGTACGATCTCCTTTCGCCGCCCGCTAACCTTGTCAGCCGCCTCACGACCGAGGAGAACGGCGGCGTCCTCGGGTTCAACTGGACGTGGGACATCCGGGACAGCAAGCAAGGACCCGCTGGTGTGTCCTGCCCCGCCAACGGCGAAGGCGAAGGATCGTACCTGGTGGAGAGTAACCAGACGCTCGTCCGGCGAACCAACGGCGTGTTCAACGGCTCCAACGCCGCCAAGTTCCCTGGGGCCGGCGGCGTGAACGCGTGTCACAAGATCCCCGAAGTGCTCGAAGACCAGACCTTCCTCAAGGAATGGGAGAAGACCGTCGCCAACCAGAGCCGTGCGGCGGACAAGCAGCCCATGATTGAACCCGCCCGGTATTGGGTCTGGTTCACGATGGCCACCAGCAAGGGCTTCACGTTCGACCAGGTTCCTCCGACGACGCGCGACGACGTGAAGGATGCCGGCGGCGACCTCACCGCGCAAGCCGCGACCAAAACGCCGACGCCCGCCGCGATCGACGGCGCGGTTGTTCCCGGCGACATCCCGGGCTCCGACGCGGTCCAGCTGAAGTTCCAACCGGCCACGCCATGGGGCACCATCACCCAGATTACGAGCCCCACCGGCCAGGGTGACGTCGTCGCGGGCGAACTCGGCCAGCCGCTGTTCCACCTGCGCAGCCTCACCGCCCCGGTGACGTTCTACGGGAACATCTCCAACAACGGCAACCCGACGGTTCCGGGCGACCTTCGCCTGTTCCTCTACAAGATGGCGTTCGAGAACTGCCTCTCCGATGCGGCCGACGACCAAGATATATTTTCGGCGGATGCCGACGGCGAGTGGTGCGTCCAGGCCCACACGTCGATTCCCATCACCACCTTCCCGGCGGGATCCTACGACCCGGCCGCCACCGCCACCGGCACGCAGGCCTTCCGAGCCGTCTGGACGCCGACGGGCCTGGCCTCCACCGACAACTGGTGGGCCGCCGTGTCGATCAAGACGGAGGACGGCGACCGCTACGAGCGCGCCCCGCCCGCCATGGATCGCCGCCTCCCCGAAGGCGGCCTGTTCCCCATCGCCAGCCAGACGACCTCGAACTTCAACCTGGCCACGTACAACTACCTGCGCGACCTGGAGATCATGTGCGCGGGCGTCACGTGCAACCCCGTCGGCGTCAGCCCCGCGAGCCCACCGCCCCCCTACCTCAGCGGTCAACCCGGCGTCTTCCCCTTCGATTACACCGGGGTCTCGCTAATCGTAGAACAACCGGACGTCCAAGTCTCGAGCCTGGGGCTCCTCAAGCCCAGCCGCGCCGGCGACCGGTTCGGTCCCTACGGCGCCGACTGCGCCTGGACCAGCGCGGGCACCCCCCTTGCCAACCAGTGCACGGCCAGCACGCGCAACGGCCGGACCCTGGTGGGCTCCATCGCGGCCGACAGCATCACCCTCAGTGGCGACGGCGACGACTTCGGCTTCCTCAACGACCTCGACACGGTCCGCATCCAGTTCCAAGCCTTGGCGTACAACGCCTCGAGCGCCACGGCCTCGCCGGCCAACGAGATCACGCTGGCCACGCTCCTCGACACCACCATCGACCTCTCCTCCAATTCGGCCGCCGGGCCCGTCACCGTCACGCGCACGCTCCAGACCGTGGACGGGAACGCCTACCTGGCCAACGCCCATTGGACGCTCGTCGTGGACACGACGAGCTTCCCCGAGACGATTGGCCCCGGCGCCGAGGCCATGCAAAAGATCACCGCCAGCTATGGCGCTTCCCAGACCCGCACCAACATCATGGGCAAGCTCATCATGACGTTGACCAGCGAATCCTCCGTCACGAGGAGCGTGACGGCCTTCGTCGAAGTGGATCGCCTCACGGCGCCCGAGACGAGTCTCATCAGTGTCCAGCGCACCACCCGGGACAACGACTTCGACCTCGTCTCCGCGACGATTCCCGAAGCCGACCTCGACGTCGAGATCGTGAACGGCCAACCCGTATACACGCTCGATGGCAATGTCGTGTTCAACTTCACGACGGCCTACGAGGAAGGCGTCGACATCGGCAACGCCGAGATCAACGCGCAGCGCCTTTCCAGCGTGGACGTCTCGACCGAGATCCAGAGTCCACCCCTCCAATGGCACCTCGGCGGCGCCCAGGATGATTCACCCCTGGCCGGAAGCCTGCCCGGGTCGATCGTCCTCGACGAGACCACACCGGTGGTGGGCCCCCTCATCTTCCCGTTGACGATTTGCCCCCAGGCGAACCAGGAGTCGTGCAACTTCAACGGCAACAACAACCAAGGCGTCAAGGTCGACAGCGTCACCGTCTTCTTCCTGCCGGTGCGCGCCGGCCTCGACCCGCCCTTCGTCCGCGTGGAGACGACGGACCCGTGGGATCCCTCCACCTGGCAGATGGACCTCGACCCCGGGGACGACACGTACAACGCCGACCTCTTCGTCTCCGGCACCGTCGTCGACCAGGACGGCGACGGGTTCATGATGGACAACCCGCCCAACGCCCAAGGTCTCGGCGGGGACAACCGGACCGTCCTCCACTTCTTCTACGTGGGCATCCAGGGCGGCCTCGGACCCGACAACCTGGGGGCCAGCGCGAGCACCATCGTCCGCCAACAGGCCAACTCCGTCACCGCGGGCAACCCGACCTCCACCTGGCAGTCCGCCGGCATCGACCCGGGCTGCGGCTCTTACCTCGACGGCTCCGTCCCGCCCAACGGCCAACCCGACCCCAGCGGCGCGAGCGCCTGCGTCCACCCGACGACCCCCATCTCGCCGATTGACCCCACCGACGCGGCGGCTCTGAACGCCTGCATCGCCGGCATCCAGAACAACCCGACCCATCAAGCGCTCTCTGACTGCTTCGTGGCCAACGACGACTGGGGCGGCTGCTTCCTCGAGGACCACACGTTCGCGCAAACCTCGGACCCCAACCACCTCGAGTGCGCCAAGCGCACCTCGTGGGCGGACGAGACGCAGCGGGAAGCCTGGGTCCTCATCAACGCGAACCTCCCCCTCTGGATCCAGTCGCCCAACGAGCCCAAGGTTGGTCCCTGCTCGAACGATCCGGTCGGCCCCAACCCGCCGCCCACGGGCTGCTACGGCGGCCCGAACTGGGAGCAACCCACGGACCCCGACGAGCCCGAGCCCGCCGACGGCAACTTCACGATCCCGCGCGGCTTCATCTGGAACCACCACAACACGACCGCGGACGTGAACATCACGGTCGTGGGCCCCGACAGCGTCAGCCTCGAAGTGCACGACTTCGAGAACGTCTTCGAGACCCTCGACCCCGCCGACCCCGACTATGCCAAGCTCCGGATCCGCGACGGGGACTACATGATCACGGTGCGCGGCGCCGACAACACGGAATCCCTCACGTCCAAGGAGCCCGAGGCCTTCGGGGACGTGTCCAACGACGCGCAGCGCTACCAAGACTTCGCCTTCCGTCTCGAGAACGACGCAGACGACGACGGCGTGAGCGACCTGCGCGAGGCCTGGCTCAACCAGAAGCTCCGCACCGACGCGATGTGCCAGGAACTCAACGGTTGCAACCTCATCGACCGGTACCGTGACGCGGCCACGACCTTGCCCGACCCCAACGACGAGAAGTCCACCGAGGTGGACTGGGACGGCGACGGCATCCCCAACCGGCAACCCGTGGCCGTCGGCGCCGTCCAACCCGCCGGCGACGCCTTCGTCGACGTGGAACTGCTCCTCAACGCCGACGCCCTCCTGGCCGACCTGCCGGGCGAGGCCGGCGTCTGCGACCCCACCACGCTCACGGGCAGCCCCGGCGCCGGGCCCCTGGGCGACCGCAACCGCAACTGCGTGCCCAACGCGCTCGACGAGGACAAGTCCATCCGGCGTTGCCCCGACGCGGACGGCGACGGGTACTGCAACACGGAGGAACTGGCCGCGGGCAGCGACCCCAACGACCCCGATTCGACGCCCACGGACCGCGACGGCAACGGCGTCCCCGACTCGGTGGACGAACTCCTTGGAACCCTCCCGCTGCCCGTGTGCACGTCGACGGTGAACGGCCCGTGCGACCACGGGCACCTGGTCGCGGTGACCCTCAACCAGGCCGCGGGCGCCACGACGATCGGCCACGTTTACCTCGACCAGGCCGGCAGCGGCGCCG
>CAYVGY010000167.1:0-5641 GCA_964451065.1 uncultured Halobacteriales archaeon
GGCGCGGCCTGGTCAGACTGGGCCGCGCCCACGGAGGGAGAACGATGCAGTACGCCGGAATCGATGTCGGAAAAGAAGCCTGCCACGCGACCATCCTGGACCACGAGGGCCGGGTCGTCCACCAGTTCGAGCTCCCCAACAAGCCAAGCGGGTGGCGCAAACTCGAGAAGCTGCTCCAACCGGGGGACCGCCTCGCACTGGAAGCCAGCACGCGCGCGTACCCCATCCACGACCACTTCCGCAGCCACGGATTCGACGTCGTAGCCGCCCACCCGCGTGGCGTCAAGGTGATCACGCAAGCCGATTCGAAGACGGACCGCAAGGACAGCCACCACTTGGCGCACCTTCTTCGAACCGACTACCTGCCCAAGGCCTACATCCCCCACCCAGACATGCTCCGGCTTCGCGACCTCCTGCGCGCCCGCGTCGACGCGGGCCGCACCAGCACCCGCATCAAGAACCACATGCACGCGTACCTGGCCCGCAACGGCCTGCGACCACCCGTCACGAGCAACAACCTGTTCCAACCCGTGGGCCTCGCGTGGCTGCGCAAACCCCACTGGAACGATTCGCGCGACGCCCTCGTCCAACTCGGACTCCACGAGTGGGACGGCATCCAGGAACGCCAGAAGATCCTGGAGATCCAACTCGCCAAGGTCGCCGTCCAGAACCCGGACGTCCAACTCTTGATGACGGTCAAGGGACTCGACTTCTACCTCGCACTGCTCATCACCACCGAGATCGGCGAACTCTCCCGGTTCCCCCACTACGAATCGTTCCAATCCTACGGCGGTTGCGCGCCACGCGTGCGCGAAAGCGCGGGAATCAACCGAGGAGGCGGCGCCGTCCAGAGCCGGTGCGGGAACCTGAAGTGGGCGCTCAGCATGGCCACGGAACGCCTCATCACCTACGAGAACCCGATCCGCGCCTACTACCAGGGCCAGCTGGCGAGAATCCACAAGAAGCAACGCGCCAAGGCCCGCGCGCGCCGCAAGGTCGCCGCCATGGTCTACGCGATCCTCAAGACGCGCCGACCCTGCACGTGGGCCCAAGCCGCCAACGTCGACCGCAAGATGAACAACATGAGGAACCTCAGCCGAAAGGAGACCGGGCTCTGACCGCCCCTCTCTTCCTGACGCCGACCGGACGTCCCCGAAGGGCTTGCGGCAGCACCCCGGCAAGGAGCATCGTCAGATTGCGGCCACGTGGACCGCCCAGACAGGACTCTCCTATGCCGCCGGGGTTGGGACCCGGTCTCCCGGCAACTGAGGCGAAACGTGAAAGAAGAGGTGAAAGATAAGGGCGTCGCCGAGCAGGGCCCGACGACGCCGGATTCGTTTAGACAGGAAGAGAAAGGGGAAAGAGAGGTTCAATGCGGCGTCTAGGTGGCGGCGCACTTCGCAACCGTTGGGAAGGTCCATTCGCCCTTGGCGGTGTTGGCTTCCCCGTCGCGCATCTCGATGATGACGTCCGCCTGGGCCGCGGGGGTCCCCTGGGTGCCGCCGCAGAAGTCGATGTATTCGCCCACGACCATGACGTCCGCCGACGAGGCGGCCTCAGTCCAGTCGCCGGCGATAACATTCACAGAACCATCAGTAGTGGAGGTCGTGGCCGCTTTGTCCTTGTTGAACACGATGGCCAGGTTGGACTTGAACTGGAGTCGGTTCCAGTCCGCGTTCTCAACCGCTGACTCGACCTTCAGGCGAGCATTGCTCTGGTCGGCATTGAGGTTGAAGCTCGGCGAAGATTCGCCCGTCTCGCTGCCGATGTCGCTCACCAATACGACGACTGTCGCGGCCGACACCACCGTGATCGCCACCATCAGGATGACGGCGATGACCGGCGAGACCGCCTCGTCTGCCATTACGAATTTTCGGTTTGCCTTCATGCGTGTGTTCCTGCCCCATCCCTGGGGCAGCGCAGTTTCAACCTCTCCCCCCATTTACGCTTTCGCAATAAGACTCAAGGTCGACCACAAGCCCGGAAAAGCCTTAAGTACCCGCCGTCAAGAATGCGCCTGCAAATACTCACTCAGGCGAGCCTTTCCGGGCATCCGTCCCGGCGGGAGCAACCCAAACAGCGGCCGCGGATTTCGTGGTCGCGGTGCACGTCCCCGGTCCGTTGAGCCAGTTCGATCCTCAGCAAGGTGCGCACAAGTCGGTTTTCCAGGCGCTCGGAATAATCGACACGGAACTGTCGATCCGGGTAGGAGACGATTCCATAGGGTGGTCGCTGTTGGTACGTCTCCTCGACAAGATAACAGTACGCCGCAAGTTGCAGGACGTGCGAGTCGTACGGTTCCTTCGGTGTGCGGCCCGCCTTGACCTCGACGGGGATCACGGCGTCGTCCTGCTTGGTGACGTAGTCGGGCCGGCCGCGAAGCGGTAGGATCTTGCTCTCCAAGAGGCGGGCCTCACCGCTGGAGTCGGCGAAGACGACGCTCCCCGGCTGCAGTTTCGCCTCGTGGACGAGGCGTCGCGCCCGCCACTTGTAGTGCAGGTTGAAGACGACGAGGTAGAGGCTAGCCGCCGCCCACAACACGCTCAAGAGCAACAGGATCCACCACGAAGCGAGGTCTGGGTCCAGGTAGAAGACCTCGACCGCGATGGCGGCGGCCGACATCGCGAAGAGCCCCAGGAGCAGCGCCGTGTCCTGCGACATGCGGGCGTGGGTCTGGTACGTGTCGAGGGCGTCCACCTGCTCCGCGACCGCCTCGTGGCGCTCGATGCCGGCCTGGCCGCCTTTGCCCGTGTGGCCCTGGAGTGAGAGTTTCCAGTTGAGGGGGCAGTACGCGAACCGGCCCACGTCGCCGGCCGAGCTGGAGCCGCGCAAGCGACGGGCGGAATCGAAGCGGCACGTTAACCCCACCGGTTCTGGGCCTCGAAAGGGATAGGTAGAGGCGGGCAATTCCCCGACCGGATGGGGCCCTTCGTCGTCGTGCAGGCCTTGTGGCTATTCTTGCCGGCTTACCTGGCCAACATGGCGCCCGTCTTCGCGATGAAGCTGTTCCCGCGATGGAACCGGCCGATGGATGGGGGTCGCGTCGCGCGGGACGGGCGGCGGCTCCTGGGCGCCGGCAAGACGTGGCGCGGACTCTGGGCCGCCTGCCTCGTGGGAGCCCTCACCGCACTGGCCCAGTCATCGGTTCGGGAGACAACCTGGGACTTGAGCGATTTCGCCTACACGTCCGCGGGCGGGCCCGCGGCGCCGCTCGTTCTGGGCTTCGCGCTGGGCCTGGGCGCGGCCGTCGGCGACGCCGTCAAGAGCTACTTCAAGCGCCGAACCGGCCGCCAAGGGGGCGCCCCTTGGGTCCCGTTCGACCAGCTCGACTTCGTGGCCGGCGGCCTCTTCTTCGCGGCGGCCGCCGCGTCCCTCCTCCATGCCACGCGCGCCACGGACTCCAATTGGTTCGTCGCCGGATTCCTGGACGCCCAATGGCCCGTGCTGGTCGTCCTGCTGCTCGCCACGCCCGTTCTCCATTTCGTCGTGAACATCCTCGGCTACAAGCTCAAGATGAAACAAGTGCCGTGGTGACCATGCCGGTGGATCTCCTGCGCGACGGCCTCGTCCAAGCGCGCGCCCCCGCGGCGCCGTCGGAGCCGGCCGCGGAGCCCAAACTCGAACCCGCGACGGCGACGCCGTTGGGAACCTGCGACGTCTGCGGGGAGCGGCCCGCCACGGCCCGGTGCCTCAATTGCGAGGAGCCCGTCTGCGCGGCGGACCTCTGGATCATGTTCGGTTTGTGCCGGCGCTGCTTGACGGAAGACGAGGTGCGGGCCGCCCGCGAACGGAAGGCGTCGGCGCGCCCGGACCTCGGCATCAAGTGGATTGAGGATTAACCCGAGAGCTGGGCGAAGCCGCCCGTGATCTTGGCGAGCCAGCCCTGCCACCACAACAACCAGACGGCGAGCCCGATCACGCCCACGATGATGGCGACCTTGATGAGGCTCTTGAGCACGAACCACGCGACGACGACGAGGACGACGACGAGGAACCAGTGCGGGAGCGTTTGGTGGAAACTCATGGAGCCGGGATAGGCGCCGGACCCGGAAGAGCGTTTCGGACCGGTGGCCTTCAGGTACGGGGTTCGCCCCAGTCCGACGACGGGGGGCCCCCTTTCGGTGGCCGTCCATGCGCGTGGGCCGGCGCGTCGAGACACCGGGGGTGGGCAAGCATCCCGCACAAGGGGCAGGTCGTCAAGGCGCCCGGGCGTTGGCAGACGGCGCAGAGGCCGGCGACCTCCATGCGTCATTCATGCCCCCTTGCATGATTTAAGGCTGCGGCATGGTTCTCGGCGCCGGCGAGCGGGCCAGTTTGGCTGGGCAAAAATCGCGAGATGAAGTTACCACACTCCTTAAATAGCGGGCTGCTCGCTGGTTCGAGTCCGGAGGCGGCGACACTGCCGCGTCCGCCCTGGTGAAATCGATGGTCCGCCGTGTCTTTCCGCGCGCGTCTGCGGCCGGTTTCTGCCTCCTCCTCCTTGCCGCCGCCCTCCCCTTCGCCGCGCCCGCTTCGGCAGAGCCCGCGGCACCGCCCCAACCCTTCGTCATCCCCGACGACACCGGCGACGTGTTCCCCTTCGGCCAGACACCGCCCCAGGACCTTCCCTCGGTCGCCGTCACGCAGCCCTTCGACATCATCGAGGTCGGCATCCAAGGCGAGGACGAAGTCGGCCTCGAGTTCTACCTCAAGGTCGTCAACTTCCGCGGCGACACCGGCACCGTCCTCTTCTCGGACCAGGCCTTCTACGAGATCCGCGGCGAACTCGAGGGGACCCAGGCCTCGTACGCCCTGCGCTGGTTCTTCCAACCGGCCGGCCTCAACGAACAACCCACCGGCGTCGAGCCCGTCGAAACCCAGTTCTGCCTCATCAACCAGGACGACGGCGACGTCCCGGGCCCCGGCGGCTCGGGCGGTTGCTTCGAGCAGCGCGTCACGAGCGTCGTCGACTGGGACGCCAACAAGCTGTCCGCCTACGTCACCAAGAGCGCCCTCATGGGGAACGAGCCCCTCGAGGACTTCCCGCCCTCCGGCGCCTTGCCCATCCTCACCAAGGGGATGCGTCTCTCCAACATCCAGGCGACTTCGGAACGCTTCTTCCCCGTCCCCATGGGCGACCGCGCGCCCGACGAGGGCGGCCACCCCACCCCGTACGTCTTCCAGGCCGACACGGCCAACCTCAAGATCAAGGTCGGCCTCGACCAAGGCGACACCGGGATCCCCAAGGTCGACGACCCCCGCGGTCCCGGCACCGGGATCGGCGGCCTGCCCGCCAGCTCCCCCGCCGCCGGTGAAGCAAGCGTCACGCCGGGTCTCACGCGGCTCATCCCCCTCAAGATCGAGAACACGAACGCGGCCAAACGAATCATCAACCTCACGGCCGTCCACCAAGACGCCGAAGCCGCCGGGAACTGGAGGCTCCAGATCGCGCCCACGGTCCAGGTCCCAGGCGGCGGCAGCCGCGTCGTGAACCTCATCGTGAACGCGTCGTCCTCCGTCGAGCACCGCCAGACGACCGTGGTCCTCGTCCAGGCCAAGAGCCTCGGCTTCGCCGACGAGGTCGGCGCCGTACGACTCAATCTCGTCGCCAGCGTCCCCCCCAGCCCCGACCGCAAGACGCTCCACTTCCACAGCTCGTACG
>CAYVGY010000168.1:0-5605 GCA_964451065.1 uncultured Halobacteriales archaeon
CTCACGTGAGACCAAAACTACAATGCCCTACCCGGGCGCGAAAAGCCAGGTTAGCGCCCCGATTGGACCTCTCGCGGCCGTCCTTGCCCTTTTCGCGGGCTTCGCGGCCCCCATCGTGAGCGCCGTTGTTCCTTTTCCCCAACACAAGGACGGCGTCATTCACTCCGGGGAAACGCTTCCACCGTTCTACCACGACGATGTGGTGTGGGAATGCCCCCAGCCCTCGAAGGGCTTCGCCAGCATCCAACTGGGCTACGACGACCACATCATTGATGTCCCCGGGACGACGCTGCACCAAGTGAACCTCCGCGTGGAGGTCCGCGAAACCGGCCGCCTTCTAGCAGAGAACAACGCGCCCGGTGCCTACAAAGTCGTCCGATTCCACTACGACGCCTGCACCGAGGGTCTCCGGGTCATCCTCACGGGCGTGAACACGTACGTCGAGGGGGACCAGTTCCACCTCTTCTTCCCTTGTGCCGGTGTGCACACGCAGGGCCAAGCGGCGTGGGAGTGCGTGGGGACTCAGTGAGGCGGGACGTCTTCCGCTCGTTCTGGGTCCTTCGACCTTGGATGTTGCCGTGCAAACCGGTACGAGTCTCGGAATCCCGCGAAGGGCCGCCCATTGCCTGGAGATGCGGTCCATTCTCAAAGCGTGCAGTTCCGGCCATTCGGTTGCGCCGCGACCACTACGGACAAGAACCGGCGCCCAGAGATGATGGTTCCGACCCGGCTGACCCCAGATGACCACTCGCCACAAATGTTTGCCGTGGAACCAGAGGTTTCGCATTGCCGCTTCATCTGCCCAGCCGCGTCTTCTCTCCGCCATGCGCATCCCACCTTCGCCAGCGGTCGTAGGGACGGTCCTCCTGACGCTCAACCTGCTCCCCCTTCCAGTCCTACAGGGCGCCCCCACGGCGGACCCAACTTCACGTTCTACCGCGTTTCTTGGACCCACGAAGGTAGCTCCGCCCGCGACAAAATCCTGTGTCGGCACGACAAGGTAGTCACATTAGCGACTCATGAACCCCCTCACGCCTTTCTTCCCAATGACTCACAAAGCTCGTGTCGCGTCCGCCGCTCCCGAGAACCCGCCGCTTGGAGGGAGGTGTTCTCCCACGAGGCATTGGCCCTGGCCCCTGGTCATGGCGTCGATGGCGGCCGCGGTGGCTCTTGGAGCCGCTCCGGCCGCTGCCACGGACGAAACGGTAATCGTCATGGAGTACGTCGTGGGCGGCGTTATCTTTGTACCCAATTCGAGCGTGTACCAGGCCGCGGATGGGCCGCAGGTGGGCAACCGGTGCGTCCTGGATTGCGAAATCCGCGCGCCCCTCTTGAGCCAGGTGGAGGTGCGGGTGGTGGACCTCGATGGGGACCCCGTGCAGTTCGTGTGGAACGCCGCCGGGACTAGCGGCGTCGCGACCGGAAGCGCTACGGTCACGCTCACGGGGTCGTGGGAGAAAGTCCGGGTGTATCCCGACGCGATGTCGATTGCGGGAACGGTCACGTTCTCCTACTGAAAGCATGAACGCCCGGGCACGATCCAGTAACGACTTCGCGGCCAGCGTGAACCGGTTTCGGGTTCATCTACAGACCGTGCCTCGGCAAACCTGCTTGCCGCCCCCTCAGGCCGACACGGATTTGTGACGCGCCGATACGGATCTTCCATTGCGGCCTCATAACCCGGCGCGTCCACTCGGATTCCATGCGTCGAAGCGTTGCCCGCGTCCCGAAGCTCGTCTTCGCCTTCCTGCTGGCTTCGAGTCCGTGGATGGCCCCCGCCTCCCTCGGGGCCGGGTCCACGGACCCGGGCCAGCCTCCGCGCCTCATCGGGGGCGAGGTCGGGGTTTGGCAGTTCGATCCCGACAATCTCAACGTACCCACCGCGGGTTACACGCAGGACGCCTCCGGGAACGGCCTCCACGCCATGATGGGCTCGTCGGCAGAGTCCGACGCCCAGGATCCCGCCAGTCGCTCCACGGGGGGCGCCCCAGGCTACGACGGCACGACCGGAAGCGGCTATTTCTCCTACAACCACGGACAATACCTGCAAGTTTCCCCCTCCAGCCTCCTGGACGCCGGACGGATTACGGTCACCGCCTGGATTAGCGTCGACCCGACGAACAACCTGCACCACCCCTTCGAGGACTTGGTCTCCAAGGCGGGCGGGGCCGACGGGTTCTACACGGCCGTCTACACGGACAGCTCGGACCGCCAATTCCTTGCCGCGTTCATCTACGGCGTCGGCAGCGACGCGTGGCTCATCGCCTCCTCGCCCCTGCGCGAGAACGGCTGGGTCGCCATCGCGCTTACCTATGATGGCTCCAGCATGGCCCTCTACATCGACGGACAGCAAGCGACCCTTCGGACGGGGCTTTCGGGCTCCGTCCAGCCCAACTCGTACCCCGTCACAATCGGGGCGAGCCCACGCGACGACCGTTACTTCTACGGGTCCATCGACGAGGTGCGGATCTACTCGCGTGCCCTCGGCCAGACCGAGATCCAGGACATCCAAGACGCGCCCTACGGAACCGGAGGCTCGTCGGCCTCTTGCCCTACGCAGTCCGCCGATTCGACAACGAAAGCCCTGTGGCGCTTCGAATCCGGGGCCGCGTCAATGGACTCCAGTGGCAACGGGAACACGCTCACGTTCTACGCGGGGGCGACGTCGTCCGGAAACGCACTCGCCCTGAGTGGAGCCGGTCAGTACGCCTCCGTCCCCGATTCCGCGAGCCTGACGCTCCGAGACACGCTCATCGTGGAGGCCTGCGTCCGTCCGGCCAGCCTCAACAGCGGCGGGGGCATCGCCGCCCAGAGCGGGGGCCCCTACGGCTGGCAAGGCGCCTGGTACCTCATGGTCCTCAGCACCGGCCAGGTCCGGTTCTGGTTGAGCGCCAATGGAGCCGCGGACGGCGGCATCGAGACGACGACGGCACCCATCGCGGCCGGCGGCACCTACCGAATCCGGGCCGAGTATGTTGGGTCCGCACGGACGGCCCAGGTCTTTGTGAACGACCAGCTACAACCCGCCACGGCGCCCTGGGCCGGCGGAATCCCGAGCCGCCTCTTCGACTCGGCGCAGCCGGTCGACATGGGAACCATCCGCAACAGCGGGAACGCGCTTGGGCCGTACTTCGCCGGCACGATTGACGAAGTGCGGATCCGGGGGACGACGGCGACTCCGAACCGGGCCCCTTATATCGGCTCCTACCCTTTGCCCAGCAACTACGCTACCGGCGTCCCGTGGAACCCGACGCTCTCGTGGTCGGGCGGCGACCCGGACGACGGAGATTCGGTGACTTGGACCGTCCACCTCGGGACGAGCACCTCTCCCGCGGCCGTGCCAGGTTGCACCGACCTCTGGGGGCCAACGGGGGCAAGCTGCACGCCAGGCACGCTCGCCCGGGGGACCTCCCACTACTGGCGGGTCGTAGGAACGGACAGCCAAGGAACCACCACCACCGGCCCGTTGTGGCGCTTTACTACGAAGGCGAACACGGCCCCCGCGGCCTGCATGGCGGCTCCCACTGTGCAGCAGGCGACGGTGTTTGTGAACGCGCAATGCTCCTCCGATGGAGACGGGGACACACTGGGTTTCTCCTGGTCCTGGGGAGACCAGACGGGCGCAGGCACTGGTCCGTCGGCGAGCCACACGTATGGGTGCTTCGGCCCTTACGTGATTGCTCTAACGGTTTCCGACGGGTACACGACCTCCACCGCCCAAGCGACGGTGAATCCCGCCGGATCGTTCCCGCACTCGGACGCGGATGGTCTCGAGGATTGCCTTGAGGCCCGCCAACAGACCGATCCTCGTGACGATGACACCGACGACGATGGCTTGTCAGATTACGTGGAGAGCAACCTTGATGGACACAGGTGGCCGACGTACTCGAACATCTTCTGCCACCCTTCCCAACCTAGTGGCTGCGATAGTCCCAACCCAACCGTCCCGGATGTGTACGTGGAAGTGGATTGGATGCAGACCCCGGGAAACCATTGGCATGACCACGCCCTGCCCGACGACGTGGTGAAGCGGGCGAAAACCGCCTTCCACAACCACGGTATCGAACTCCATGTGGATCAGGGCGCGTTCGGGGGCGGAAACCAGATTCCGCACGACGATCGTTTTGAGTCGGGGTCGGACGACCCGACCCGCCCGGACGATTGGGATTGGTATTACAACGACCTCCAGGGGAACGGCTTTACCCAGGCCCGTCGGGGAATCTATCATTATGCCGTCATGGCCCATGAGGGCGGAAACGGAGGGGAGGATTGCCCCTACTGGGACGCGCACGGTGTCGTGGGCCTTGGCGAGATTGCCAACGACATGTTCGTGCTTTTCCGGAGTTGCATCGATCGCTTCACCATGGAGTGGGAGGAGGAGGATGACAACGTTCTTGGCATCTTCCTTCAGGAGCTTGGGCACAACCTCTTCGGGTTAATCGAGCCGGCGGCGGACCGCTTCGCGACGGACAACGCGTTCCACGACAAGTATGAGGACTACGCCATGTGGCCACAGATGAACGGGGCGTCTGATTACCACCCGAATCGCTGGAGATCGTGCGGAGCGGGGGGCGGACAATCGTGCGACATCGACGACGTCGGCAAGGGGCTGTCAGGAGGTCCAGGGGCCTCCTACCGGAACAAGGGGGAAGCTGGCCTTATGGGTCCCAGGGGCGACCACGAGACCTGCATGGACTCCTACTGCGTGCGACTTGTTCCCGTGGGGCGCTTGGGGGACCTCTATTTGGCAAGCGCATCCGAACCGAGCCCCCTCGCCCAGGTCCACGTGGAGACTGGCACTCTGTGGATCTCGGGCTTCGGCGATTCGCTGGAGCTTCCGCTCGCGGTAGCCTACTTGGGACCTTCTCCAGTCGGCGCCATGACGCAGTCTGTGGGTGGGCTGTCGACCACCTATGTAACCGACGGCCCTGTCTGCGTAGGGACAACGTGTCAGTACTCGCTTGGCACCGGACCGCAAATCAGCGAGGAAAAGGTGGGCGAGCTTTGGTCTGCGACTCTGGAAATCCGCCAGGGGTCCACGGACGTGCTGAGCCTACCAATCCTGACGCTGGTCAGGTCGTGACGAGGCGCGACCACTTGCCGGATGCGTTCTTCGAGCCAGGCGAACGCCCCGGAATCCGGGTCTAGTTGATCCGGGGCCGCACACCGGAGAACGACGGGATGGTCGAGCCGTTCCACGCGAACCTCGACCGGGACTATCCGTACCTGGTCGAGTTCGAGTCGAAGGAGGAGGCCCAGCCGCTCTTCGACCGGACGTTCGAGGACGTCAGCAGCGCGAATCCGAAGAGACGACCCGACTGGAAGACGACGCGGGCGGAACATGAGGTGGCCGTGAAGAATGCAAGCCGAACCAGGCGAGAAAGCGAGCGGCCCAAGAGGGCGTACGCCCGTATGGCACCCGTGTCACGTTTCCGTGGCGCCCCGGCAGGGGGCTTGAATTCCTATTTCAAATCCCCGGAAGTCGCTTTGGGTCCGCATGAGCCACCAGCTGTCTGCCGTTGGAATCCTCGCATTGTTCCTCCTAGTCCAGCCTGCTCCGGTCACGTCCGGCGGCCCCGTGGAGTTAGCCTGTCCTGCAAATAGT
>CAYVGY010000169.1:0-3441 GCA_964451065.1 uncultured Halobacteriales archaeon
TCCTGGAGCGCATCGACCTTGCCGGGGTCGGCCTGGAGCGTCTCGAACCTCGTCGTCACGTCCTTGGCGACGACGATCCGCAACCGTTCCAGCGGAAACGGCGACGGGAACCGCTCCAGGCGGGCACCCTCCCCGAGCCCCAGGCTGTCCCGATACTCCGCCATGGGGGACAGCGTGCCGCTGGCGTGGATCGTCGCGTGGAACTCGTGCAGCGCTCGGCCGCCTTCGCGGGCGTCCACGCAGAAGATCTCCAGGCCCGGGCGAGGTTCCCGGACCGCGAGCTTGACGTGGGTCCCATCGTCGGCGTCGAGCCATCGGCGCAGGAAGCGGCCGACGTGGCCGAGGGCGCTGCGGGGGACCTTGCCCAGGAGTCGGCGCCGGTCGCGGACGACCTCGCCCAGCTGGTCGAGCTGGTCCGCCAGCAGGCTCAAATGGTGGGTCGTGAGCCGATGGCGGCCCAGAAGGTGGGTTTCCAATTCGAAGGGAGGGACGAACCCGTCGTCCTCCTGGACGAATTCGTCGAGGATGAGTTGGAGGGCCTCCTGCATCGATTCGAGGAGTTCGCGGGCGGAAACATGGTTGCCCAAGATGGGGTGGCCGAGGGTTTCAGACTCGCCGAGGGCCCTTCGAAGCCCCTCCCCCGTCAGTCGAGGGCTGAACAGCTCGCGCACGTACCCGGGGACGTTGTGGGCCTCGTCGACGATGAGGATGGTTCGCGCGGGCTCCGAGTGCCACCATTGGAAGAGGCGGGAGCGCAGGCCGGGCTCGAACGCGAAGATGTAGGGCGCCACGACGATGTCGGCGGTCGGGAGGAGGCGCTTGGTGGCCTCGTAACTGCAGAAGCCGTGGTCCCGGGCCAAGAGTTTGGCGGCTTCGGCGGTCAAAGCCTTGGTGCCGAAGACGCCAGCGATCTCGTTTTCGGACTTGGCCGCCAGGGACGCGAAGTACGTGCAGGCTTTGGGGTCCTGGGGGTCCGACTCGGCCAAGCGCTTGGCGTGGCCGCAATAATGGCTGAGGTCCTCGGGCGAGGCGTCCTCGAGTTCGGGGTCGTTGCCGTCCTCCAACTTGAGGCAGAGTCGTTGCCGGCCCTGCAGCGCCAAGGCCCTCACGGGCTGCGGCGTGCGAGCCTGGAGGGCGCGGATCTCCCGGACGGCTTGCTCCTGCTGGCTGTTCGTCCGGGTGAGGTAGAGGATCCGCTTGTCCTTGGCCAGGGCTGCTTCGAGGGCTCCCGTGAGGAGGACAACGGTCTTTCCCGTCCCCGTGGGGGACTCGAGCACGAGGTGGCCGCCGTCTGAGGCCGTGGACCGGATGAGCTTCACGGCTTCCGCCTGAAAAGGCCGCACCGCATAGGGGAACAGGTCCACGGTCAAGTTCAATCCGCGCCAGCGCCTATTCTCTTGCCTGGGTAGGCTGAAGGTGGCCTCCTAGACTCGCAAGGATTATGAGGCCCGGGCGGGATTTGAACCCGCGAAGCGGTGAGGCTCCGACTTTTCAGGTCGGTGCATTCGACCTTACTCTGCCACCGGGCCTTCCCGGTGGCGACCGGACGCTCGGGCGCGAGCCTTGGCGTCATGCACACGGTGACCACCGGTATCCCGGGCAGGCCCCGCAGGGATTAGCGCTTTGCGGGGGGAGCCCGGTGAAAGTGAACCTTGGCTCCGCTAGGCCAACGAATACCTGACCGAGCGGCGCCTAGATCGCGCGCTGGCCCCAGAGCTCGGCCGGGAGCTGGTTGTACACGTCCTCTTCGGACGGCAGCGACCGCTTCAGGCGGCGGAGTTCGCGCTCCTTGGCGCTCATCTCCTTGATCGCGTCCTTCTTGAACAACCAGTAATGGGTCCGCCATTCGCGGCCGTCGTAGAGCGTCGTCTCTTCGCGTTCGGTGGTGAGCATCCCTTCTTCCTCGAGAATGTAGAACAATTGCCGGTCTTCCGGCTCCAAAACGTTATCGATGACCCGGTCGTCGAAGCCAAAAATGTCCATCACGAAGCTCGCGTCGCGGGCCGCATCCTCTTCCGGGATGCCGATCCGGTTCGAGATGGCCATCTGGAGATCTTCCAGTGTCACTACCTCATCTTTCGGACTCTTCCCCATAATCCCCGTACTCCCGTTCCAAACCAACTCTTTGTGTTCCAGCCGATGGTATTTATATTTTATGAATGGCGGTTTGCGCGAGACCCCATCCGCGTTGGCGGGCCCCGCCTTTCCGTTGTCCCGTCCTCACCTAATAAGGCTTTTGCAGGGGCGGGTGCGCAATGTTCGCGGTGGGAGCCTTCGCCGCCCTGCCGGAAATCGGCTACGCCGCGCCCGCGTGCCGGCACCGGCGACGGCCTAGGTTTATCTAGGCGGGCCGTCTTCGCGCGCCCCTCAAGGTCGTTCCCATGGCGCTTTGGCAAGGCGAATCCGTGCGCAAACCCTCCGGCGGCCGCCGCCGGTTCAACCACAAGAAGCGCAAGGCCGAGATCGGCCGCGAGGTCATCCTCCCGACGATCGGCGCCGACCGCCACCGCAAGATCCGCACCATGGGCGGGCACGAGAAGGTCCGCATCCTGGCCCAAAAAGTCGTCAACGTCACCGACCCGGCCACGGGAAAGACCCAAAAGGTCGAATTCACCACCGTTGTCGAGAACCCCGCCAACCCCCACTACGTGCGCCGCAACATCTTCACTCGCGGCGCCGTCGTCCAGACCAAGCTCGGCAAGGCCAAGATCACGAGCCGGCCCGGCCAGGACGGCGTCCTCAACGCGGTCCTGGTGAAGTAAGAGGCGTCCCGTGGTCGCCCGCGGCGAGGGGAAACTCGTCGTCTGGCCCTACTATTTCGACAAGAACCTCAGCCGCGCCCAGGGCCGCCGCGTCCCGCTCGACCTCGCCGTCGAGGATCCCCGCGCCGGCACCATCGCCCAGGCCGCGCGCACGCTCGGGTTCAAGACGGAACTCGAGGAGAAGGCGCGTCCGCCGCGCGAGTGGCACAAGAGCAAGGGACGCGTGGTCCTTGCCAAGGCGAGCGACCCGAAAGAGGCCATCCTCAAGCAGATCGCGCGGCGGTTGTAGGCGCGGATTCACGCCGCCGCCCATCCCGTTCCTGTGGGCGGCGATTGATGGTAGGGCGCAAAGATCACGCCATCGGTGACTCCATCGCCGGTCCCCGATGGTGGGTTCGGAAGGTCGGGGGAGCTGGGCCGAGGCGTGGGCCCCGTCGGCGCGCCCCACCAGTTTTCACGAGCGTCGACGGATGCCGGCAGGCCGTCGATCACGCTGACCCCGAACGCCGTGTTGCCCGCTATCGTGGAATCGCGAACCACCACGGAAAGAGCAGCGCTCGGGAAAATTGCCATTCCCCCTCGCGTTCCGAACGCCGCGGGGTACGTCCCATCAGCGCCAGCGCCGTTCTCTTCGATTCGCAACTCGCGAAGGGTCGCATGCGGAACCCACTGGAGAACC
>CAYVGY010000169.1:3451-5504 GCA_964451065.1 uncultured Halobacteriales archaeon
GGTTCTTGACGATTCCAGTGGTGGCCATGGCCAAGGACGCGGGCGGTTGGCCGTCCAGGCGGGAACCACCATAGAGACTCAGGCCCACGTCGTTGTTCTCGACGTGGACGTTGGCAACGGTCAAGGCGCCAGCAAACGAAATGTTCACGCCCACGCCGCCGTCCCTAATCCGGAGGTCTTGGAGGTGGCCGGTGGACCACAAGTGGTTGACGCGGACGCCAGTATCCCGGCATCCAACGATCTCGCTCCGGCGGATACTCAACGCGTCCGCCTTATCCACCAGGACGCCGACCTCTCCGCAACCGACGTGGAGGCCTGTAAGGTCGACCTCGGCTGCGGTAAGGACGAGTGCATCCGAAAAGCCGTCAAGTGAAAGGTTCTCAATTTCTGCCCGGGCGTTATCGAGGACGGAGTTCTTGTAGGAGACGCCTTCGCCAATGGACGCAGTTTGGGCGGCAATGTTAACGCGTTCCATCCGGAGGCTCGTCGCGTTCGAGTCGATGGTGGCTCCATACGAGCCACCTTCCAGCCATTTGACTTCGCCCCACCCGTAGTCTGGGTGCTGCGTGAATTCCCGCGTCACCTTTCCCCCCCCAGCGAGGTCAATATCGAGGTCGGAAAGCTGTACGGCGGCCGTCGACGTCTGGATCACGAGGCCGTCTGTCCGGACGAGCGGCTCTTGGTCATTTTTCGCTTTTAGGCCACGGATAGTCCCGTTCGTGAGCTGTATGTCGCAGTCTTTGCATGAAAGGCCGGTCACAAGCACTCCGACCTGGAAACCCTCGACCGAGAATTCCTCCAAGACAACGCCGCGGGTCAGGTTGCGAAAAAGGACGCCAGCGTGTCCAATACCTTGACCTTCCGGCGCGATGACGGACATGGGGCGAAACCGGTACGGCGCATCGGCGTTCGCCTGGACCTCTTCGCAGTTGCGTACGAGGCGAGCCGAGCACTCCCAGGGCCCCTTGATGACCAAAGGGCCGTTTAGCACTAATTCCGAGGCGTCGGATTCGCCCAGGCATCCTGATGCAATGAGCGCCGATCCGAGGAAGAGGAAAAGCCAAAGGCCTCCAGAGGAGGCCTTCGGCGTCGACTGGCGCTCAGACGCCTGGAAGTAATCCAAGGGCATTGACCACCACTCGCTCCGCGACGCCGGCGTCATTGGCGTCCGTGTATTTTATTTGGACATTCTTGCAGTCGTCCCCATAGGTCTCGGAGGGGGCCGGATCGGCAAGGTCGACGCTGCGAAGGGGCTCCTGAAAGACATTCACCCCTTGGGCGCTAGAATCGTAGCACGCCTTGAAGGTCAGAGGGTAGCTGTCCCCGACGCCTGAATCCTTGCGGATCACGCCAAGGTCGTCGCTCAACGAAACGAAGCAAGAGCCCGACAGATACGTGCAGGAATCGTGGTTCTCGAAAACGCCGTCCTGATTGAGGTCGGATTGAATGATGACTTCGCGGAATGCTCCGCCGCCTCCGCCAGCCCACGTTTCATACGCGGCCGTACAGGTATAATCCCAAGTAATCTCGGTTTCTTCGTAGGCGACGCTTATGGTCAACAGCTTCACAGGCCCGATTTCCAGCAGGGAAGCCTCACCCTCGAATTCGCTCGTCGAGATGCTCTTCGTTCCGGTGCACGTGGTGTCGTGGCTGCCCCCGACCATCACCCAAGGAAGCCCGGCGCCCCCGCCCGGCACTTGCGGAATCGGTCCCAGTCTTTCCTGGCCTTCAACGGCAATCGCAGAGGGGAGTGCAAGCGACGGCACGAAGATGGCGATGGCGGTCATGATCCATAGTTTCTTTTCAAGAGGTTTCATGTTTCACACACTTCCGTTTCCATTGGCGGCAGCGACGCGCCGGCTTGGGCGCTGCTGCGGTCGATCCAGGGAGTCGATTGACTGGTGGGTGGGTTGGGGTGGCCCGCTAGGGGAAGCAGTCGTCGGAGTTTCTCGGTGGCCCAGTACGCCTTGCCGCGCCCACACCGGCCACTCGTCACCAAGCCGTGGCGTTCGAGGCGGGCCAGGTGGTAGCCGACGGTTCGGCGCGCGCACGG
>CAYVGY010000170.1:0-5051 GCA_964451065.1 uncultured Halobacteriales archaeon
GGGCGCCAGGCCGACGCCCGGCGGGACGTCGATGGGACCCCAAACCGGGCCGTATTGGGGCCCCCGTAAACTCTCATGCTCAACATGCCTATATACGGGGCATGCCCCTCGTTTTCCTCGATCAACGGGCGCCCCGCCGACCCCCGTCTGGGGGGTCGGGGTCCCGGTGGTGGTGTGGAGCGGTCAAGCGTGCGCAACAACCCCTTCTTGGCGTTTCCCCTCGCCGTCATGGTCTTGGCGGCCGGGTGCACGGGGACGGAAGAGAGGGAAAAGGATCCGGGTCCGACCACGGATCCTCCCTTGCCCGGCCCCAACGCGACCATAGGCGTCGTCCAGTTCCTGGACTGTTACGAACACGGCATGTCGTTGGAGGTCTCGTACAAGACGGTCCGGCCCCAAGTCCCGCCAGCCTTCGAGGTCATCGGGTTCACGTCGGAGACGGCCGGCATCTACGTCCAGATCTTCACGTGTGGTCGCGTCGTCAACGAGACCGCCGTCCTGGGCAGCGCCCACTTGTTGACGAGTTGGGCCTTCGTCAAGCCCCGCAACGAGTCGTGGACGCCCGACATCACCAGCAACCGGTTCCTGCTGGACGTCGCGACGGACAACGCGGCCGTCAGTGCAGGCCTTGCGACCCTGAATCTGACCGCGGCCGCCGGCACGTTTGAGAACACGCCGTCCCCTGAATTGCCCAACGACGAAGGCGACCTGTGGCGCATCCGAACGACCAGCTTCGAAATCGTCGCCTCCATCCTTGAGCATGATGCGGCCATGCAGCAGGTGAGCGGCGCGGAACTCCTTTGGTGGTACGGTGGCGGCCCGTTCCACCGCCTCACGTACCGTGTGAATGATACTTTCGCTGCGCAGCAGACGGGCGAGATTCACGCCACAGGAACCAGCCGCCTCGGCTCCGCCATGGGCCAGGGCTCGTTCTTCCTGGGCTCGTTGACCATTTCGTCCTCCTTCACGTTCACCTATGACGGGAGTTGGAATTCGTGAAAAACCAAAGCTATTGGGCGGCAACGGGAATGTTCGTGATCTTCGTCGGGGCGGTGGCCTCCCCCACGGCCACGGCTCTGGACCCCGAGGTTCGCGGCGAAGGAATGCTGGGGTGGGTCTTCGACGCCTTGGGCATGAAGGACCCCTGTTGGGAAACGGGGTCCAAGGTTTCCTTTGCCCAAGCGCTGTGGTACGTCGGCGAAGCTCCGGGCGACGGCGACGCCTACCAGGCGCGGGACTGGAAGGCTTTTGGAATCTTTACTCCCTTGGGCCAGACGAACAACCTCTACGATTACGAGATCAAGAACGGCATCGCTTACGATTACGCGGATTGCAAGGACCCGGGAGCGTGGGGTTGCGACCAGCTCCCGTTGGAGTTCCGGTGCAAGTACCAGGGCCTGCCCCCGGTTCCCTCGATTTAAGGAGTCGAACACGCGTGCGCGTCCAACCCTCGGTGGCGGTCTTACCTGCCCTCCTCGTCCTCGTTGCGGGGTGCACGGGGACGCAGGAGGAGTCCGGGTCGGATTCAGGGCCGACCGGGGATGCGCCACTGCCGGGGCCCAACGCGACGCTCGGCGTCGTCCAGTTCTTGGACTGTTACGAACACGGGTTGAAGCTGGAGGTCTCCTACAAGACGGTCCGGCCCCAAGTCCCGCCAGCCTTCGAGGTCATCGGGTTCACGTCGGAGACGGCCGGCATCTACGTCCAGATCTTCACGTGTGGTCGCGTCGTCAACGAGACCGCCGTCCTGGGCAGCGCCCACTTGTTGACGAGTTGGGCCTTCGTCAAGCCCCGCAACGAGTCGTGGACGCCCGACATCACGAGCAACAGCTTCCTCCTAGACGTCGTGATGGATGATGAGGCGCTGCGCGAGGCTTTGGCGGCGTGGAACTGGACGAGCGCGGCAGGAACGTTCGAGAACACGGCCACGCCGGACCTTCCCAACGGCCGCGGCGACGTCTGGCGGGTCCAGGCGGCGGCGTTTGAGGTCGGCGTCTCGTTGCTCGAGCATGACTTGACGGCCCAGGCGAGTGGTGAAGAGTCATACTGGTGGTACGGCGACGGTCCGTTCCACCGCGTCACGTACCGAGTCAACGATACGGTGGCGGCCTTGCAGGACGGGGAAATCCACGTGGTCGGCAACAGCCGGCTGGGGTCCGCCATGGGGCAAGCGTCCGCCCACGCACTCGGCCGCCTCAGCCTCAACTCGTCCTTCACGTTCACGTATGACGGGAGCTGGAACTAATGGCAACACGAACACTCATGACGGCAACGGGAACGTTACTGGCACTCGTCGCCCTGACCCCGTCGCAGGCGGCCACCGCGGTCGACCCGGTGATCCGCGGCGAAGGATCCCTGGGCTGGATTTTTGACGCCGTCGGACTGAGGGAACCGTGCTGGGAAACCGGGTCCAAGGTCTCGTTCGCGGAGCCACTCATTCTTGTGGGCCCCGGCACAGGAAACGGCGATTTGTACATCGGGCGGAAAGGGAACGCCTTCGGTACATTTTCGTTTCTTGGCGAGGCGAGCAATCTTTACCAATACAGGATTGAGGACGGGATCGCGTACGATTACGCCGACTGCGACGACCCGCCGACCCTGGTTTGTGACCAACTCCCGGTCGAGTTCCGGTGCAAGTACCAGGGCCTGCCCGCGGTTCCCGCCACTTAAGGAGTTGACGCCGTGGTTCGCGTCACGTTCGCCCTGGTCAGCCTCATCCTCCTAGCGGGGGTGCCGGGCGTCGTGGCGGAGGCGGGCACGGATCGTCTCGAGTACCGGTACGCGGCGGGGTTTGCCGCCACGGGCCAGTTCGAGGGCGAATGCGAGGCCGCCGGGTTCCGCCTGCCGGAGGCCACCCCGGGCCGCCTCCGGGTCCACCACGGCGGGGGCCAGATTGTCGTGTCGGAGGCGCGCGTCAACTACACGGTGTGGGCGGAGTCGCGGGTGGAGTGGCACGGGGGCACGGTCCGGTTCACGTCCCACCCCTTGCCGCCGGGCGTCTTGGACGTCGCGTGGGACCGGTGGGGCCACGTCCACGGGTACCGACCCGCCGAGGGCTCCAGCGACGTCCTACGGGCTCCCTTGGTGGGCCGCCAATGGGACGCGGGCCCCAGTGTCCGGTACGCGCCCACGGGCCCCGCCTACTTCGTCCCCGATGCCGAGGCCGGGGTTCGGCGCATCGTGGACCCCATCATCGAGGGCCCGCTGCGCAGCGTCCGCACCGACGCGACGAACGTGACCCTCGAAGGCGTGCTCGGGGTGCGCGCCATGCAGGCCCGATTCGAACAAGGGACCGAGGTCCTGGAATTGCCGGTCCATGAACGCGCAGAGTTGCGGGACGGGGGCGGCCTCCACCCCGTCGTGTCGGAGCGGGTCTGGATCGAGGTCCACGCGGACGCGTTCCTGCAAAACGCCACGCTCGTGTTGCCGCAGGACGAGGCGGAATTGTATTGTTCCGGCCTGGCGTGGGGTGGGGAGGGTTCGGTGCATTTCCGCAACGCGAACGGGCAGGCCCGCGTCGACCTCGACGACGTGGCCTTCAACGTCAAGGAGTTGACGGTGGCCGGACGGTTCGAATCCCAAGAAGCGATGGAAGTGGCGGCCGATGCCACGGGTGAACAAGCCGTCGCTCGCGGCCAAGCGACGGGCGACTTTTCCGCCCTCGGCCTCGACTTCCAAAGCGTCCTCGTGAAGCCCACCACGGCGCCGGCCCTCGTCCAGGTCGGGTTCTGGGCCCTCGCCGGCGCCCTCCTCTTGGCGTCCCTTTCCCAGTTCAGTCGCCTCGTGGGCCTCTTCTACACGCGCCTCGACGAGTCGACGGCCCTCAAGCATCCCTTGCGCAAGCAACTCCTCGACGTGGTGCGGCAGCGTCCCGGCCTCCTCCACAACGACGCCGTGGCCGCCACGGGGCAGCCGCGGGGCGTCGTCCGCCACCACCTGCGCGTCCTCGAGACGGTGGGCCTCCTGCGGAGCCTTCGCACCGGCAAGGAGATCCACTTGTACCCGCGGGGCGCCAACCTTGACCAGGAAAAGAAGAGCCTTCTCCTGGAAAAGGACGCGCCGGTGCGGTTCCTCGTCGAGCGCGCCCGGGCGGCGCCCTTGGTACGCGCCGCCGCGAGCCAAGACCTGCGGACCCAGTTCACCATGAGCCGCATGGGGGCGTGGAAGGCGATCCGGCGGGCCGTGGAGGCCGGGCTTCTTCGAACCGAGCCGACCCGGCAAGGTGACGTGTTGCGCCCGGTCGATTCGGTCCCCGGTTGACGACTCCCGCAGTCGTCGACGACGCATAGAATGCTGCGGACGCAACGTCTTTCCCCGTGGGATGGTTGCGGGGGCGGTGCGGCCCGAAACCGGCCTCGCGGTCGAACGCTACCTCCTGTACTACGCGGAAGTGCGACGGATCCATCAGGAACTCTCCGGTTCACCGCTTCGCGAGTACAAGCCGACGGAGCCGGACCGCCTCGCGGACGTCTTCGAATCGTTGTGGGGCCTGGGCGTCCACGGCGCCCCGTTCTTGGGTGAAGTGTTGCACCGGCTGGTGTGGTCGCAGTGCCTGGGCAACGCCAACCACCGCACCGCCATCCTGTTCTTGGAGGCGTTCCTCGATGCGGCCGGATTCAAGTTTCCTCATTATGCCGACGAAACCGGGGCCCCCGACCGGTTTCGGGTGCAAGTCGAACGATACTCGGAGTGGTCGCATCGGCGGTTGGACCGCCAGAGCGAGTTCGGGTACAATCCGAGGCAGCTCGAGGAGGAGCATCGCCGGTTCTCGGTGGCTTGGTCCAAGAGATGGTGGGACCTCAGTCGCGCGTCGACACGATTGTGGGTCCCCAGCGCTTGATGACTTTCCTCTCCTGAGCCGATAGTTGGACGCGTCGTTCCTCCTTGGAGGGGCGTCGGGGCATGACGCGTCGTATGGGGGCCAGGGCGTACTTAAGGTGTGCCCTCGGCCGAGTCGACTGGACGCGCGCGCGGCCGGGGTGCTTCGGCGCGGGTCGACGGCCACGGGTGTTGCGTCGGCCGCCGCGCGGGTGGCACGGGCGCAACGTGCT
>CAYVGY010000170.1:5061-5376 GCA_964451065.1 uncultured Halobacteriales archaeon
CAGAAAGAGGCCATCTTGAAGCCGATCGCGTAACGGTTGTAGGCGCGGTTCCCTTTGCGGCCTTCCAGGCCAAGAAGCCAGCGCGTATGCGGGGCCACGCCGGGGCCATGCGGGCCCGCCCCGGGGCATGAAGCCGGTCCCCGATGCGTCGTGGACGAACCCCAAGGAAAGTCGATGGGACCCCAAAACGGGCCGTTTTGGGGCCCCCGTAAACTCTCATGCTCAACATGCCTATATACCCCCGAGGCCCCTCGTTTTCCTCGATCAACGGGCGCCTCGCCGACCCCCGTCTGGGGGGTCGGGGTCCCGGTGGTG
>CAYVGY010000171.1:0-5319 GCA_964451065.1 uncultured Halobacteriales archaeon
CAGCGACGCCGAATCCCGAAGGCCAAGGCGCCAATCACGCCGACCAAGGCGATCGTGGGGACTCCGGGAACGAGGTTGCGCGAATCCGTCCCGCCTCCTTGGGAATCCGCGTCGCCCGCGCCGGCGGAGGTTTCGGTTTCCCAGGCGGGGGGTCCCGTGCGGACCTCGTCCGTCCAGGTCCAGCCGGTGCAGTCGGTGTCCGTGAATTGGTCGCAGGCCACCTCGTCGGCGGTTCCCCAGACCAGCGGCTCGGGGCGGTTCTCCGAAGCGAAACACTTGGTCGCCCACGACGTATCGTAGTAGTCGTCGGCCCGCTGCACGGACCACGTGATGCGTCGGCCGGAGTCGACGGCGCCGCCCGATTCGATGTCGCGGCTGATGGTGCGGCCGCTACCGTCCTCGTTTTCGGGTTCGGTGCGGTGGTACGACGCGGTGAACGCGACGTCGTGCCAGCGCACCTCGTAGACTTGGCGGGTCTGGTGCGGTCCCTCGAGCCCCGCGCGGGACTGGCAGATGTAGTAGTCTTGGTCTTTCAACGTCCCCTCCACGGAAAGGTACGGGGTGAACAAGGTCTCGGTCAGTTCGAGGCCGTACTCCACGATGTCCAACTCGGGATTCAGGGGGCGATCCTTGGGATCGGTGTCGGCCGCCACGACGTGGGCCATGAGAACGGGACTGGCAAGACTCAGCGCCCAGACGACCCGGCCCCGCATGGCCCGAGGATGCGCCGACCTCGGCTATAACGCGTTCGGCGACCATGTTGTCCATTCGACGCCACTCGCGGCCAACGCGGCCCACCCTGAACGCGAACCGCGGACACTAGGATGGGGGCCCTCCGGCCCTTGGCGGCGGGGGCCGCGTCCCGGACGCCCGGACTCGCCCCCCCCCTTGCCGGGTAAGACTGTTCTCGAGAGCCTTCCTCCCCGGCCGGCCCCGACCGCCGGGTCGCGCCATGCGGCCGCCTGCCCCAAATTCCAAGTACGGCGCCGAAGACGGCCAAGCGACTCCCCGCCAGAACGGGAGGACCAACCATGAAGGAAAGAATTTCGCTCGCCCTCATCGGCATGTTCGTGACCGCAATCTTCTTCGGAGCCGGACCGGCCTCGGCCTGGGGTGGCTTCTACTACTCGGAATCGGGCCAGGTTTTGGTCCCCACGCTCACGTCCAACAATACTGGAGCCTCCGGCTGCTCCGCGTTGCCCAGCGACCTGCTCTGGCTCATGGGGAGCGGCCTCACCATCTGGAGACTCAACCCGGACGCCATCTCCGTCTTCAACGGCTACTACTTCACGCTCGACGCCGTCGGCAACGAGGACCTGGACCTCTGCTTCTTCGACGCCGCCGGCCGCCAACTGGCCAACTTCCGCGCCGTCGGCGACGAACACGGGCGAATCCCCTACGGGTCGGCCGAGGCCTACGTCGTGCTGTGGTGCTGTGAGCCCGAAGACTTCTGGTTCGACGTGTGGTTCTTGTAACCGAAGTAGAACCGACGGCCCGCCGGCTACGACGCCGGGGTCGCCGCCGGCGCTGAGGCCGTCGTCTTGCGGCCCTCGACGCGCTCCGCGATGAGGCGCACGGCCCGGTTCAGGATGACCTGGGCGCGGCCGATGCCGTTGAGTCCGGCGGCCCCGTGGCGGCCGCCGCAGTTCGAAGCGCGCCGACTGCGCCGGCGCGGGTGCGAACGCCCCGCCGCGCCGGATCAAAGCCTTGACCGTCCAGACCCCGATTGGTGTGAGGGGCGGCATTCGCATCGCAGGTTTACTCGCGGTCACGCCTGGGACCTTCATCCAGGTATTTCTCCCTGGCCCATTCGGCGGCAATCCACACCAACGCGTCTCCAACGGCTCGAGCGCCCACTCCTTTGGCGCTTTTCCTTCGACTCGAGGGCGCCGGCTGGGGCTTGGGAACAGGGCCCGGGGTGATCCGCTCCGATGGTCGAAACGCATGCCGGTGGCGGCTCCAACGAGCGAAACGACGTCCGGCGCGTTTATTCACTGGCTGGACCGAACCCTGGGTCTCGGAGGAACGGACCCTAGTCGTCGGCGTCGATCTCGGAAACGTTCCGTAGTGCCGCTTCCCCTGGGCAAATGGCGTAGACTCCCAGGCCGTCCTTATTGTTGGGGTCCCAAACGAGCCACCAGTATCCGACGGCCAGCTCGTGCGCCGTGCCGCATCGTACGGGCACGCCGTAGTATCTGTCCGAGGCCCATTCGAACGGGGGCCAAGCGACGCTCACCGTCCTACACGGGTTGGTTTCTGGCGTCGCAGCTTTCTGGACGACTTTGAGGTTCGGAACGACCACGTCTTGGCCGTCGCCGTGGGCTCGGTTGACCACGCGTGGCAGTTTTTCCGACGCGCCCGTGCAAACGTTGACGGTATTCGCAAGCGTCCTCTGATGGGGCCGCATGACTCCTGTTCCATCGACCGAAGGTGCCAGACCGTCGAGCGGCGTATAGAGCGTGAACTCGCAGGAGGGTTCCCCAAGACCGGATCCAGGCGGGTTGGGGGAGCCCGGGTCGGGCAGTTCGTTGTACCGGCAGGAGGCGGCCGAATGGTCTTGGTATTCGGCGTCTGTGTTCTGGTTGGTTTGGCGCGTCGTGTCGAGGTATTGAAGCATGCACTCGCGTGGTTCGACGAGCAGCGTGGATCCTGCGCAGGTCGCCGCGGTCGTGAACCCGCTGTCACACGTAACGTACCAGGGGGATTCCGGTATGAATTCGTCGAGATCGGAGTCGCCGGGAGCGAAGTAGGGTGCCACCTCGACAACCAGCGAAATGAACGCGATGGCGATTTGGAGCCAATCTGCGACGCCTGCATCGTCAGCGGATGCCGGAACGTCGTGGCCGAGTACCGGGCCCGTGGGTACCGTCACAGCGGGGAGGACAGGGTGGGCCTCCCGGTAGGCCATTCGAATCGTCGGATTGAGAAACTCATAGGCGGGGTGGACGGCGTTCTCCCGAACCGCGCGCGCGACGCCGGCGCCATCTTCGAGGTGCTCGACGCCGGGTGGAACCGGCGCCTGGAGGATCGTTGTTTCCGCGGTCCCCTCTCCGGGGGACCCCCAGTGCCCGGCGCACGCGGTGTCGGTGCTTGGAGGGGAAAGCCGCGCGAGTTCGACGCGTGCGTCCCCCAGGTTCACGTCCGCGCCCATCGCGGGGGTCGCCAGGGCGACGCCGAGAAGAAGAATCGCGACCCTGGAGCCGACGCCAAACCGTTCGCCCCCGCGCGGCGCCGAGGGGCGGGAAGCGTTTGAGATCATGCGTCGTCCCGCGGTGATGCGGCGGTTCGAGGAGAGACTGGGCGCCCGCGGGGGCAATCGTCGGTTGGCGGACCGAATCGAGGTCATCAGGGTCACCGGGTGGCGGAGTTCAGTGATAACTTCATTCGAATTCTAAGGAATAACGGCGCGGACGCGTCGGCAAGCCTCCGCATGGCTCGGCACCCAAGGGAGTAGCGAAGTTGTGGTCGGAGATGGAAGCCTTCCGATTCCCGGACCATGCGGGAGCCGTCGGCTCAGGCGGGGAAGTAGCGGCGGACCGCGGCTTCTCGTTCCGCCCGAATGATTCCCGCCTCCGCAAGCTGCCGGACCGCCTTTGAGACTCTAGACTGGCCGAGCCCGAGGCGAGCCGCGATGGTGCCCTGTGTGCTTCCGGGTTCTGCCGCAATGGCGGCGTGCACGCGGGAGAGAGCGGGCCGGGCCAAGAGAGCGAGGCGATTGAGTTCTCGGGGCGCGCCGTCGGCGCAGACGAAGATGGCCGTCCGGCCTTGGATCCTGTGGACCGTCAACAGGCCGCCCCGCTGGAGTCGGTAGACGTGGTAGTAGGTGGCCGTGGGGGTCAGGCCGGCGCGCCGGGCCAACGTGTTTCTGGCTAGGCCGGGCCGTGCTCGGGCTTCGTCCAGAATCCGGGCCCGGGCCGGATGCCGAGCGGCCTCCGCGGGGGAAATCTTGGAGAAGAGGGACCAAAGGAGGAGCAGGATGCTGAGCGAGACTCCGGCGACGGCGCTTGCCGCCAACCACCCGACGCGGAGAAAAGACATCGCTCCCTCGGTAGAGGAAACCCACGGAGGCGGCTCGACCGATTGGCCCTCGAGGGCAACGGCCTGGGGTCGTCCCCCGGAAACATGGAAGGCGCCGTTTGCCTGGAACGCCGCCAGCGGGCCCTCCGCGGACCAATCTCCCCATCGAAGGGCTCCGATCGATGGCCCCGAGGAAATCTCGCCGAGGAGATCGAAGGCGCTAGCGTACAACGTGGCCTCCGATTCTGGCGTAGGCTCGACCGTAAACGGGGCGCCATCATACCAGGCCACCAGGATCTGGGTCACTTGACGGGTGAGCGGTGCGCCGGGCGAGACGGGTTCCTCGAACGTTCCCGTGCGAACGCGTCGCGCCCCTTCCGCTGAGGCGAACCAAAGGTCGACTCCATAGAGGGCCACGCCGCGCGGGTTCTCGATTCGGCTCGAGGGAAACTGGCAGGAGGCCTGGAGCTGACCGGTCCGCCGGTGTGAACTGTAGGGGTGAGGAGCCTCGGCGTCCTGAGGAAACGGCGCCGCCCCCGCGCCGGCCGGATTGAGGATCTGGCATCGCGCGCTCGCCGCCGTTAGGACCGTGGGATAGCCTTGTGCCTCGTTCTCGGTGAGGAGAAGTTGGCCGGATTCGTGCGGGCTCAGCCAGGCAAGTTGTACGGCGTGATAGCGGTCGGTGACCCGGGGGCTCGCCGCTTCGGGTCGAAAGCCGAGAAGGTCTGGGACGCGGACCCCGTTTTCCCAACGTAGGATTTCCACACGGGCCGCGTCGGCCTGGAGAAGGGTCTGGTTGTCGTGGGCGCCGGCCGGTTCCAACCGCACCATTCCGCGTAGTTCATGGTCGGGGCTTGCCAGCAGGATTCCGGCCGCGGCCATCGGGGCGGCGCTTTCGAGATAGCCTTCCATCGGAAATGCGGGCGCCGCCCCGCTGGCAAGAGGCACGAGGAGAAGGCCCAAAGGAAGAAGATTCGCGGCCCGGCGCACTCTTAAGAAAGGCCCTCCGCCGACATATAAGCCGTTTGTATGGCCCATGCATATGCGGCTCTGGCCGGGCTGGGGCCAAGCCCCCCCGGCCGAATTCCGGGTTCACGACACCCATCTGGCCGCCGGCTCCCTTGAATCCCGGCGACTCGTCGCTGGCCCCTGCTACCCCGTTCGAATCTGGAGGGCGTCGGCGATTTCACGGATGAACCACGATGATCGTCTCGCCCCAACCTGCTCCGGTTGGAACGGGAGCTGGAGCTAGCATGTAGGTTTTCCGCCCGGCCTTCAAAAGCTGCCGCTGAAATCCTCTTA
>CAYVGY010000172.1:0-5234 GCA_964451065.1 uncultured Halobacteriales archaeon
GCCGCCGTACGGCGGAAGGGTACTACGAGGTCAAACCCGGCCTCGACGCGGCCATCGCACGCGGCCTGTCCTACGCTTCCTACGCGGACCTGTTGTGGTTCGAAACATCGAAACCCGACTTGGGGGAGGCCGAAGACTTCGCGGACGCCGTCCATAAGAAATTCCCAGGAAAGCTATTGGCGTACAACTGTTCGCCCTCGTTCCATTGGAAGCGCCACTTGGGCCACCTCACGATAGCCGGCTTCCAGCACAAGCTGGGTGAGCTCGGCTACAAGTTCCAGTTCGTTACGTTGGCGGGGTTCCACACGCTCAACGCGGGCATGTTCGACCTGGCCAAGGGCTACTCCGAAGAGGGCATGACGGCGTATGTTCGCCTCCAGGAACGCGAGTTCGAGATGGAGTCGCACGGGTACACGGCGGTCAAGCACCAGCGCGAGGCGGGCACCGGCTACTTCGACGAGATCGCGAAGGTGATTTCCGGCGAGGACTCCTCGACGCTGGCGATGAAGGGTTCGACAGAGGAACAGCAGTTCCATCCCACGAACGGGGTCTCATCGACGGGGGCGGCCCAGCGCAAGCGGCGGGTCGTGGGGTTGAAACCGGGACGGGCCGGCAACTAACCACCCGCAGATTGATCGTGTGACACTCGTGCCGGAGTCGCCCAAGGAGGAGCGGGCGAGGGGAGTGTCACGGAATTATCCTGCGCGTGGTTAGCCCTTGTTCTTGAGGGCCACGACGTCGACGACCTTGACGGCGAGTTCCTCGGGGACGCCGAGCGCGCGTTGGAGCTTCTCGAGGAACGTCTTTTCCGTCTGCGCGACGACACCGTCCGAAAGGAGGAGGTCCGCGGCCACGGCGAACGCGGTGGTTTTGAGATCCTGGGGGACGGCCGCGGCAGCCTGCTGGATCAACGCATCGGCGCCCTTGTTCTGTGCAATGGTCGAGAGCTTCTCGAGGCCTTTGCGAAGGTCCTTCTCTGTCATCCCTTGGAAGAGCTTCATCCGAGAGAACGTACTGGACAGGCCGAGCGCTTCCTCGGTCGTGATTACGCCGTCGGCTGCGACGGCGCCGAGTACGATGCCGGCAAAACCTTCACGCGCGTCCAACTTGTCGCTGCCTGTCTTGAGCACCTTGTCAAAGAGACCCATGGGTTCACCGACCAAACGAGGCCGCACGAATCGGCGACGCCCTTACTTGAACCTTTCCCGGGCCGGCCTGAACCCCGGTGAGGGAGCCTAGCGAGCCGACATCTTCCTCTCCAGGTCGTCCAGGGTCTTGGGCCAGTCGGCCTTGAGCAGTCGCGAGAGCGCCCGGTCCGCCAGGAGCTTCCCGCCAGTCTGGCACGTCGCACAGTAGTTGGCCTCGTTCTCGGAGTAGACGATGCGTTGGACGGGGGACCCGCAGGTGGGGCAGGGTTGGCCGTACCGCCCGTGGACGGCCATGCCTTCGCGAAACGCCGTCACCTTTTCGGGGACGGTGTCCCCGGCAGCCGTCCGCAGGCGGTCGATCCACTCCGCAAGAACGTCCCGCATGGCTGCATGAAGCCGGGTGAGGGCCTCCTCGGAAAGTTTCTGGGTCTGTTCGAAGGGGGACAGACGGGCGCGGTGGAGGATTTCGTCGGAGTATGCGTTGCCGATTCCGCTGAGGATAGTGGGGTCGGTCAGGGCTCGCTTGAGCGTATGGTTTTCCCGGCGAAGGGCGACGCCCAATTGTTCGGGGGTGGCGTCGAGGGGTTCCAGGCCGCCTGGATCGTGGAAGCGCAGCGCGGCCTCGCCCCGCACGACGTTCAACGAGGCTCGCTTCTTGGGGCTCGCCTCCGTGAAATGAAGGCTACCGTGGGGGAAGTCGAAGGAGAGAAGCACGGTCTTTGGCGAGAGGGGGGTCTCCCGTTTCCGCCAGTGGAGTCGTCCCGCGATCATGAGATGAAGCACGAGAAAGAGGTCGCCCTCAAGCTGGAGGATGATTCGCTTTCCGAGCCGGCGAACCCCTGTCACGAGCCTTCCTTGGACGGCGTTCAACGGAGGGTCGACGGATCGGAGAACGAACGGGCTCACGAGGCGCGTCCTCTCCAATCGATGGTCGACGAGGGTCTGAACCAGGGTCTCAACGTAGATGACGATGTCGGGAAGTTCAGGCACGCCGCGGCTCTGAACTTCCCGTCCCTACTTCAATCCATGCGGGTCGGAGGAAGCAAAGTGTTCAGGTCTCTAGCGCCGCGAGGACCAACGAGGCCGTCAGCGCCGAGGGGCCAAACGACGCAACGGCCGCGTCAGACGACGCGTTCCCTTGACGGCGGCGGCGCCGGGCGTTCTTGCCGTCGTCGCGTCCGTCCGAAGCCGGTCAGGCCGGGACGCCAAGGGCGATCGAGGGGGCCCCCGGAAGCGTGGCGAGGCACGTCATCTCCCAGTCCTCCCGCGCGCCTGGTCCATCCAGGATGACGCGTGGCCGTCGCAGCACGAGCCCTGTCGGGACGGGCGCGGCCCTCCCGCTCACGGACGGGACCTCCAAGATACCGCGGGTCCGTCAGGGAGCCCCGGGCGAGGTTGGACTCGAGACGGTCGCGGCCTCTGGGAACGCCATTCGCGAATCGAGGGCGCTTGGGTTCGTCTCGAGGTCGGTCGCCCCCTGCGTGGAGCGACGTGATCGGGCGCGTTGGAAGAGGTCCAAGAGGGCGAGCTCGTCGGCCGTGTAGCCTTCCTGGAGGGTCTGGATCCGCTGCCCATTGGAGGTGAATTCGTCGAAGGAGGGGTCGTGGAGGTAGGCGCGAAGGACGCCAGGGTGGAGGTAGGAGCGGCGGCAGACGGCCGGCGTGTTGCCGAGTTCCGTCGCGGCCGCACGGACGGCTTGCGCAATCTTCCGCCGGGAGTCTCGTTCGTTGGTGCCCCTTCCGAGTTTGCCCAGCTCCTTGGCCACGAGGAGCGTGCCGGCCCAGGTCCGGAAATCCTTGGCGGAGAATCCGGGTGCTGTGGCGTCTTTGATGTAGTCGTTGACGTCGCGGGCACGCACCGCGTGCGGAGACCCGCGCTCGTCGAGGTACTTGAACAGGCATGGACCGGGCGTGCGCTTTAGTTCCTCCAGTGCGCGCGCAAGATCCTCGTCGACGAGCAAGCGGCGCTGGTGGACGTGGCTCTTGCCGTCGAAGCTGAATGCGAGGCGGCCATCGCCCAGGTCGCGCAAGTGTTGGTTCCGGAGTGTCGTCACTCCGTACGTGCGATAGCGGGTGACGCCCTGCGGTGAGCCTACGCGAAAGTAGAGGCGGTTGATGAGGCGCAGAACGATGGCGACGACGCGTCGCTTCGGGAGGCCTGGGAGCGTCAAGTCTTCGTTGGTGACGCGCCGGAGGTTGGGTAGGTATTCGCCGAAATGCTCGATTCGGCGAAACTTTTCGCGGTCTTGACGGCCGCGAAACGTCGGATGGTAAAGGTATTGGACGCGCCCGGCATCGTCGAGGCCGAGTGCGAGGAGCCGCGCGTGGGGGGAGGGCGCGATGCGCACATGGGTCCACGCGGGGGGGATGCGGAGCGTTTGAAGGCGGCGCCGTGCGGAGCGGTCCCTGAGGGGCCGTCCATCCGCGTAGTAGAACCGGAAACCGTTCCTCGGCGAGCCGGTACGTCGCCACCAGTGTTTGCGTTGCCCCCGATTCATCACGGGATGCCGGAGGTCGGTGCGTCGATCCATCGACGGACGCTTGGCCGGGACGCGTTTCAAGAGCGCTTCGGGAAAGCTGTAAATAACCGAAGCAGCGGACGCAAAATCTTAATTCCAGGGATGCGGGGATTGCTCACGCCCGTGGAATTCGCGGTTTCAATTGGTCCCACGTGATCGGCAGGCCGATCGTTTGGAGCGGGGACCAGTCGCCTTTCTGGCGCTTCTGGAGGGTGGGAGAAGCCGGGACGGCCACGAGTTCGCGGTCGTCCGGGACGTGAACGCATTCGAGGAGCTCGGCTTCGGGTTTTCCTTGAGGAGACAACCAACGGTCCACCAGGGGCGGAGTACATTGCCCGATCATCCGGTCGTGAAAGTGGGCGAAGAACCGGTTCGGGCGGGTGGTGCAGATGGCGAACCCGGTCTCGCCTTCGCGGTCGTGGTAGGGCCCGACGAGGGCGGGGGCCATCATCGGCTGGCCGTCGGCGCGCTGGAGAAGGTAGGGTCGTCTTTCGTCGCCTTCTTCGAGCCATTCGACGACGTACGAGAGGGGGACGATGCCGTGACTGCGGCCGAACATCTTGCGCCAGAAGGGGCTCGTGGTGAGTTTGTCCTCGCGGGCGTTGAAGGAGGCGAACCTGCGGGTGAAGCCGAACCGCGCCGGAACGTGGACAGTCTCGTCGCCCTTCTTGACGAGGACGGGGGCGAGTACGTGGGGTCGGATGAGAGGGAGCCCGTTGGGCCACTCGAGTCGGGCGCGTTGGAGGGCGTCGACCTGCTCCATGTCTTCGGCTCTCAGTCCGATGATTCCCGCCATCGGATGGCCTCAACCCTTTGCGCCGTGGCGTACGGGGGGTCCGATCTCGATGAGGTCCTCCATTTCGCGGCGGCCGGGGCTGAAGATGCGGTCGTCGATGGGGACGGCTTCCCATTCGTCGTCGGCGGGTGGATGGAGCATCGTGTGGAGGTTCTTGGGGTCGGTCTCGTTCAGCCAATCGTCGAACTCGTGGGGGTCCAGCGTGCAGACTTGGCGGTCGTGGAAGGTCTTGAAGAACGTGTTGGGGGTCGTGGTGACGATGGCGGCGCACAGCTGCTTGTCGCCGTTCACGCCGCGTTCGCCGGCGAGGCCCGGCATGATGATGGGTTTGCGGTCGCGTCGGCGGAACCAGTAGCTCGTCTTCTTGGGTTCGCGGATCTGTTCGTAGATCGCGGTGGCGGCAAAGAGAGCCTGCCCTTTGCCGAGGAGACTCGTCCAGAGGCGGCTCTCGAGGAGGCGGTCGTCGCGGGCGTTTCCGACGGGCCGCCCGGTGCCCACGTTGAACCCCCATCGCGCGCGGACGATGACGCGCTGGTCGGCGCGTTTGATGGCGATGGGGAGCGTGGTCGTGAGGCGGACGACGGGGTGCGGAATCCATTCCCCGTCGTATTCGAAGCGGGCGCCGAGGGCGTCCTGGAGCTCGATGTCCGAGCTCGTGAGGCCGATGAGTCCAGCCACAGGACGCGAGCGGCGCCCCTCACGTAAAACTGCTGGATACCGGCGCCGCACCACTACGATCACGAGGGCGACAAGGACGAGCCCGACGGGAAGC
>CAYVGY010000173.1:0-4981 GCA_964451065.1 uncultured Halobacteriales archaeon
AGCGCATCCGGTCCTCGTGGTCCATGGCTTCGTCGCGTATGGCGCGCCCGGTGTGCCGGATGAAGACGTCGTTCAGGGTCGGCTTGCGGAGCTGGATCGATTCCACCTTGCCGCCGTGGTCGCGCACCGTGTCCAGGATGATGGGGATGGCCCGTTCGCCTTCGGCGACCTCCAGGCGGAGGCCGCCGTCCTTGGTTTCCACGTTCCGGACGACGTCGACGGCTCGCAAGACGGGCAGGAGGTCCTGCGCCTTGCCGTTGAGGTTGAGGGAGACCACGTCCCCGCCGATTTCTGCCTTGAGCTGGGCTGGCGTACCGACGGCGACGATCTTCCCCCGGTCCATGATGGCCAACCGATTGCAGAGCGAATCGGCTTCCTCCATGTAGTGCGTGGTGAGCACCATGGTGACGTGCTCCTCCGCGTTGAGACGACGGATGTATTCCCAGATGTGGGCACGCGTCTGGGGATCGAGGCCGAGCGTGGGTTCGTCCAGGAAGAGGATGGACGGCCGGTGGAGGAGGCCGCGTGCCAATTCGAGGCGGCGGCGCATCCCGCCCGAGTAGCCCTTGACGCGGTCGTTGCGGCGATCCCACAGTTCCACGATGCCGAGCAGCTCCTCGATGCGGGAGGCTCGGGTGGCGGCCGGAATCTTGTAGAGGCGCGCGTGGAAGAGGAGGTTCTCGAGGCCGGTGAGTTCCTCGTCCAGGCTGGGGTCCTGGAAGACGATGCCGATGCGCCGGCGGACCTCGGCGGCTTGGCGCGCCACGTCGAGCCCCGAGACCTGGGCGTGGCCATCCGTGGCGGGCAGCATGGTGGAGAGGATGCTGATGAGCGTGGTCTTTCCCGCGCCGTTGGGGCCCAGGAGCCCGAAGAACTCGCCCTCGTCGACCGAGAGCGTCACGCCGTCGAGCGCCCGCAACTCCCCGTAGGCCTTGACGAGGTTCTCGACGTCGATTGCGGCCACGACGTGCGGCGACCCACCGCTGCGATTTAAGGCTTCGCGGTCGCGCGTGATACTCTGGGTGCGGCTCACTCGCAGCCGGGGAACCGCGAGGCTTCCAGTGGGTCCTCCCATTGGCCCAGGTACTGGATCGTGATCCGTTCGGTGACGTTGAGGACGACGCCGTCGTCGCGCCTCCATTCGTAATCGAACCGGTACTCCTGGGACTTGGCCACGGGCAGACTGGCCTTGCCGAACGTGATCTCGTCGCCCGTGACGAGGAGCGTTCCATTGAAGGGCCGGACGTTGCCCATGACGAGCGGATGCTCGAAAGGGAGCGTTTCCGGCATGAAGGCCTCGTGGTTGCGGTAGTAGGCGGCCGGGTCGCGGACGAGAACGGACACGAATGCGCGCGGGGCGTCCAGGTCTTGGTCCTGCCATACGCGTTCGTTGAGGCGGACCCTTTCCTCGGCGGTCACGACTTCGAAACTGTCGCCGCAGCCGTGGAAGCCCGGGAACGGCGGCGCCCATTCGCTACCGTCGGGCTCGTACCGAGTGAATTCGGAGTCGATGACGATTACGGGCACCTTGTCGACCGGCGGGATGGGCTTCGCAACGCAGCCGACCAACGTCGAGGGAAGGAGGATGGTGAAGATCCACGCGGCGCGCACGAGGCCCAGTCACGCTCGAGCGAGACTTCTACGTTTTGCTCCGGGTTCTTCGCCGGAGGATGGAAACCTGGTCCACGAGGGAGCGGAGCACGCTTGCAGCGGTGTCGGGAAGCCGGACATCGGCAAGCGGGGAGAGCGGGGTTTCTGCGGGGTTCACTTCCACCAAGAAGGCGCCATGCTCCTTGGCCAGGAGCGGAAGCCCCGCCGCGGGGAAGACCAACGAGCTCGTGCCCACCGCGAGAGCGGCGTCGGCGTTGGCGGCGGCCGCCGTGGACTCCTCCATGGCCGCCCGGGGCAGGGCTTCGCCGAACCAGACCACGTCCGGACGCAGGAGGCCCGCGCACGTAGCGCAGCGGGGCGGGAGGTTTCGAAGCATCTTGGCGCGAAGCTCTTCGCGCTTCCCGCACGCGGTGCAGCGGGCGTGGCCCATCGTCCCATGAAGGTGAATCACGCCGCGGTTGCCCGCCGCCTCGTGGAGGGCGTCCACGTTCTGCGTCGCCAGCGTGAAGCGCCCGTACATCCCTTGGAGTTTGGCAAGGGCCTTGTGGCCGGCGTGCGGCTTGGCCGCCCCGTGGCGGGCCAGGCGCTCTCGGTACCATCGCCAAACGAAGGCGGGGTCGCGCCTGAACGCATCGGGCGTCGCCACCGCCTCGGGGGCAACGCCCTCCCACAGGCCCCCCGGACCGCGAAAGGTCGGGAGGCCGCTCTCCGCGCTCATGCCGCTTCCCGTGAAGACGAAGAGCGTGTCCGCGGCCGCCAATGCTTGGGCCGCCGCATCCAGCTGCGTCTGCCAAGCGGCGTCCATCGTGGCGCGTCTGGCCATCGGAAGGGCCGGAGGGGATTCTCCCTAAAGGAATCCGCGCCAAACGCTTAAGCGCGGACGGAAGGATGTCTGTGTGATGAAGGTCTACACGCGCGGCGGCGACAAGGGCGACACGTCGTTGTTCGACGGCACGCGCGTCCCCAAGTCCGACCCCCGGGTGGCCGTCTACGGGACCATCGACGAACTCAACAGCCTGCTCGGCTGGGCGCGCGTCGCCGCGTCGGGCGACCGCTTGAAGAAGGCGCTGGAACGCATCCAGAACGAGCTTTTCACCCTGGGCGCGGACTTTGCGACCCCCACCGACTCGATGAAGGCCTCGAAACGCGTGTTGGCCACGCACGTGGAAGCCCTCGAGAGGGAGACGGACTCCTTCTTCGACCAGGTCGGCAACCCCAGCGGCTTCGTTTTGCCGGGGGAGACCGAGCCTGGAGCCCGGATCCACATCGCGCGCACCGTCGCCCGGCGCGCCGAGCGACTGGCCGTCGAGCTCCATCACAACCAGCCAATCAACCCCGAGGCGCTGCGGTACCTGAACCGGTTGTCCAGCCTCCTCTACGCGATGGCCATCTGGAGCGATTCCGTCGAGGGCGGCAAGGTCCTCAAGAACCCGACGTACGAGGCGGGCCGATGACGCTCGTCGTGATTCTCAAGGTGACCGTGGCCTCCGGCCGGGAGCACGAATTCGAAGAATTGACGGCGGAACGCGCCGCGCTCCATCGCAAGAGCCCCGGCTTCGACCGCATGTACCTCCTCAAGGGCGACCGGCCCAACGAGATCCGCCTCGTTTCATGGTGGCGAGACCTCGCGAACCCCGAGTCGTGGGTCCGCAAGGAGATGTACGCCCTCAGCGAACACCCCAAACACGCGGGCCTCGTCGTGGGTCCGATGCCGCACGAGACCCTCGAAGTGGCGCGCGCGTTCTAGAGGCCGTTTCACAGCGGCATTAGAGTGAACCCCGATTCTCTCGACCGGCATGCACCATGGACCAAACCAAGCCCGAGATCACCCAGGCGCAACGGGAACGCGTGAGGGAGTTCCTGTTTGCTGGATATCCACGCCATCGGGCCGCCGACAACGCTTAACCAGACGCTGCGTTTGGCGCCCGCGTGCACATCGGCGTCGATTTCGACGATGTCCTCTTTCCGTACCATCACCACCTCAAGCTCCGGCTCAAGAAACGGTACGGCGTGGACCTCCTCGACCGGCACATCACGACGTTCTTCTACGAACTCCTTCCCGAATTCCAACGGCGCGGAATCGACCGCGACGCGATCTGGAAGGAGGTCCAGGCCGCCTGGACGGAAGCTGGTTCCCACGACGCCGCCGACCTGCTCGACGGCGACGCGGCCCGCGTCCTGGCGGACCTTCACCGGCGCCACAAGGTCACGATCGTGACGCTTCGTTCGCCCGACGCGCGCCCCCGCGTCCAGCGTTTCCTCAAGCGCCACAAGATCCCGTACCACCAGCTCTGGATGGGCCGCGCCGACAAGTCGGGATTCGACGTGCTCGTGGACGATTTCCCGCAACACGCCATCGAGAACGCCGCCTCCGGGGGCCACAGTCTCCTCTTCACCATCGACGAGAACAGCACCTTCGACGAGTCACGCCACCCACGCATCCTTCGCGTCCACAGCTGGAACGAGGTCGAGGAGCGCGTCATCGGTTTGGAGCGGAGGCGTCGCTCGCGTGGCTAGAGAGCGGCTGGAGACCAAACGGCGTCGCACCGAAGAGATCATTCGACGCCTCGAGCACGCCTACCCCGAATCCGGCATCAGCCTCGAGTTCGGCTCCGAGTTCCAACTCCTCGTGGCCGTCGTCCTGAGCGCCCAATGCACGGATGCGATGGTGAACCGCGTCACCTCGTCGTTGTTCCGTCGTTACCGTACCGTGCGCGACTTCGCAGAAGCCGACGCCGTGCAATTGGAACGCTCGATCCGCCCCACGGGCTACTACCATCAAAAGACGAAGAACATCATCGCAGCCGCCGTCATGGTTCGCGACCGGTTCGGCGGCCGGCTCCCCAAGACCATGGAAGCCCTCCTCGAATTGCCGGGCGTGGGCCGCAAGACCGCCAACGTCCTGCTTTGGAACGCCTTCGAACGAAGCGAGGGGATCGCGGTCGATACGCACGTGACCCGCCTCAGCCGCCTCCTTCGGCTCTCCACGCGGGCCGACCCGGCGCGGATCGAGGCCGACCTCCTTCGATTGGTCCCCGCTGCCTCACGGGGCCATCTTACGCACCTCATCATCGACCACGGTCGGGCCGTCTGCGTCGCTCGTCGGCCCCGATGCGAACGGTGCGTCCTCAACGACCTGTGCCCGTCCGCTCGACGCCCGTTGGAACACGACCGGGTGCCGTCCCCCCCGCCACCTTCCCGACCGGCACGAGGCCGGCCCTAACCCGTCGACCCCCCGGGAGTCAATCGTTTACGTAATCAAGACAACCGTGCCTTGACGACTATTCCTACGGAATATACAGGTTAAGCGGCCTCAGGGCCGAAATCTTCAGGTTTTAGTAGCTGGACGAGCCATGGTCGAGATGAAAGG
>CAYVGY010000174.1:0-4967 GCA_964451065.1 uncultured Halobacteriales archaeon
GCGTCCTCCGGGTTCACGGTCCACGCGTACGCCTCCTCGGGAGGCTCCTGGGTCGCGTCCTCGATGGGGCCGGACTCGACGCTGCGGCCCCACAGGTTCTCGTCCACGGAGAACGCCTTGCCCTTCTTGACCGGTACGGGGATGCCGTGCTGTTCGGCGTAGTCGACGGCCTCGTCGCGGGTGTAGATCCATTCCCGCATGGGGGCGATGGTCTGCAGGCCGCCGTGGAGCGCGTTGGCGCTCACTTCGATGCGGACCTGGTCGTTCCCCTTGCCGGTGCACCCGTGGGCGATGAAGTCCGCGTTCTCCTGGAGCGCGACCTCGGCGAGCTTCTTCCCGATGAGCGGCCGGCCCAGGGCGGTGGCGAGCGGGTACTTGCCGCCGTAGAGGGCGTTGGCCCAGATGGCGTACCTGACGTAGTCGTTGGCGAACTCCTGCTTGGCGTCGAGGGTGCGCGCGGCTGCGACTCCGATCTTTCGCGCCTTGGCTTCGATGGCGGCGAGGTCGGCGCCGTCCTGGCCGATGTCGAGCGTGAGGGTGACGACGTCGAGGTTCTTCTTGGTCTTGAGCCAGTGGATGGCGACGGAGGTGTCGAGTCCGCCCGAGTAGGCGAGGACGACTTTCTGGCGCGGGGCGGACTTGAAGGACTTCCCGTTGGTGGGGCCCATGGCTGGGGAGACGCACGTACCGGACTTATGAGGGTGTCGGCGAGGACGCGGCAGGTCGGGGCGGCGCTGACCGGAATGGGACACGGGCAAGGTCTGCCCGCCGTCTAGGACGCCTCCGACCGAGGCTTTTGGGGCCGTCCGCGGCCGCGTCGTGGGGGCCACTACGCCCCAAGCCGACGGATGACACGGGCGGGGTCGCTTCCACTTCGGGTCGCAGGCACATTCTGGCATGGGCTAGGATTGGAAGCCCGGCGTTCTCAGGCCTTGCCAGCCTCCGTCTCGGACCATGGGACGATGTTTACCCAGGTCCTCATTCACTCCGAGAAAAGACGGCGACGGAGTCGAACGTGATCGATTCGACTGATTCCATGATGGAGCGTCGCATCGAGTCGCGGAGCGGCGACAGGATGGCCGAGGAATCCGCGTCCTCGAATTCAGGGTTGGTCGAAACCAGGTCGCCCCATGCCGCGTCGATGGAATCCAGGAGGTCCTGCTTGAGCGCCTCGCGGACTTCCGGGTCCACGTCTTGGGCCGTGACGGTCCGGACATCGGCGCCCTTCACGGTTTCCACAAGATGGAGGGCTACGTCCACCGCGTTGCATCCTCCAGACGCGGCCCCCGCGGAGACACTTCTCGTCTGGGCGCCGGAAATTCCAGAAACGGCGCCGGTGGCACGCCCTGATCCGCAGTCGGCCGTCCCGACGGCGACGGACACGCCGACGCACCCGTAGAACTCGCCCAGCGCGACGAGTGCCCCAGTCGCCTGACAATCGAACGCGTAGCGCTTTTGCTCGTCCCCGTTTCCGATCGCGACCTCACCGTAGCATGCCGCCGATGGACTGACAGCCACGGTCGCGTGTCCCCCTCCGCCACATGCGGCCACGGCGACGCTGACATAAAAGGTCCAGAACCAATACGAGACGCTCGCGGAAGCAGCGAACGCGGCTGCCGCGGCGCAACCTGAACCGGCGGGCTGGGTATACTTGTCCACCCCGAAGCAGTCGAAGACGAACGTACCGGCCGCGCCTCCGCCGGCGCTTGCGCCGAAGCCGACCTGTTCACCGACAGGCTGGGAGGTGACGGTCTCCGCCTCCGTCGGCCCCGCGAGCGTCGGCAGTAGCAACAGAGAGATCAATACCGGCACCCAGGGGTGCCGCCGCATTTCCGGGTTGCTTCGGGCTAGACCTGTAAGCATGGTACCACGGCCTTGCTCCGACGATGGAGTACGGGAGCAGTCGGGTAACGGACTACAAGAAATGATTGGAGGTTCTCTAGGACCGTTCGTCTCGATGGGTTCGCCGACGGGTCTGACGCTAGAGACACCTACCTTGCGGGCGCCCGGGGTCGCGAGACGCTTGGGTCGTTCCAACGGCTGCTCCACTTTGGTTAATAGGCACCCGGACGTCGACCCGTTTGGTCGGCTACGTAGCTCACAAGGTTCGGGGCCACCCACCTCTCCCGGACCACCGTCCCGAACCCCTTTTGGGCGGCCGCCAATCCCCGGACCCCGGACCAGGTCTTTGCCACCCAAGGCCTGGTCCGCGGCCGGACATTTCCGTCGGAACGTTCTCCTGCGCCCTTGCAACGCCTCTGCATCCAGGAGCCGCGTGGCCTCGAGTCCAACGTCATCCGCCTCAATCCAAGGGCTGCTCCAATTCGCTAATATCCGTGACAGGAACCAGCACGGGCCAGGCAGGGAGTCGACGTGACACGCAGGTTCGTTGTTGAAGCAAGCCTTCTTGGAATCCTTCTCTTCCCCGCGGGAGCCTCGTCGGAAGTCCCCGGCGACCATCGGGCCGCGGAGGAGGCGGACGTCAATCTGGGTTCGACGGGTCCGGCGGTGCAAGCCGTCTCGGCCCAGTCGTACGCGGCATGCGGCGGAAAGGGCCCCAACGTCAACGACTGTTCGAGCGGCGGTGTCCTCGAGTGCTGTTCGGTCACCTTGAGCATCGCCTACCTGTCCGGCGTCGGTCTCGACGTGACGAGCGGCACGATCACCGGGCGCGTCACCACGTCAAGCGGCACCGCCAGCCGGAGCTGAACCATCCTGGAAGGCATCAACACCGGATGCTCGAGCCTCCAACAGAGCGGGACGCTCTACGTTGGCCAGAGTTTCACCCTCAGCGGATCCATCCGGAGCGCCGGAGCTCTCCCGGGTTTAGGGCAGTGGGGCGTTTCCGCCCAGAGTCCGTAGGCTCCTCTCCATCTCCCCTCTGGGGCCCGCGGGACGCGCACGCGGGCCCTCACTCCTCTTTCCCCCCAAACGTCAGGATTCCCAGGTGTACTCATGTCCCCGACCCCGCGAAAGGTTCTTGCAGGCCTGTTTGTCGCCCTCGTCGCCTCGACGTTCCCCACGCCGACGGCCGCCGCCACCAACCTCTACCACGAGAACGGCTTCATCCTCATCCCGAGCACGGCCGAGGGCAACCTCGTCGGGCATCCGATCTTTCCCGCCGACCAAGGCATCTGCCAGGATTGCAAGGTCTGGACCCTCGACTCGGGCGCGATCCAGAGCCTCAACGGAAAGAGTTTCACGCTCACGGCCGTCACCGCGGGCGACGATTTCGACATCGCCTTCTCCGATGGCGCCAACCTCTTCCCGGCTTTCGCCAACGACGGTAACGAGGCCGGGACCATTCCATGGGGTGCCCGGGAAGGCTACGTGTGGATGTTTTGGGACGACACGGTCAATATCTGGCCCCCGGATTCTTGGTGGGCCGAGTTCAACTTCGACGTGTGGGGTTCCATCTCCATCGCGTGCTCCGACGGCGTTGACAACGACGGGGACGGTCTGGTGGACTACCCGAGCGACCCGGGCTGCACGAGCTCGTCGGACAACGACGAATGGAACCCAGCGCCGCCCAAGCAGTGCAACGACGGCGTGGACAACGACGGCGACGGATTGGTGGACTATCCGAGCGACCCCGGCTGCAGTGGCACGACCGACGATGACGAGTTCAACGCGGCCCAATGCAGCGACGGCGCCGACAACGACGGCGACGGCTGGACCGATTACCCCAACGATCCGGGCTGCTCCAGTTCGGGCGACTCGACGGAGTCTCCAAACCCGGCCTGCAGCGACGGTCTAGACAACGACGGCGACGGCTGGACGGACTACCCGAACGACCCTGGCTGCTCGAGCTACGCCGACAACGACGAAACCAACGCGCCCTCGGCGCCCAACGCCTGCTTCACGCACAGCGAGAACGGTCTCCGCGTGGACGTCGACGGACGCTGCTCCTCCGACGACGGCGGCATCTCGAGCTACGAGTGGGTTTGGGGCGATGGCTCCGCCAAGGGTAGCGGTTCCACGGCGAGCCACACGTACAATGTGTGCCCAGATGGAACCTTCACCGTGACGCTGACGGTCCGAGACGGCGGCGGCCTGGCGGACTCCGATAGCCAGTCGGTGTCGGTATCGGACGGAGACAACGATGGGGACGGCCTCAGGAACTGCCGCGAATCGGTCTACGGGACCAACATCGACGACGCCGACTCGGACGATGACGGACTCTGGGACCGGGACGAGGTGGACGCGGTGTCCATCCAAGGCAGGAGGGGCCGGCATGCGAGCGACGGCGTGTACCGCTACACGTGGGACCCCTGCGTCTCGACGAACGCCGCCTGCCAGGTCGGAGCCCCAGGCGGGGCCACGGACCCCACCGACGCCGACTCCGACAACGACGGCCTCACGGACGGCCAAGAAGTCGGCGGCGTCGCGAACCCGCCCTGCTACTCGCACTGCTCCCGCTGGTACAAGGACCGGTTCTATACGAACCCGAACCGCGCCGACAGCGACGGCGACGACGATGGAACCGGCCCCTTCAACGACCGCAACGAGCCGCTCAAGGTCTACACGGGGACCCTGTACAACGACGACGGCAGCCTCGACGGCTGCTCGGGCGCATGCGATCCCTGGTTCGACCCGACGGACGCCGACCCGGACCGCGACTTCCTCGACGACAGCGACGAATGGGCGCAGGGCACCGATCCCTACTGGGGCGACATGGACCGGGACCTCCTGCCCGACGGAGCCGAGGCCTCGGCGAACGGGTTCCTCACCGGGCCTAAGCGTTGGATGAGCGACCCCGACCTCGTGGCGGACAAACACGACCTGGCCCCCGGCGTCGACGACGATGCGCCCCGCGTCATGAAGGTCTACTCGATGGATAGCAACTACGACGTGGGCGTCTGCGTCGTGGCCACCGATGCAAACCCCGTGCGCCCCACTCGCCTATGGCTCACCATCAACAACTTCTGGGGCCAGCCCTACGCGCGCGAGGACAGCGAAGTGACGCT
>CAYVGY010000175.1:0-4889 GCA_964451065.1 uncultured Halobacteriales archaeon
CCGAGTTTTTCCTCCTCATCATCGTCGGCGTGGGTGGCCTCCTCCACCGACGCGGCGGCTACGAGTTCGGCGACGCCGTCATCGTCGGCTACGCCTTCACCGTCGTTATCCACCAGGTCGCCCTCTTCACGACCAGCGACCACCGCCAGATCCGCAGCGCCCAAGTCGCCGTCCTCCAACCCGCCCTCGGCCTCCTCCTCTTCCACCTCATCTTCACCACCACCGACCGCCTCATCGTCCTCAGCGTCGTCCTCCCCCTCGCCTTCCTCGCCTGCACCATCTTCTTCCTCGACCTCGTCGACGCCCCCATCCGCCGCAGCACCGGACTCTCCCTGAGCGAGATGTTCCGCCACTTCCTCGACCACATCGCCACGGGGACCCTCAAAGGCGAAGAACTCATCCTGCGCATCAGCAGCGAGATCGAGGCCTACCTCGGCGTCGTCGCCTTCCGCCGGCCCGGCGGCGACCTCAAGGCCGCGATTGTCGTCCCCGCCGTCCACCCCGGCCCCGTGGGCCAACTCGGCGGCAGCGACCTCCCCGCCAAGATCATCCAAGCCGTCGGCTCCACCCCCAACATCCTCGTCCCCCACGGCCCTGCCACCCACGACTTCAACCCCGCCACCACCGTGGAGGTCGAACGGATCGGCGAAGCCAGCCGCCAACTCCTGGCCACCGTCGAATACACCTCCATGGCGAGCCCCATGGTCCGCGTCGGCACCGACGCCCAGGTCTGCGCCCAATTCTTCGGTCCCAACGTCCTCCTCACCTACACCAGCTGGCCCAAACCCATCGACGACGTCGAGTACGGCGTCGGCGACTCGGCCATGTGGAGCGCCCGCCACGCCGGCGCCAGCGAAGCCCTCTTCATCGACGCCCACAACAGCCTCCTCCTCGGCAGCGGTGCCGTCTGGACGAGCGACCGCCGCGCCGTGGCCATCGTCGACACCGCCGCCCTCTCCGCCAAAGCCGCCCTCGGCCAACGCAGCGAAGGCATCCGCGTCGGGTACGCCCAGAACAAGGACGCCTTCGGCCGCCACGAAGGCATCGGCGAACAAGGCTGCCAAGTCCTTGTCACCGAGACCAACGGCAAGAAATCCGCCTACATCCTCTGGGACGGCAACAACATGCTCCCCGAGGTCCGCGGCCGCATCCGCGAACGCCTCCAAGGCCTCGTCGACAACTTCGAAGTGATGACGAGCGACAACCACAGCGTCAACATCGTCGCCGGCGGCTACAACCCCGTGGGCTACCGCGCCAATGTCGACAAGATCGCCCTCGTCACCCGCACCACGCTCGAGCGCGCGCTCCTCGACCTCGAACCCGTCGAATGCGGCATGAAGACCGGCCGCATCCCGGGCCTGCGCGTCCTCGGCCACTGGAACACGATCCGCCTCGTGAGCGCCGTCCACACCATCATCAGCCTCATCCCTCGCGCCACCGTCCTCTTCCTCGTCACCCTCGTCCTCATCACCATGCTCACCCTCGTCTGGGTGAACGTGTTCTATCGATGACGACCCTCGTCACGCCACGCTTGACGGGCGCCGTCGCGATCCTTTGGATGGCCTGGGCGGCCCTCGCCGAAGCGTCAGGCCCACCGAAGCCCTCATGTCGAGGCGTCGCATCGCGGACGCCATGGGCAACCTCCAAGGCCGCGTCACCGTCGTCGCCGGCGCCACCCGCGGAGCCGGACGCGGCATCGCGCGCGCCCTCGGCGAGGCGGGCGCCACCGTCTACTGCACAGGCCGCAGCGTGCGCCAGAAACCCGCCACCGGCCAACGCCCCGAGACCATCGAGGAGACCGCCCACCTTGTGAACGCGGCGGGCGGCCTCGGCGTCCCCGTCCAAGTCGACCACACCGACGAAGCCCAGGTCAAGCGTCTCTTCGCCCGCGTCGAGGCCGACCACGGCCGCCTCGACCTCCTCGTCAACGACATCTGGGGCGGCGATGACCTCACCGAGTGGGGCAAACCGTTTTGGGAACTCTCCACGGACAAGGGCCTCACGATGCTCCAACGCGCGGTCCACACGCACCTCATCACGGCCCGCCACGGCGCCCCCCTCCTTCTCAAACAGAAAAGTGGCCTCATCGTCGAGGTCACGGACGGAGACGGCTACAATTACCGCGGCAACCTCTACTATGACCTCGTCAAGACCACCGTCATCCGCCTCGCCTTCGTGATGGCGGAAGAACTGCGCGAATACGGCGTCTCGTCCGTCGCCGTGACGCCCGGCTTCCTCCGCTCCGAAGCCATGCTCGACCACTTCGGCGTCACCGAGAAGAACTGGCGCGACGCCGGCAAGAAGGACCCCAACTTCCTCCAGTCCGAGACGCCGCTCTTCGTGGGCCGCGCCGTGGCGGCGTTGGCCGCCGACGACGAAGTCGCCAAGAAATCCGGCCGCGTCTATAGCTCCTGGAATCTCGCACGTGAGTACGGCTTCAACGACGCGGACGGCCGCCGGCCCGACTGGGGCGCCCACTTCCGCAAAGCCTACGGCGCGATCTACAAACCCTGCGACGACGGCTTCTACGCCTACCTCCAAGGCTACGACGAACTGAAGAAGCTCCTCCAGACGGAGTGACGCCGCCGCGCGGCCAGAAACGCTTATTACAAACCCGGGTTTCCCCCAGTCCCCCCGCTTCTCCCATGGGTCTGTGGGCTAGCTTGGTATACTACCTGCTTGGGGTGCAGGTGACCCCAGTTCAAATCTGGGCAGACCCACTTTCATCTTAGGGAGAGAATTGCACCGATTCCTGGCCCATATTGCGTCGAGAGGTGCGTCCCCAACAACATGCGTGACGAGCATTCGCGGGGTAATGTGGCGGGTCTGGAAGGATTTGAACCATCCACTTTCGACCAAGGGGTACTAACATCTATATAGGTGGCAGTTCAACATACCCATGTGGCACGTCAACAACTGGTGCACGCAGTCGACGTTAACCTAAGCACGGTCGAAGCTGTCAAGGCCATTCTTGAGAAGTCACCCATCCCGGTCAGCCGAAATTGGATTCTGGAGCAGCTCAAGAACCGCGGGCGAACAACGGTTCGGCAACGCCTGAATCGGGTCCTCGGATTCTTTTTTGATCTAGGTCTCGCGATTGAGGGCTCGAAAGGGATCCAGTGGACGCACAGCGGCAGCTCCAACCTCCAGCGTGCCCTTTCCCAGGGTCGCCCGTTGTGATGCGCCGTGGCAGGCTTTCGCCCCGAGCGCGTCGTAATTCACTCCGATTGGGAACCTCACTATCGAACGATTGAGGCGAGGGCCAAAGCCCGGAGGCAGCCCGAGGCCGCCATTTGGAAGGTTTTTCAAACGGCCCTGAGTCGGATTCGAGCAAACGGCCAATGGGGAGAGGTCATTCCTCGCATTCCATCGTACTTCGTGCAACGTTACGGGGCGATTAACTTGTATTGCATCGACCTGGCTGACTTTCACCGATGCTTCTACGCGATTGAAGGGCGGGGCGTCATCTTTCTCGACCTCGTCGACCATGCCCAGTACGACAAGTGGTTTCCGGGTCGCGGACGCTGATCATGCTGGCGCGGATTCGGGAGGCATTTCCTCAAATCTGGGCAGACCCATTCTTTTTTTTCCAGGCAGGGAACTGCGCCGGCTTCGGACGATTGGATGATGGAACGGTGGTCCGGGGTGCGATGCCAGCTCCAATGAAGATTTCCGGAGGGCCACTTTCGGCCACCCCCACCAAATATACATCACCTAGAAGCTTACATATAGGTCCGAGTGCCAATGGATGCCCAACTGATGCCTCGTCCTCGCATTCCTCGTTTGGAGTTCGCCCGACGCGGCGCTAACCCGACGTTGGCCACGATCGAACTTGTCGAGTCGGCCTTGAAGAGGGCCCTAACGCCCATGAGCCGGAACGAGCTCCTTGACATCCTTGCCGGTTGGAACCACGCGACGACGCGCCAAACCCTCAACGTGGCCCTCCGTTACCTCGGTAGCCGTGGCCTGGTGGCGGAAGGCAGCAAAGGCTTGATTTGGGTCCCCGAGGCCAAGGGCGCAATACTTGACGCGATTCTGCGCGGACGGCGTCTCTGATGGGACTGGCCGCAAAGGACGTCTTCCTCAGCGAAGCTGCCGCGGAGACACTTGCCCGCCTGGAGATCTCCTCCGACCCTGTCGCGAGATCGATTGGCCGACGCGTCCGGACGCTGCGGGCGATCTGGTTGGCCGACTGTCTTCATGGGGAGGTCGTGAAGGTAGCCAGGATTCCTAAAGCCCTCGCAGCACGCTATCCCGTTGGCAACCTGTATGTGGAAGACCTCCCGAACTTTTGGCGGCTGCTTTACACCGTTTCCACTCGGGAGAGCCATCGGTTTGTCGTCGTCATCGAAATCGTTTCCCACGTGCAGTATGACCGGTGGTTCCCGAACCGTGGACGATGATCATGTTCTACGCGCTTCCAGGGGGGGTATGGCGAAATCTGGGAGAACCCGCCGCTTTCCGGCCTTCATCGATTACGCGTGGACTTCTAGCTTCCGGAGCGTGATTCCGCGCGAGCATCGCCGCTACGCAAGGCATGACGATGTGTACAAGCCCGGCCATCAAGAAGCGACGCGGTTCAAAGGACGAACGCGACCCACCAAACCAGGTCCACGGCGTTGGCGACCATCACGATGCGAGCCGCCCAATGCAAGGTCCCATCGATTGCGTCGTATCCTTCGTACATCCCGACCTTCAGGCGCCTCGCGTAGGGCCGAACGCAAACAGCTTGCTAGGCGAGTAGTCGGACAACCGACCACACGAGACCTGCGAATGCGATGAGCGTCACAATCCACGATGCCCAATGAAGGGTCCAGTCGACGGCATCGTAGTCCTCATACATGTCCAAGACCTCATTTGGCAAAAATCAGCGCCCACACAAGCGTCGC
>CAYVGY010000176.1:0-4822 GCA_964451065.1 uncultured Halobacteriales archaeon
TGGCCTTCGACGAACTTCGGCACTTGGGTTGCCGTTTTCGTACCGGTGGTAGCCATGGTTACACTTCCATCCCGCCAAGCGCGGGACGGCCTGAAACCCATCGACGATGATAATAGTTCCCGCGCGAAGACCGCCTATCGGGGCTTCATCCACAAATCCCGACCCACGAACTCGCAAGCGGCCCAGGGGCCTAAGATTCGCGTATGTCTAGGCGGCCGGGGGCATCGTCAAGACCGCGGAGGTCCTTGCAACCAGTTGTCGGACCCGGTAGAGCCACGCGTTCGGGCCAGCCAACGCCAGGATACCCCCGGCCCCGATCCAGGCTTGGTAGGGTTCGATCCACGTCAGTACGCCGGGGAGGCCCAGGAGCAAGACGAGGACCTTGTTGCAGACGGGGCACGAGAATCCGAGGAAGGCGGCGATGCCCCCCGCGCCAGCGGTCAGCTTGCAGCCGGGGGAACGGAGTCGGAGTAAGGCGCGCTGCGCCACGAAGACGCCGACGAGGATTGCGGAGACGGGCAGGTAGTAGTAGTCCCACCAATGGATTTCGGTGACGCGGCTGAACCACGTGTTGGGGATAAGGACCGAGATCAGTCCAGAGACGAGGAGGAAGCCGCCGCCCCAAAGCAGACCCGCCCGCCAGGCCGCCCGATGGGCCGGTCGCTTCAGCCCTAGGGTCCTCGGTTCATCCATGGAGAATTACCAGGGAGACTCCGTGGCTAATTTTTCTTTGTCCCATCGCGGAACATCGTCCTCGCCGGCCTGGGGCCCGGGCCCGGTCACCGGGCCGTGACCTTCATCGTCATTTCGTTTTCCGGGAAGACGCCATTGGCCCCTTGCGAGTGGTAGCGGCAGAAGACGTCATAGGTGGCCCCGGCCGGAAACGGGTAAGAGAAGGTGGCGCCGGGAGCCATGTCCCCCGAATCCACCAACCATTCGCCGTTGGCGCCGCCGGGCTTCTGCACGGTCACCGTGTGATGACCTTGGCCCGTGTTCCTCCACTTGACCGTCGTTCCCACGGTCGTCTCGTAGGTCTGCGGCACGAACACGTTGTCACCGGCCTCGATCTCCTGGTCCGCGACGTCCGCTTCGGTCGTGGAACCGGCCTGGTTGGTCTCGGGCGCCGAGCAGCCGGCCAACGCCATGGAGAGGGCGGCGAGCACCACCAGTGGGGCCCGCATGCTTAGCACGCCGGGAGGCTGGCCGTCGACGGCATGAGCGGGTAAACCTCGCCGGCCTTGCTCACGACGCCCGGCATCATCTCGACGCCATCCACGGCCGCGACATGCCGAAGCCAGAAACCGACTTGGGCCTTGTCGGTTCCCCCATGGCCCGCGTCCCAGTTGGCCGAGGATTCCTTGTGGAAGTGGACGTAGCCAGCGTCAATCTGGGCCTGCGTGATGCCACCCGTTCCCAGGCACCACGTGCCCTTGAAACCGTCGCCGGTTGCGAACAGCTCGGTCGCGGTCTCGGCATCGTGGCTCCCGCCGTGCCCCATCCAGTGGAGGAACGTGATCCGGTTGCGGGTCGCGTCAATAAAGCTCCACTCGTGGTCCGGCGTGTCCTGGCCGCCCGTGAAAGGCTGGTCGTTGTAGGCGGCGTGGAGCTGCTCCGCCAAGCCGTCATCCACGCCCCCCTCACACTCGGGGAGGTTCGACGTGGAGGGCATGAGGGGGTAGACCTGGCCCGCCTTGGAGACGACGCCGGGCATCATTTCGACGCCGCCCTTCGCGGCCACGTGGCGGAGCCAGTAACCGACCTGGTTCTTGTCGGTAGCGCCGTGGCCAGCGTCCCAGTTGGGCGAAGATTCCTTGTGGAAGTGGACGTAGCCGGCCGAGATCTGCTCGTCCGTCACGCCGCTGTCGCCCTTGCACCAGGTTCCTTTGAAGCCGTCGCCGGTGGCGAAAAGCTCCGTGGCGGTCTCCGCGTCGTGGCTTCCGTCGTGTTCCATCCAGTGGAGGAAGCTGATGTGGGTCTTGGCCGCGTCGACGAACGACCACTCGTGGTCGGGCGTCTCCTGGCCCCCCTTGAAGGGTTGATCCTTGTAGGCTGCGTGCAGTTGACTCGCCACGTCCGTGGCGGAGTCCGAATCTTCCTTGGTGGTACAACCGGCCAGGGCGAGTCCGGCCAGCAGGAATGCGACGAGCGTTGGCTTGAACATGGTGTTTCCTCCTCGGCGCGCTGCCGCCGTCGGGCGCAGAAGCGCGTCGAACCATCCAACGCGGCGCCGGGTATCTATAAACCCCCACCAACGGTTGAAGGAAACATCCAACTGTTGAAACAGAGGGTGAAGAATCCCTTCAACCGTTGGAGAGATGAAAGGGCGCGGTCTCCCATGGTCAAGCTGTTGCAACTAGCCACCGTCGGCGACGATTCCGACCCCATCATGGTCGGCGTTCGCGAATATCCGGTGGCCAAACTCACGCTCCTGCACACGAAGAATTTCGAGCGGCAGGCCCGCGACGTCCAGCGGAAACTGTCCGTCCTCAAACTGCCGGTCGAGCTGGTGCCGATTGGCAACAACGTCCTCATCGACACCTTGCGGACCGTGACGCGGATCGTCCAGGAGCAACGGCCCAAGTACGACGAGGTCATGATCAACGTGTCCAGCGGCGACAAGATGCTCTCCTGCGCCGCCCTCAGCGCCGCGTTCGTGAACGGCATCAAGGCCATCGGCGTCGAGAACGACACTTGCTTCGCGCTTCCCGTCCTCAAGTTCAGCTACGCGGAACTCATCAGCGAACCCAAGATTCGCATCCTGAGGGCGCTGGACAAGAACGGGGGCGAAGCCGGAAGCCTCCAAGAACTCGTCGAGGCGAGCACCGTCGACAAGAGCCTCCTGTCGTACCATGTGCGCGGCGGCCGAGACTCCAAGGGACTCGAAGAACTGGGCCTCATCGAAGTGGACCGGGCCCACCAGGGGCGGCTCGTGATCCGCCTCACGCCGATGGGCCGGCTCATGCTCCAGGGGACGTGACACTGTGGCGTACATCCGCGTGATTCCCCCGTCCGAGGCGACGGACGAACTCAAGGCCGTGTACGAGCGGGTCCGGCAACGGCGCGGCGCCATCGCCAATGTCCACGCCATCCACTCGTTGAACGCTCCAACGATGGAAGCCCACATCGACTTCTACGTGAGCGTCATGTTCGGCGCCTCCGGGCTTTCGCGCCGAGAACGCGAGACCGTCGCGGTCACCGTCTCGCACGCCAACCAGTGCGCCTACTGTGTCAGCCACCACGCCGACGCCCTGTCGCGACACCAGAAGGACCAAGCCGTCGTGGAGGATCTACGAGCCCGCGGCCGCAGCGAACGGTTAACCCGCCGCGAACAGGCGCTCGTCGCGCACGCCGTTCAGCTTACGTTGAACCCGAACGCCGTCGGGGAGGCGGATGTTCAGCGGCTTCGAGAGGCTGGCCTTGGCGATGAGGAAATCCTGACGGCGACGCTCACGGCGGCCTACTTCAACTTCGTCAACCGCGTGGTTCTCGGTTTGGGGGTAGAATTGGAGAACGTTTCAGCCGCCTACAAGTACTAACCGTTGCGCTCACTAGGTTTCCCTCTCCCGGCTCCAGAGCTGGCGCCCCAATGCCGTGGCCTCGTCCAACGTCAAGTAGGCGACGCCGTCGTGAAGCGGGCCTGGGCCTCGTCGGAAGCAGATGGTCGGGCAGACGGTTTGGCGGATGGCCCGATCCAGTTGGGGATGCGGCAAGCTTATGCGGAGGTCGGAGGGCTGCGCCGCCACGATGCGGCCGGCGCGCATCTGCACGTCCGCCTTGGCCTTGACGTGGATGGCGGCGTCGGCTTGCAATCCCGCCGCGATGCCCACAGCATCCAGGGCGCACCACGTGTGGAGTGCCCGACCGTTTAGCTGGAACTCGTATTCCGTCGGTTCGACGGTGAGACCCATGGAACCCGTGATAATCCCGGGCTCATCGATCGTCATCAAGCCCCACCGCACCATGGTTTGCGCCGCCGCTTCGACCTGTTCCCGGCTCATCGTCAGGTGCCGTGCCGCCTCTTCCAGGGTCGGGGTTCTACCGGCCGCAAGCTGGTCGAAGGCGAACCAGCGCAGCCGGGTCGCGTCCGGTGGAATGCGGGCCCGAAGGTCCCGCCACGCTTGCAGGATTTGCTCCACGTTCGCTTGAGGGTTTTTCAAACGCAAGTTCCTCCAGGTCCCTCGGATGGGTGGTGCCTACTTGACGTCGCGGTGAGAAGGCGGCGACTTGGTCCGCGAAACCGAACCTGCTGGGCCGCCGAGGCCGCGCCGGGCGTGACGCGCGTGCGAGACCAGTCCGCCGGCGACCAGGACCAAGCCCAGGCCGAACGCGATGATGGATAGCGTCAACGAGACCTGGGAAGACAGACCGACCGCGCCGTGGCCGGAAGCCTCGTGGTCGTCGGCCCCGCCGTGCGGCATGATGAGCAGACCGGTCAAGGCGAGGAGGCCGCCCGCCATGGCGAGGGCGAAGGCGGGGCGCGGCCCTTTCCAGGTCGCCCAGCCGATGATGCCCACCGACGCCAGGAAGAGCGGGATTTCGAGGACATCAAGGACCGGGTCCACCGGCGTTTCGACGAGGCGAAGAGTCCCGAGGCCGAGGAGGGCGCCCGCGGCGACGAAACTCGTGAGCAGAAGCGGGAGGCAAGAGACGCAAAACGTGGCCAGGGCGCCCCACGTCATCCAGGATCGGGGCCGCCCGCGGGGCCGGGGGCTCGAGGTCGGAGGGACCGGGTTCGAGGCTGGTTGGGGTTCGTCTTGCATGGCCTTCTCCTAGACAATGCAGCAGCTCATCGTGTCGGGATTTCGCGTGAAGCTCTGGGCGG
>CAYVGY010000177.1:0-4808 GCA_964451065.1 uncultured Halobacteriales archaeon
CGCGACGTCGCTCATCGTGTTCGGGCTCCTGCTCGGTTTGGCCGCGAGGGTCGGGCCGTCCTCGTCGCGGAGCTTGCGCAGGTCCTTCACGCCGAACAGCGCGTCGCCGTAGAGCAGCGTGAAGGGTCGTCGGAATCGCCCGCGGAGCGCCGCCACCGCGTGGCCGGTTCCGCCCGCGGCGCCCTGGTCCACGTATTCGATCTTGGTCCTCCACGCGCGGCCGTTGCCGAAGTGCTTGCGAACAGCGTCGGCCTGGAAATGGGTGATGAACAAGAACTCGTCGTACCCGGCCTCGAGCGCCCGGTCCAGGAGGTGTTCGAGAATGGGCTTTCCAGCCACCGGCAACATGACCTTGGGCCGGTGGAGGGTCAGGGGGCGCATCCGCTTGCCTTCACCCGCCGCCAGGATGACACACTTCACGATGGCGGGCAGGTCCGGGCGTGGTAAGAATCCTCCGTCCCGATCAGGCGGGGATGCGGGCAGAGGCGGGGCCGGGGTTCTCTGCGCCCGTCAGACCGGACCTCAGGATGTTGACGAGGTCGGCCACGGCCCCCACGTTGTGGCGGAACACGGTCTCGGCGATGACGCCAAGCGGCACCCGGACATCGCGTGCCTTGGCGGCCTCCAAGAGCCGCGTCCAAAGGGACTCGATGATGCGGAGGGACGCACCGGCCGGCTTGCCATTGGGCGCCAGGAGGTCCCGTTCGACGTCGGGCGGAATGTTCACTCCGAGGTAGCGAAGGAACAGGATGTCCTGCTGCGTTTCGACGGGGCTGAACGCGTAAAGCACGGGCGGCGGGGACAGACCGCCCAGTTGGCACACGTCGTCGAACGCCTGCAAGTGGGCGTTGGCCGACGGAAAATCGTAGACGATCTGGCTCGTGAAGTAGTCGCAGCCATGGCGCGCCTTTTCGAGCATGCGGACGGCCTCGTTGGGTCGGGACGGGATGGAAACGTTGCCCACGGGCAAGTCGGTGCGTCCGCCGTCGATGGCGCGCTCGCGCATGATCTGATTGGCTTCGCGCACACTGGGACCGGGGTAGTAGATCCCGCTGCGCTCGCCTCCCACAAGAATGACGGAGGCGAGGTCGGACGCGACGACCCGGTCGGCCCACGCCTGGAAGGCGTCCCGCGGTTGATGGACCACGACTTTGTTGACCACGACATCCACCAGGAACCGGTCGTGGATCCGCGTTCCGAAATCAAGCGCGTCCATGCTTTGGAAGGCGGAGCCGATAATCTCCGGGACATTCACCGCGTCCGGCCGCGTCTGGTCGAGAAGATGGCCCACGAGTTCCAGGGCCTGGTCGATTTGCGCCGGGCTGGCGCCGACCCGGGGCGGGATGACCTCGACGAGAACCGGGTTCTGCCGCAGCCGCCGAGAGAATGGAATTCCAGAACGCGTCACTAGGTTCGAGCCGAGTTCCTCCGCGGCCAAATAACCTCCGTCGCGCCCCTCGTCGCGGGAATGACGAGCAGGACTCGAATATTCCTACAGGAATCTGGACGAGCATCGAATCAGGCGGCGGAACCCGCATAAACGGGCGTCCGCTGGGGTCGCCGTGGAGTTCCGCCTACGGAACCGGGCGCGTCTGCGGCGCAAGGAGATCGACGACCTGGCCGCGCGACTGAAGGGCCTGCTTGGGGCGCAGACCATGTTCACGCCCGAGGACCCGATGGAACTCGCCGAGGGCGCCGACCGTACGTTCCTGCTCCTCCACAACGAGATCGTCGGCGTCGTGGAAGGCGACAGGGCCTTCCTGACGCCCCGAGGACTCCTCAAATGGCCGGCCACCAAGCGCTACATCACGGTCGACATGGGAGCCGTTCGATTCGTCACGAACGGGGCCGACGTGATGGGCCCCGGCATCACCGACGCCGACCCGGACCTCAAGGCGGACGACTGGGCGTGGGTCCGGGAGGAGCGGCACGGCAAACCGCTCGCGGTGGGCATCGCCATGAACGAAGCGTCGGTGCTCAAGGCCAAGACGAAAGGCAAGCAGGTCCGGACGCTCTTCTACGTGGGCGACAAGGTCTGGTCGTGGGGACAAGAAGAGCCCGCCACGGAGGAAAGCGCGTAGGCCGCGCCCGCCACGGAAGCAAAGCAACACCCTTTTATGAACGGGGACTCGTGTAGGCCTTAACCGGGGATGGGACCCTTGGGACTAGGCAAACTCTTTAACGGTCGACGCTCGAAGGACACCGACTACATCGACCTCGGCGAGTACTTGCAGGAGACGAAGCCCGCCGAGACCGCGGCCACCATGTACGTGAAGGTGGCGGACTTGACGAAGCTGGAAGAGCTTCGCGGTTTCCTCGATTACGTGTACAAGGGCAACATGCTCATGCTGGACTTCTCCGGCATCGTCGAGGACGAGGTCACGCTGCGCCGCGCCACGAACGAACTCAAGGCCACCGTGACCGACGTCGGCGGCGACATTGCCGGCTTCGGCAAGAACCTCCTCCTGGTCACGCCCACGGGCGTCAAGATCGACCGGCTGAAGCTCAAGACCCCCAACGCCTAGCGTCGCTTCCCGACGTGGGTCCCCATCCAACGCCGCCGCGAGCGTCAACTTTACTAGGGTCACCTTCATCGGCGGGGCCTCCATGGCGACCCGCCGCATGCGGCTCCAAGCGCCGTGTCCCGCCTGCGGGGAACCGCGTCTCGAGTACACGTCGACCGACTTGGACATCCCCCACTTCGGCCCGTCCTCGCAACTCGTCTTTTCTTGCGAGGCGTGCGGGTTCCGGCACACCGATTTTTTCCTCGGCCGGACGCGCGAACCGTTGCGCTTCACCTACGAGGCGTCGAAGGAGGAGGACCTGAATGTGCGTGTGGTCCGAAGCACGAGCGGCACGATACGGATCCCCGAGTTGGGCGTCCTCATCGAGCCGGGCCCCGCCAGCGACGCCTATGTGAGCAACATCGAAGGCGTCCTCGTGCGGGTCGAGGCGGTCGTCGCCCAGCTGCTGCGGGACGCCGAAACTCAGGACGTGAAGCAGGCGTGCGAGGAACGGCTGGCCCAACTCGCATCGGCGCGCTCCGGCAGATTCGCGTTCACGTTCATCCTGGAGGACCCCTACGGCAACAGCGCGCTCGTGCACGAGAAGGCGCGTGTGGAGGCCATCCCTTCGGAGGAGGCCGCCCAGCTCAAGACGGGCGAGTACACGCTCCAGCTCCAGGAAGGCCTCCAGGGCCAGGGCGGCAACGGCCACGGGGACCATCGGGACGGCTAGGTCATCTTGAGCCGGCCCAGGATGGGCTCGTAGACGACGCCCTTGTCCATGAGCGCGTTGAGGGCCTCTTCGACCTGGTATTCCGTGATCTTCTCCTTCTGTCCCTCGGCGACGATCTTGTCCCACTGGGCCCCCTTGTCGTCGGAGGTGGCCAGGGACTGGATGATGGTGAGGACCTTCGTCTCCACCTCGTTGCCGGGACCCGCTGGTTTGGGCGCCGTCGCGGCCAGGATGGGCGGCGCAGCGGCCAGGGGCTTGGCGAGCCCCGTGTCCTCGAGGACGGTGGCGACGGCGTCGCGCAGCATGCGCTCGAAGAAGTCGAAGTCGACGTCGCCCTGATAGTTGTCGTGCGCCAGGAGGACACCGTCCGCGACGTGGGGCGGCACGCCGAGCTTCTCCAGGTTCTGCGGCGTGGGCTTGTCGAGTCCCGCCGCCTGCTTCATCGCACGCAAGCGAGCCTGGGTGAGGCGCGCCGTCTCGACGAGCCAGTGGTCCCGGGTGGCGGCGTCGACCACCGTGATGGATTCGGGGCGGATCGACGTGAGGATGCGTCCCGGTTCGGGCTCGTAGGTGCGGGCCTTGCCGACCACCGCCACGTACTGGGGGGGTTGGAGGGCGGCGAGCGCTGCCACGGCTTCGGGCTGGTAGCGGCCGGCATAGATCGTGAAGAGGCCCGTCGGGTCGCTCACGCGCGCTCGCTGGACCTCGCCCGAGTCGCCGACGCTTTCGACGTCGGTCAGGACCCCGACGAGCAGGAGGCGGTTGGCCTTGGCCCCAAGCGGGGTCACGACGTAGCCAGGGCTCCGTTCGTCAGCGGAGCCCTTGATCTCGAAACGGCTCGCGTTGAACTCGGCGGCAAAGAGCCTGTGGGCCACTTCCCGCCGGGCGCCGGGGGTCGCCATTCAGGCCGCCTCCTCGAGCTCGGCCAGGAGGGCTTCGGCCGCGGCCGCCAGGTCCCGATGGAGGAGGGCCGCCTCATGAACCAAGAGCGTCGGTCCGAAGTCGTCGACGACGACGTTCCCGCGGGCCCGCAGGGGCCGTCCCACGAGTTTGGCGCGCAGTTCGCCTTCGACGGCGCCGGGCGTGTTGGCCGTCTTCGCGATCTGGACGCATTCGTCGAGGGTCTTGCCGAAGAGCTGCTCCGTGGTTTCGCGGCCCAGGACGGCGTTCACGGCGCCGGTTCCGTCGTCGAGGACGGCCTTGATCCGGAGGTCCGTGACTCCGGTCTGCTTCCCGTGCGTCCGGCATTCGTCATTCTGGAGGACGCGTTTGCAATCGGGGCAGCGCTGAACCAGGCCGGAGCCGGGGCGCACTTCGAGGAGCGTGGCCTCGACGGTGACGTCCTGGGCGCCCGCGCCGGTGTAGAGTTCAGCAAGGGCAAGCGGGCCGACGCGCTCAATCTGGTTGGCGGCTGGGAGGCGATCGTCGGGGAGGACCTCGATGGTGGCTTTCTCGTCGAACGTGTACTGGGGCGTGGAACGGAAGGACCGGACGTAGCCGCCTTGGATGCGCAGGACCTGGGCGTCCTGGAGGCCGAAGTCGTGCCAGCTGGTGAACCCGACCTTGCCGGT
>CAYVGY010000178.1:0-4801 GCA_964451065.1 uncultured Halobacteriales archaeon
GGCATCATGAAACTGGACCCGGCCGTCCACCAGTACCTGCGCGAGCCGCAGCGGATGCTCAGCGTCCGCATCCCCGTCAAGATGGACGACGGCACCACCAAGACCTTCACCGGCTTCCGGTGCCAGTACAACGACGCCCGCGGGCCCGCCAAGGGCGGCATCCGGTTCCACCCCGAAGAGACCGCGGACACCGTCCGCGCCCTCGCGGCGTGGATGACCTGGAAATGCGCCCTCGCGGACCTCCCGCTCGGCGGCGGCAAGGGCGGCGTCATCTGCGACCCCAAGAAGATGAGCAAGGGCGAACTCGAACGCCTCTCCCGCGGCTGGGTCCGCGCCGTGGCCCAGATCGTCGGCCCCGAGAAGGACGTCCCCGCCCCCGACGTCTACACCACGCCCCAGATCATGGGCTGGATGATGGACGAACTCAGCACGATCCGCGGCTACAACGTCCCCGGCTTCATCACCGGCAAGCCCCTCGGCCTGTGGGGCAGCGTCGGCCGCGGCGACGCCACGGCCCGCGGCGGCATGTTCGTCCTGCGCGAGGCCGCCAAGACCAAGAAACTCGACCTCAGCAAGGCCACCGTCGCCATCCAGGGCTACGGGAACGCCGGCTACTTCGCCGCCAAACTCGTGCGCGAACTCTACGGCGCCAAGGTCGTCGCCCTCTCCGATTCCCAGGCGGCCATCTACAACGAGAAAGGCCTCGACCCCGAGAAGGCCTTCCAACACAAGGAGAAGAAGGGCAGCCTCAAGGGCTTCCCCGGCGCCAAGGAGATCACCAACGCCGAGCTCCTCACGCTCCAGGTCGACGTCCTCGTGCCGGCCGCCCTCGAGAACCAAATCACGAAGGCCAACGCCGCCAAGGTCAAGGCCAAGATCGTCCTCGAACTCGCCAACGGCCCCACCACGCCCGACGCGGACGAGATCCTCAAGAAGAACGGCGTCCTCGTGCTGCCCGACTTCCTGGCCAACGCGGGAGGCGTGACCGTGAGCTACTTCGAGTGGGTCCAGAACGTGACGGGCCTCTACTGGGACGAAGCCGAAGTCCACCGGCGCCTCGACGACAAGCTCACCAAGGCCTTCCACGCCACCTACCAGGCGGCGCAGAAGCACGACGTGCACATGCGCATGGGCGCCTACGCCGTCGCCGTCCAACGCGTGGCCGACGCCGTCCGGCACCGCGGCATCGTCTAGGGGAGACCGCCGCGCCCTCCAGCCCCGAGTCCCCGAGCGGACGCCAACGCAAAACCCAAAGGTTTTCCCGGGCGCCGGATGTCGAACGTCGACGCCCATGGCCGTCAAGTGGTACGAGCACCTCTGGCCCATGGGCGGCGTCCTCTCCGCCAGCCTCTTCATCGCGTGGGCCACCGAGGTCGCCGCGTTCTTCCTCTCCCGGGGGTTCGCCTTCGCCATCCTCGCGCTCCTCCAGGTCCTCCCGGAGTTCGCGGTCGAGGCCGTCATCACGGTGAACGCCGGCAAGGACGCCGCCGGCCTCGAGTTCGTCACCGCCAACTTCACGGGCGCCAACCGGCTCATCGTCGGCCTCTTCGTCCCCATGACGTTCTTCCTCGCCGCGTGGCGCGCCCGAAAGCGCCAGCAACGCATCAGCCACATCGAACTGCCCCGCGAGAGCAGCATCGAGGTCGTCTTCCTGCTCATCGCGACCGTCTATTCGCTCCTCATCCCGCTTCGGGGTCGGCTCACGCCCCTCGATACGGTCATCCTCGTCGGCATCTACCTCACGTACCTGTTCGCCGTCTACCGGCTTCCCTCCGAAGACCATACGCAGGCCGAACTGCCGCTCGTGCCCCGGACCATCCGGACCTGGAGCGTCGCACGCCAAAAGCTGGCCATTCTGGCGCTCTTCGCCGTGGGCGGAACGTTGCTCTTCGTCAGCGTCGAGCCTTTTTACCACAACACGATCGAACTCGGCGCAGTCCTGGGACTCAGCGCCTACTTCCTTTTCCAGTGGCTGGCGCCCTTCCTCAGCGAGTTCCCCGAGTTCGTCACCATCTTCTACTGGGGCCGCACGGGACGCGCGCAATTGGGCCTCACCAACGCCATCTCCAGCAAGATCAACCAATGGACGCTCCTCATCGCGATGATCCCGCTCGCCTACGCGTTCGGGACGTCCACCGTCGGCGCGCCCCAATGGGAGATCGCGTTCTCGAAGGTGCAACGCATCGAGATCCTGCTCACGGCCATGCAGGGCTTCTTCGCGGCACTCATCCTCATGAACCTTCGCTTCGAGCGGTGGGAAGCGCACGCACTCCTCTGGCTCTGGGCCTTGCAGGTCTTCGACCCGCTCGTCGATCCATGGATCCACGCGAACCTTCCTCAACTGGCGTTCTCGCCGTTCGAGACGCAGGAATACGTCCGGGAGTGGTTCGTGTTCGTCTACTTCGCCCTCTGTATCTTGCTCATCTTCCGACAGCGGGCACGCTTCGTCGCGTTCGAGGAGTTCGGGAAAGCGTGGCGAACCTACGTCCGGCCTCGGCCCGGCCCGCACCGTTGATGGCGTCCTAGGGGACGGCTGTCAGGAGGCTCTCGGCGGCGGTGCGGCTCAGCTCGATGAACGGCTGGGGCCAGACACCGATGACGACCACGAGGAGGAGCACGACCGCCATGGTGGCCGTGGCCGGTAGCGGGAGGCGCATGCGCGTCGGCAATTCTTCGGGCTCATCCAGGTAGACGACGCGGAGGACACGCGCGTAGTAAAACAGGCTGAGAGCGCTATTGACGATGCCCGCGATGGCCAGAAAGAGGAACCAGTTGTTGTCGTCCGCGACCCCGGCTTGGATGGCTCCCCCGAAGAGAACGAACTTGCTGGCGAACCCAGCCAGCGGCGGGATGCCGGCCATGCTGAGCATGAGGAGCGCGAGTGTGGCGGCCATGAGGGGTTCGCGGCGGTGGAGGCCGCGGTAGCCGTCGATGCTGTCGCCGATGCCGCGGGCCGCCAGGATGGCGACGAGGGCGAAGGCGCCGCCTTTCATGAGCGAGTGCGTGAGGACGTGGAAGAGGCCGCCGGTGAGCGCGAACTCGGTTCCGACGGGGATCGCGATGAGGATGTACCCGGCTTGGGCGATGGAGCTCCAGGCGAGGAGGCGTTTGAGGCTGGTCTGTTGGAGTGCGGCGAGGTTCCCAACGGTCATGGTGAGCACGGCGAGGATTCCGACCAAGATGCTCCATTCGAACTTGACGGCGACGAGGGCGACGAAGAAGACCTTGAAGAACGCGGCGAAGCCCATCTTCTTGCTCCCGCCGGAGAGGAGACCGCTGACCGGGTCGGGGGCGCCTTGGTACACGTCGGGCGCCCACATGTGGAACGGCACGGTGGTGACCTTGAATCCGAATCCGGCCACGAGGAAGGCGACGGCCAGCAGAAGCGGGGCGCGCCCCACGTCGGCGTCGTTGATCGCGTCGGCCAGAGCGTAGATGTCGACGGTGCCGGCAATCGCGTAGACGAGGCTGATGCCGTAGAGGGTGAGGGCGGCGCTGAGGGCGCCGATGATGAAGAATTTGGTGACGGCTTCCGCGGGTCCGGCCTCGCGGCGGCGGTAGCCGGCGAGCGTGTAGCTGGAGAGGGCGGCGGTCTCGAGGCCGACGAAGAGCGTGATGAGGTCGCGGGCGCCGGCCACGATGAGCATGCCGAGCGTCGCCGTGAGGAGGAGGGCGTAATATTCCGCGCCCTGCTTCCGCTCGGCCAAGTAGTCGCTGCTCACGACGCACGTGAGGAGAGCGACGGCGGCAAAGACGAGTTTGAAGAAGAGGGCGAAGCTGGTGACTTCCAGGACGCCGTAGAGGACGGGATCTTTTGCCAGGTCGGGGTATAGCTCGAAGAAGCCGTACGGGTCGTCGACGAGCATCCAGACGATCGTGGCGAAGGTGAGGGCCAGGATCGTGGTCGTGACCTGGCTCCGCAGCCGGCTTCCGGCCTGGACGGGGAGGAACGGGATGAGCAGAGCGCCTGCCAGAAGCAGGAGCTCGGGCAACAGGAGGGGCCACCCGTTGGCGAGGTCGGCCACCTACGGCACCCCCATGAGGGCGAGGAGCGCTTCGCTCGCGACGCCCATGGAATCGGAGACGAGGGCGGGCCAGACGCCGAAAATCGTCGTGAGGAAGGCGAGGAGGAGCATGGGCGCGTATTCGTACCAGCTGATGTCGCCGTGGACGTGAACGTCGGGTCGCGCGGGTCCATGGTAGGCGCGTTGGAACGCGTAGAGGTAGTAGCCGGCCGTGACGAGGAGGGTGGCGACGGCGGGGATGGCGAGCCAGCCGAACTTTTCGAAGACGCCGATGAAGATGGTGAGTTCGGCGACGAAGCCCGCGAGGCCGGGCAGGCCGAGGCTGGCGAGGTAGGCGAAGAGGGTGATGCCGCTGGCGATCGGCATGACGCTGCCGTTGGCCAGGCCGCCGAGTTTGTTGATGAGGCGGGTGCCGGCGTGGTGTTGGACGACGCCGGCGCTCATGAAGAGCATCGCGCTGATGAGGCCGTGGGCGAGCATCATGTAGATGGCGCCCGTGATGCCGATCGTTGTGAGGGTGGCGATGCCGAGGAGGGCGGCGCCCATGTGGCTGATGGAGCTGTAGGCGATCATGGACTTGAGGTCGTTCTGGGCCAGCGCGAGGAACGCGCCGTAGACGAGGCTGACGAGGCCGAGGATGGCCATGGGCCACACCCAGGCGTCGGTGCCGACGGGGAGCGTGGGGAGGCTGACGCGGAGGAGGCCGTAGCTTCCGAGTTTGAGGAGGACGGCCGCGAGCACGAGGTGCGCGCGCGCGCCGTGGTCAACGCCACCGG
>CAYVGY010000179.1:0-4724 GCA_964451065.1 uncultured Halobacteriales archaeon
GGGGGGGATGTCGACGGCCAGGGGGAGGTCGACGGTCCCGATCGCGATGAGGGGGACGGAGGTGGTCGGGTCGGGGTTGAGGTCGCTCACGAAGCCCCAGCCGCGGTACTGGTGGGGGTCGCTCTGGAGGGGGTCGACGTTCCAGAAGTGGTGGCCGTCGGCGCCGGAGAGGGGTCGCAGGTGGGTCCGCATGGCGCCGTCGGGCGTGCCGTCTTCGCCGGCTTCGCGGGCGAGCCAGAGGGCGGCGATTTCGGGCACGCCGTCCGCGTCGAGGTCGCCCAGGATCTTGGCGTGGGTCCAGAGGAGGACCTGGTATTGTTCCTCGGAGTCGAGGTTGGCGTGGAGGGGGAGCTGTTGCATGACGAGCGTGCGCCAGAGGTCGGCGCCGTTTTGGCCGTCGAGGGCGACGACGCTCATGCCGCGGCCCCACCGGTAGAGGGGCCTGCCGGTCGTGGGGTTGTCCATCTGCATGTTGCCGCGCGGCGTAAGGACGTAGTATTGGTCGAGGACAATCTCGGGGTCCGCGTCGCCGCCGCCCAGTTGGGCGGCGCCGGTGATCCACGTGTAGTTGGAGACGCCCACGTTCTCGTTGAAGAGGAGGTCGCGGCGCCATTTGTCGACGGTTCCCGGCCGCGTGGCCTGGCTGTAGTAGACGTGGTCGCTCAGGCGTTCGTCATAGACGTAGAGGCCGGTGGTGGCGTCCTGGTAGAAGTGGAACTCGACGTCGGAGAGCTTGATGGAGTACTTGGGGCCGCTGGACGCGTTGAAGTAGGTGAAGCCGGTGGGAAGGTTGAAAATCTGGGTGTTGACTTCCAGCAGGACGCCCTGGACGTTCACCAGAGTAAACGTCATGCTGCCTTCGAAGGGCCGCTTCCAAAGGACGCGGCCGGTCACGCCGGAGCGGGCCGTGATGTCGGTGGTCCATTCCTTGTGGAAACCGACGCCGAGAGGGATGGTGAGCCCGAACCGTATCGAGAGGGTGAGGACGTCGCAGACGCCGTCGCCGTCAAGGTCCACGGTGGCGGCGAGGTTGGGTCGCGGTTGGGGGTCGGCGTAGCCGGCCCGGTCCGGGTACAGGGGTCCCAGGGGCGTGTTGCTGAGTTGGGCGGGTGTGAGGTAGTACTCGTTGTTGACCGCCCAGTTGGGGACGTACTTGCCGGTGGCGCCGTCGCGGAGGAACAGGTAGGTCAGCGACCCGCTGAAGTCCTGCAGGAGCATCTCCTGGGCACCGTCGCCGTTCACGTCACAGAACAGGTACGCGTCTCGGCGGTAACGGGTGGGCGGGGACCCGCCGGCGGCGTTCGCGTCGGCCGCGCCGGCACCCAAGACTCCTTGCTGTTCGAGTTGGGCCAGGACGGTCGTCCGGATGTAGTCCTCGTCGCCGGCGTGGTCTGGGAGGCCTCGGAGATACTCCAGGCCGATCATGCGGCCGGGCTCGTCCGGCCCCCCGCCGAGCGGGACTTCTTCGGGCGCGAGGGCGACGGGGAGGTCGAGGGGGGCGTCGATGGCGGCGGTCGTAGGAAGGAGTAGGGTCGGGACGAGGGCGAGGAGGGCCAGGAGCCGCGTCGAGAACCGGGTATCGGCGTTGGAGAGGGTCCGAACGGCAGAAGAGCCGGGGATGTTTGGCAGGGGGTTGGTTGGCACGAGGTCCACCCGCTGTCGCCCGCGCGACAACCTCCGTCGGCCCTCCGCACCGCGCCGGAAGGCGTGGTACTTGAGGGTCGTTGGAGGGCTGGTTGCAAACCAGCGGAGTCGTGCAGATAATTAGGGAATTTTGGATACTGGGCGCATAACGGGAGAAGGGCCCGTTGCGGCTTATCCGCCGACGGCCACCGCTTCGCGGAGGAGGCCGCGGCTGAGGTCCGTGAGGCGGGCGGGGCCGGCGTGTCCGCCGCCCTCGATGAGGCCGGCCTCGCGCAGTTGCGTCAGGAGCCTGCTGACTTGAGGCTGGGAGAGGCCGCTGCGCTCGGCGAGCCCTTGCTGCGTGATGCCCTGCTGAGTATCGAGGGCGAGAAGGAGCTGGTGGACGCTGGACTGCCGGATGAGGCCGCGGGCGAGTTTCTCGACGCGCCCGTACCGGCCGTGGTTCTCGAAGAGGCATTGGCGGAGCCCGACGCGCTTGACCTCGATGTAGCCGAGTTTCTGGAGGACCGAGACGTGGTAGACGACGGTGCCCCAGCCGCAGCCGGTCTTGCCGGCGGCTTCGCGCATGGCGATGCCCGGGTCGCGCATGATCACGTCGAGGAGGCGTTGGCGGACCTCGGAGCGGTCCATATCGCCCTTGGTGAGGCGGGCAAAGAGCGCGGCCACGGGGGCCAGGAGCCAGCCGCGCCACCAGGCCACGAGAAGGAGCGTGAGGAGGCCGGCGCCCGCCGCGACGGCGGCTGCGGCCGGCAAGGGGAATCCGGGGGCGGCCACGGCGTCGTCGGCTTGGTCGCCGATCTGGTAGTCGGCCATGAGGCCGGTCACGTGGAGTCGGTGGGGCGTCGCGGAGCCTTCGTGCTGCGTGGCCTCGAAGAGGAAGCGGCCTTCGAGGTGGACATCCTGCTCCGAGAAGAGGATCTCGTCATGGGTGCGGGTGAGGTTCCCGCTGAGTTCCTTGCCGTCGACGATGCCGGCCAGGGCGAGGGCGGGCGCGACGATGCGGACGGGCCGGTCGCCCGATTCCGCTTCGAGCAAGCTGGAGGCGGGGTAGATGGTGAGCTGGCCCTCCTTGTGCGCGTAGCGGAAGGCGGCGGCGCGGGAATCCGGACCGGGCACATCGACGGCTTCGTCCCATGCGCCGGTGCGGAACTGCGTGATGCCCTCCCGGTGATGGAACGTGACGGTGTACCCGTAGAACCGCAGCGCCGTAAGGTTCTGGGCCTTGAGGTGGCCATCCTTGGATTCGAGGAGCACCTGTCGACCGTACAGGGAGTCCATGCCGCCCGTGGGCGACGGCTGAAGGTTCGTGGCGCCGGGCGCGACCGTGCTCAACTTCCAGTCGGTGAGGCTCGTGGCCTCGTCCGTCGGGGCGCCCGTGCCGGACGCCACGACTTCGTGGCCGCCACTTGCCATCACGAGTTCTGTCGTGAAGTCGTAGAGGTTGCCGACGCCGGACTCGGGGGCCACAAGTTCGCCCTCGGTCGCGGCGGGCGTGGACAAGGCGTACGCCCCGACGGCCGTCACGACGTAGTTGTAGCGAAGGCTGCGCCCGCCGAAGTCGAAGCTGGAGAATTCGGAGTTGCCCGTGAGGGTCGGCGCCCATTGCATGCGCCACGAGTCGGCCAGGTTCACGCGGGCATGGGCGTCCGCGGGGCGCGTGAACCGGAGTTCACCGTCGACCCACTCCTCGGCGGCCTCAGGGTCTTGCGCGAGAGCTAGGGGGGTGACGAGGAACCCGAAGGCCAGGAGGCCTGCGGCTAGGCGGCGGAATGCCTTGGGTCGTGTTCCGAGTGGGGCCCCAAGCGTGGGGGGAGAGGCCCGACTGGGACTGGGAGCACGCTCCCGGGGTCCCGGCATGACACCCGAATGCCCCCGAGGCGGACCTTAAATCTTGTGGAGTTTTGTGCATAACACGGGCCGGAGTTTGGGGGCCGTCTCCACCCCGTTCTTAAGCGATAGCACGGTGTGGTGGACGAACCAGGGGCGAGGAACCCCGACGGCTTGCGGCGCGCACCAGCGTCGTCCGGGCCACGGGGCGGTCCGGAAGGCGGTCCCAGGCCGGGGGACGTCGCGCGGACCGCTAGTCGCCTGATTCGTGTTCCGGCCATTTCTACCATAACGATATCCTAACGCGGCGGCTCGCGCGGCACAAGGAGAACTCATCGATGCAACGTGCTTTCCGGCCCGGGGCCTTAGTGGTGTTGACTGTCCTCGCGGTCCTGCTCGCTTCGATTCCCTCTGGAGAAGCGCACCCGATTCGGTACGTGGCCGGCCTCGATGAGGCTCAGGTGGGCTCCGTCTGTCCGCCCGACGCGATTGACCAGCTCCTCGGCCTGGAGGAGCGCCAATTCGGAGGCGCCAAGTTTTGCCCCGGCCACATCGTCCCCAACGGCTACGGCGAGGCCTCCCTTTCCATTAGCGATGATTTGGTGTATCCCGTCAGCGGCACCGTCTGCAACGTGGACCAGTACGGGTGCATAGGCCGGACGATTCAGGACTTCTGCTTGAGTGTCCAACTACGGGACGGCGTGAACTGGGAGAGTTATTCCCCAACCGTCGTATTCGTGCATGGTCCGGCAAACGGGAACCCGGCCGCGTCTCCCTGCAGCCGCGGCCCCCAAGAACACCTGTACACGGGGGGTACGACGGGCATCGTGAGTCACTCCGATCCGGGGGATGGGCCGGAGGCAAGCCGGCTTGTGGCAGTCCAGATTCAGGGCGGCCGCGCGTGAAGGGCGGGGCGGTCGGGGCCGCTCGATGAGCGTCGCGATGCCTTGGCCGAAGCCGATGCACATCGTGACGACGCCGCGGTTCTTCTTGGTGCGCTCCAATTCGTGAAGGAGTGTCGTCAGGAGGCGGGCCCCGGACGCGCCCAACGGGTGGCGGAGCGTGGTTGCGTCGACGATTGCGTCCGCGCCATTAAGTAGCGGTTGCGGAATCGGACGGTAGGGGTTGTGCAGGATGGCTGGTAATTCTCGATCGACGCTCCGGATTGTGGGCCTCGGGGCGGCAACCTTGTTGGCGTTCTCGATCCCCGTCGGGGGCCACGAAGTTGGATACGTGAACTGGAACGTGGGCAC
>CAYVGY010000180.1:0-1362 GCA_964451065.1 uncultured Halobacteriales archaeon
AGCTAGATTCGTTGCGGTAACGGGTCGCCAATTCTCAAGGCGGCGGGCCGATTACGGTGGCGACGTGGTCGTGGCCTGTGGGAAATCGAACGACGCGAGGAGCGTGTTGGCCTCGATGTCGACGATGGCTACGTGCCCCGCGCAGCCTGTGACGAGGTCGCACGCGTGCACACCGCCGGTCGGGACGCCCGTGCAGCCGTCCACGCGCAGATCCTCCCAAAGCGCGCCGACGGGCGCTTTCGTGACCTTGATCGACCCGCCCTGCGTATCGGCGGCGAACGCGTACGCGGCTGGAGGGGTGCCAGCGTCCTGTCGCGCATTCATGGCGACGAGAAGGACCACGATGGCTGCCGCGAAGACGACGCCGAGCATGAGGACGGTACCGACGACCGGCGTAACCCCGGCCCGGTCCATGCGGCGCACGCTGCCCGATGCGTTGCCCCAGGTAAATCTGGGTTGCGCTTTGGGTTACGGCAGGTCGAGCGCTTCGAAGGCCTCGAGGAACCCCTGGACGAGGGCGTCGGGGGGCCGGTGGCGCACGAGTTGGGCCAGGACCGCCTCGGGGTCGGTCAAGGCGTACTTGCGGCCCCCGGCGTTGCGACGCAACTCGACGACGCCGGCGGCCGCCATCCGGCGCAGGTGGTAGTTCACGGTGGAGTGAGCCAGGTTGATCTCCGCGGCCAGCGCGCCCACGGAGGCCGTTTCCCGGTCGAGGAGTACGAGGACGATTCGGAGGGGCGCGGGTCGCCGCAACACGGCGAGCGCGGCCTTTTCGCGCGGACTCAACACGTCCTGGTAACCGACGGGGCCGACGACGCGTGGAAAGTACCGCACGTAGCCGCCTTCCCGTATCCCGGAGACCAGGCCGTGCTGTTCGAGGTACCGCACGTGGTAGCGGACATGGTTCGGGTCCAGGTCGACCTGGCGCGCAAGTTCGCGCAGGTGGAGGCCGGGGAACGTCTTGACGTGGTCGAAGATTCGTCGCCGGGCGCGAAGCTCGAGCAGGCGATCCACGCTGGCGGCGACGACCAGGAAGAGGACCACGACGGGTCGCGTGGCCGGGGACCGCGACGGAGGGTCCGTGGGCATCAAGCTTGGCTCCGCGTCAGCACGGCGAAGTAGAGGGTCCCGAGGACGGCCAAGTCAAAAAGCATCGACGGCAGGAAGACCTGCTCCGCCGGATCCGGCCAACGGAAAAGGGCCGCCGACAAGAGGACCGCCTTGGCCACGATGAGGCCCGCGGGGGTCAGCCCGATGCCTGACCTCAGGAAGTCCGTGCAGGGAATGTCCCTATCGGAGCGGGGGGGGGGCGGGGGGGGAGGCGGAGGACGCCGCATGGCACGACCGCCCCCAAGACAGTGC
>CAYVGY010000180.1:1372-4676 GCA_964451065.1 uncultured Halobacteriales archaeon
AAGAGGACCGCCTTGGCCACGATGAGGCCGAAGGCCAGCACGAGGACGAGGACCTTGGGGCTTCGCGAGTAGACCCAGGCCCGCATGGCGACGACGAAAAGGGCCAGGGCGACGACGACCAACCCGGCCGCGGCCAGGTTCTGCAGGTGCGAGGTCACGCAAATCCCCTCCTCACCACGCTCGTCGCCGGACGCGGCTCCACGCGGTGCCCCCGATGATGAGCCCGGCGCCGAGGGCCCCGACCGTGTACAGGCCCACGTGGCCGGGCGGCGCCGCCGGCACGAGGACCGGTTCGGCCGACGTGGGGACCCGCGAAACGCCCAGGACGGGATCGTAGACCAGAAGGTCCGCTTGCCCGTAGCCGTAGGCGACGGTGACGGTTCGGTCGAGGTCGTCGCTGTCGCGCAGCCGAGGGTCGGCCAAGACGTTCACGTGGACGGGATCGGTTTGGCCGTCGAGTTCCGCCGTGGTGGCCCAGCGAAGGGTCCAACCGTGGGGACCTTCCGCGCCCTCGAGCCCGTCGACGGTCGGACGGACGCCCACGGAGGACTCGACGCGCGTTTCCAAGGCGAGGCGGCTCTCGTTGGCCGCGAACGGGAACCGTTCGACCTGCAGTCCGAGCACGACGTCGGTCGGCGCTAGGAGTTGGCCGGCCTCGGAACGGTCGCGTCCGCCAACCACGAACCGGAGCGTGAGGAGGCCGGGGGGCGGCGGCGGTTCGGGGTCGAGGATTCCCCCCTGCGCTTCGCCGGCATCGAGCGGTAGGCGCGCGACGGCCGCGTGGGCGTCTGCAGGCGCGGAATCCTCCGTGATGGTCCATTCCGGCTGGTTCTCGAGGGGGAAACGCCGGACCTCGGTGTCCGAGAGGCCGTACCGGCCGTCGCCGTCCTGGTCGAGGAATTCGAGGAGGGCCACGAAGCCGAGCTCGACGCGGAACGCCGTCGCGTCGGGCTCGTAGGAGGCGAACGACAGGCGTAGGACGGCGTCGTTGGCCTGGAATTCGCCCTGGAACACGTCGTGGGCCAAGAGGGTCTGTCGCTCGCTGGAGAACCGGAAGGCCTCATTGTCGGCGTGGAACGTGACAGTTCGAGGCTCGTGGCGTCACGCCTCATCCGCGGCGTCCGACCCCAAGGTGAGAGGGGGGAGCAAGACGAGCGCGACGGCCAAACAGGCTAGACGCATGGGCAATCGCTGAGGTAGTTGGGGGCGCATGTCGTTCATTCCTGACGATTCGTCGCGGATAGTATGCCGGCAAGGTCCATGTGGTTTCCGGCGGTGGAGGGGGAAGAGGGGGGTCCCGGCGGAGTCGCCGGGACCCGGGGGAAGAAAAGGGCGTGCGACGCTCACCTGGCGGTGGCGCGCCGGCCTTTGGGGCCGCGGTGGCGGTAGAGGTACGCGGCCAACGCGACCAACAAGACGGCACCCACGAGGACGCCGACGATGGTCGCCGTCAACGTGCCCGTACCGGCGGCGCCGGCCTCATCGCCCAAATTGATGCCGCCCGCGTCGCCCAGTTCGGAGAACCGGGCGCCAGCCACGGGGTCATGGCTGATGTTGTCGCCGCGCGCGTACGCCAGGACGTGGGTCTCGCGGATCTCTTGCTCGTCGCCGCTCGCATTGGACAGCGACGACTCTTCTCGTTCGAGTTCCGTGGACTTGACGTCGCGCGTGTCGTTGTCGACAAGGGCTTCCGTGGCCCAAGCGAACGAGAGGGCGGTGCTTGCGTCGCCCAGGTCACCGCTGGTGGCGACGCCTTCCACGTCGACGACGTCGAGCTGCGGCGTGTCGACGAGCCGGTCCTCGGCGCGTGCGTCGAAGACGAGGCCGAGCTTGGTCGACTCTTCCCCGAACGGGTAGTTCTCGTAGAGCAGGTCGACCTTCACGTCCGTGGGCGCGAGATCGGAGCCTTCGTGGGTGACCGCCTCGCCGAACAGGGCGAAGGAGATCTGGAAGGCCGCCAGTTCGGCCACGGGGACGGGCAGCGGCGGGACCATCCCCGCGCTGGGCGCGAGGTTGGCGCGGGCAATCACTTCCTTTCCTTGCACCGAACCTTCGCTGACGTCGCGCACAACCAACGGGTCCCATACCACGGTGCCGCTCGGTTCGACGTCGAACCGGTTCGGCGACTCGCTCGAGAGGAGCCACGTCGTGACAATCGGCTCGCCGTCGTCGTAGGCTCCGTCTCCGTCCGAGTCTCGATACTCGATGAGTTGGCCGAGCTGGACCTCCAGGTCGCGCGTCAGTACCGTCTCATCGTCGGTCGTGGACGCCTTGAGGAGCATCAGGCCGTCCGTGGTCGAGAAGTGCAGCTCGACCTTCTCCTCATCGGCGTCGTCCGTGCGTTCCAGTTCCATTTGGGCCTCGGTGCCCGCGGCCATCACGTCGACGCGGCGCCGATCGTCGTCGTCCTGGGCCGCCACGATGGCGGCCAAGGCGCCGGTCGCGAGAAGGGTCGCGCTGAGCACCCAGGCGAGTGTGTTGCGCATGTTCGGACTCACCTAACCCCAGCCACTTCTCGGCCTCGTTTACAAGCTTTCTTTCACAAGTCTCGACCACGCGATAAGGCCCCTTTCCCCAGACGCCCGTGGTTTCGAAACTTGTACGAGAATCGTTAATTGGACTCCGGCGGGTCTCTTGGGAATTGGCTGAGGGGAAAAGTCCGAGTGAACCATGGACCTGTCTCCTGAATCCGAGTCCTTCCTACGTCGGGAAAGCGCGATCATTCTTCGGCCCAACACGCCAGGGGCCGCCGAAGGAACGGGCCGCCGGCATGGGGGGACGTTTCCAGTCGCCAACGCAGCGTCACCTTGGCCCTGCACCCTTGTTGAGGAAGACTCGGCCGGCGCAGCGACGCGAGTGGCTTGGGCCCTCGCGTCCGGCCTGGCGGGACGAATCCACCGCGGGTCGACCGCACTCGCGCGGACCGGGGCTCCCGAATTCCCGTCCGTCGACGCGGACCGCATGCGCAATCCGGTTTGGAATGGAGTGCGGCCTCGACGCGCGCGTTTGGTGACCCGCGCAAGAACCGACCCCGGCCGGCGGAGTCTCCGCCCGGCCAAGACGTCCGAGCATAGGGAGTCGATTGGAGCCCTTGGAGGAACACAAATGGACCTACGACGGCCGACTCCCCGGGGGCCCGAGCCAGGACCCCGACCGCCTGCGGCTCCCTGGGAGGGCTAACCGACGACGGCGTGCCACCGAAGCGTGCTGGAACCACCCGACGCAGGCGCTCTGCGCGCCTCTCTCTTCCCTGTCTAAACGAATCCGGCGTCGTCGGGCCCTGCTCGGCGACGCCCTTAACTTT
>CAYVGY010000181.1:0-4661 GCA_964451065.1 uncultured Halobacteriales archaeon
AGGCGTGCGTGAGAGCCTCCACCATGGGCGGGATGTCCCACAGACGGGCCCGTTCCTTGGCAAGCGCGGCCCGCGCAGCGGACGCCGGAGGATCCGTGAAGATGGCGTGCAGCGCATCCGCCAAGGACGCCGCGTCGCCCGGGGGAACGAGGAGCCCTGCCTTGCCCCCGTCCAGTTGCTCGGGGATGCCGTCCACATCGGTGGCGACGACCGGGCAGCCGGCCGCCATGGCTTCCGTGATGACGCGCGGGGTCCCCTCCCGGTGCGACGCCAGAACGAATGCGTCCGCGGAGCGAAGAAGGCTCGGCAGGTCGGTGCGGTGGCCGAGGAAGGAGACGGCGCCGGACACGCCGGCGTGGGCTGCGAACTTTTCGAGTCGCGCGCGGCGCGGCCCGGCGCCCGCCACGTGTAGCCGTAGCCCCGGCCATCCGGCTTGGAGGCGCCGCACGGCCTCGATGAGTTCCTCCAAACCCTTCTGCGGCACGAGGCGGCACGCGGTCACGACGGCCGGGTCCCCATCCAGTGGCGCCGTCGTGGCCCGCTGGACTTCGGGGACGTCGACGGCGCTGCGGATGAGCACGTACTGTTCGGACCTGCCCACGCCGGCGGCGAGCCATCGTCGAGTCAGGACGTCCGCGTTGCTGAAGTATCGGCTCGTGTAGGGAGCCAAGTGCCGGTGAAGCGCTAAGGCAGTCCGCCGGATGGGATACGGATGTGGTTCGGTGAACTCGGAGCCGTGAATCGTGTGCACGATGTGCCGCACTTCTTCCCGTTTCGCCGCCCACCGGCCGATGATGCCGGCCTCCGTGCTGTGCGTGTGGACGATGTCGTAGCCGCCGCTGCGGATTATGCGCCGCAACTGGGCAACGGCGAGCGGTGCCGCCCACGGCGCGTATCGGCGCAGGGACGGGACCTCGATGAAGGGGACGCCGAGGTGGAGGAGGCGCTCGAACGTGCGGGCGGCCGGGAAGGGGCCGGCGGCCAGGGCAAACTCGTGTTGTCGGCGGAGCCCCTCCAACTCCAGGAGGGTCTTATGTTCGGCGCCGCCGTCGACCAGGCGCGTGATCACGTGGAGGATCCGCACGGTCGGACTCCTAGGGGGACGCCAACGGGACGCACACGTCAGGGTTGGAGGCCCTGTGGGAGGCAATAACGCGGTGGAGGATGTCGTCCAGCGATCGCGTGGGACGCCAGCCTAGCCGCTCACGGATGCGCGTCGTGTCCGGCACGCGGCGCGGCATGTCCTCGAAGTCGGGCCCGAAGGCCTCCTCGTACGGCACGAGCCGGATGGACTCGTCGCCTTCCGAGGCCCGGCCCACGGCGCGAAGGATGCGAAGCGCCAGGTCCAGGATGGAGATTTCCTCCGTGGACCCCACGTTGAACACTTCGCCGGGCGCGTGGGGGTGATCGCCCAGGAGCAGTAGCGCCCGCACCGCATCCTCCACATCGAGGAAGCACCGCGTCTGTCGACCGTTGCCGTGCACAGTGAGCCGTTCGCCAGCCAAGGCTTGTGCGACCAGCCGAGGGACCACCATGCCGTAGGCTCCCGTTTGGCGGGGCCCCACCGTGTTGAAGAAGCGCGGGATGACAAGCGGGACGCCGTGCTGCCGATGGTAGGCCAGGCCGAGGAACTCGTCCACGAGCTTCGTCGCGGCGTAACTCCAACGACCCTTGGTGGTGGGCCCGATGACGCTGGCATGTTCCTCGTGGAAGGAGGCGCCGTTGCCCTTGCCGTAGACCTCGCTCGTGGACGCGATGACGACGCGGGGGCGTCGCGGACGAGCGGCTTCCAGCACGTTCCGGGTGCCCTCGACGTTGACGTCGACCACGCGGAGCGGATCCCGCAGGACCTCTTGGACGCCGACGACGGCCGCGAGGTGGTAGACGAGGCGGGCGTCCTTGACGAGGTCGCGCACGAGGAATTCGTCCTCGATGCGGCCGCGCACGAGTTCAAACCCGGCGTCGCCCTCCAGTTCGGTGAGGTTGCGAGCCCTCCCCGTCGAGAGGTCATCGAGGGCAGACACGGTGTGGCCTCGCGACCGCAGTGCTTGGCAGAGGTGCGACCCGATGAATCCGGCGCCGCCCGTGACCAGGACGTGCATCCTCAGGTGCCTCCCAGGAGGAAGAGGGCCCCGAGGCCGATGGCGCCGACCACGACCTCGAAGGCGATGATGGTGGTGACGAGGCCGGCCTCCGTCATGCCGCCCGTCATTCGGAGGACGAGCTGGCCCAGGCCCTTGGGGCCCTCCGGAGGGCATCGGAGGTGCACGTGGGGATTGGTGACGACGTCGCCGAAGGTCTTGGGCATTCGGTGGCGCGCCTTCATCGCGGCGTCCATGAGGAACGGAATGGCGAGGAAGAGTGCCAGGAATTCGAGGCGCCCAAGAATCACGGCGCAGGCGACGGTGGCGCCGATGAGGAGGGTCCCTGTGTCCCCGGGAAACACGCGGGCTGGCGCCCAGTTGAAGGCGAGGAAGGCGAGGCAAGCACCGAGTCCCACGATGGCGAGGAGCGTCATCTCGGGTCGGACGAGGATGGCCCCGGCCACGGTGAGCGTGCTGAACATCGCGACGCCGAGACCGGCCTCCAAACCGTTGAAGCTCGCCAGCATGTTGGCCATGTTGGTGGCGCCAGTAAAGCCGATGGGAAGCACGAGGAGGGGGTACCACAGTCCGAGGTCGTACGTGCCGACGCCGGGGAGCGTGAGGGTCGTCGTGGGCGCATTGGCGGCCACGAGAGGGAGCACGCAGACGACGGGTAGCAGCGCCTTGGTCGACTGGCGCAGGTAGATCAGGTCGTCCACGAGGCCGATTAGGGTCGCAAGGACGACCGTCGCGAGTGAGGCCAGGAGCGGGACGGCGTTCAGCGGGACCCATCGGTCCTGAAGACCGAGATAGATGCCGAGGGCTAGTCCGGTGACGATGCCGACGAAGAGGCCAAGGCCGCCCAGCTCCGGAACCAGGGGCCGGTCCGGCTTGTGGACATCGGCTTGGACGAGTCCACTGCGGCGCAGGTTCGGAATCAGCCAGGCGGTGGCCGCCCACGTGGCCGCATAGGCCGTGAGGCCAGGCAGAACGAGGAGCAAGAGAGGATTCAGTTTGGCCAACCCCCCTTTTGGCAGACCCGGCGAAGTCGCAGGCGTCCGCCCGGCCAAAGCTTGTCCCCGAACCTGTTCGGAAAAAGGGCCAACCGTGGGCAGCGCCTCTCCCGGCCCGGCGGCCATGACGACGCCTCAGGCGTTAGCGATGGGCCTCACGGCACTCATCTTGGGCTCCGGGTGCCTGTCGCCGTCCACGCCGTCCAACAATGAGGCCGGCACGACACCAGACTCCGGGCCGGTAGACCCCCCGAGTCCCGCCGGACCGGAGGTGCCGGCCCAAGGTCGACCCCATGTCCACGACTACTGGGAAGGCGCCACGGAGGTCGTCCTGCTTGACGCGGCCATCCCGGTCATGGTCTTCCACAACCACCTGTTCGACGAGCCACCTCGGCCCCAGCACACGCACGGCTGCGACGAGACCCTCACATCGACCTCGCAGGGAGGCTCCGTCAAGTTCTCGCTCCCCCCCGGCCAACTCGTCTACCCGGGAACGCAAGAGCTCACCTTCGCCGCCACATGGACCCTTCCCACGGTGCTCGGGGTGCGCCTGCTCTACCGGACGGCGAACGAGCACGACTACCGCGACGGCGGTTCCTTGACGAACGGCGGCGCCCTCACGATTCCCGTGGCGCCCCAGCAGGCGGACGGAGGCCACGCGACGAAGACGCAATGGGGGTTCTTCCTCTGCGCGGACTCGCCCCAGCCTTTGGACCTTGCCCAAGGCGACGTGGCGGTGAAACTTGTGGCCCACCGGATGGTCGAGCTCCCCCTGGAACCCGCGCACCCCGACCATTGGAACGGGAACGACGCGATCCTGCTCGTCGAGGAGTCGTGGACCGGCGCGGCCGTCACCGCCCTCAACCAGGGCACCGGCGGCTGGTTCCACTTGGGCCTCTCGGAGCACCAACTCATCCCCCCCGGCGCCACCCGCCTCAACGCCACCGTGACGTACGAGTCCACGTCCGCCTGGCGGGCCGTCGACCCGGGAACGGTCCTCCTCTATTGGCGCGACTCCACCGTCCCGGACTGGATCTACCGCAAGACTCCTCCCACGTCGGTGGACGGCGACCAGCTCCGCTACGAGCTCTCCATCGGCGACGAGATGGCGGACGGCGTGTACGCGCACGAGTCCAATTGGGACCTCTGGCTCCGCGTCCTGGCCACCACCAATACGGGCGCGCCCTCCGGTGTGGGCCAATGGGGCGCGCCGCACCACTGGGAAGGTAGGCTGGCCGTCACCGTCCAGGTCGACCGGTTGGGTCCGCCGCCCGACTAAGCGGCGGCGAACCCGCTCGGCGAGCGAAAAAGGCCCCCAGCCCAATTGCTCGGCGATTGTCCGGAGCGCTGAGTCCGGGCGGGGGTACAAGGTATACCAAGTCCGTCGCACGCTTGGAGTTTCTGCCGAACTGCTTCGGGGAAACCGGCTTGCCTCGGAGTCGGATGCGAGCCGGCATGGACCGCGTCGACCCCCCCGCGCCGGCCCTGCCAGGAGGTCGCGGCCTCTTCGAGGTCCGGTTCCACGGCCGGGGCGGACAAGGGACCGTGATCTCCTCCATCCTCC
>CAYVGY010000182.1:0-2358 GCA_964451065.1 uncultured Halobacteriales archaeon
GGCAGGTAAAGCTCTGGGCGAGCGTGATGCGTGCCCAGCGGGCGTGGTTCGGGCACCCGCCACCAAGGATGGGGCCAGCGCAGGGCTGCACTGCGCGGATGGGCAGGAGGCAATCGCCCCGATAGTCCGGGTCGGGTTCTCGGAGCTCCAAGAGCGTGGGTTCGCCCTTCTCGTTGTTGTGCTCGTCGCAGTAGTGATCGTCGACGTAGCCGAAGGCGGTCCGCCACGCGGCCGGTTCGCCGCAGGGGCCCTCTTCGCCGTCGCACGTCCACTCCTCATCGTGAGCCACCGGCTCGGTCTCTTCCCAGTTCACGCGCGGGTCGTCACAGTGTTCACACATGGTTGCTTCTCTCCCGTTTTGGAAACCCTTCGAAAACGTGTCGATGGGGTCGACATGTTGCCGGGACTTGTCGCTTTTTCGCCTCGAAATCGGCATGTACCCGTCGGGTACACGTTTCCGCGACGTGGGCATTTTCCACCGTTTTTTGCCCATATCGGGCGGACGTGGGCACGGCGGGGACGCTCAAACTGGTCGCGACACGGTCGTAGAGTCCGCGCACGGGCCCCGCAGAAAAGACGCAGAAAAGACGCAGAATGGCGCAGGAAAGACGAATCATCATCGCAGATGCCACCTCGCTCCCCTCCCGTGCCCTTTTAAGTCAACGAGACCGACTTCCTTTAACAGTGCCAGGTCGGCCTGGATGGTCCGCTCCGCCTGGTTGCCCTCCAGTTTCTGGATAAGCTGGGCAAGCGAAAGGGATGCGTGCTCCCCCAAATGAGCCAAGATGCGCTGCTGGCGTTCGCTCAAGTCGTGGCCGATCCGGCTTGGCGGGATGTACTTCGACGGACGGAACCGGACTACCACCGCCCCCGCGATTTCCTCGATCTCGGGCTTGGGCAGGCCGGCCTGCTGGGCCATTTCCGCCATCTTGAGGGTGCCACGGCCCCAGGTCTCAATGACGCCTCGTCGATAGAACACGCTCGCGATGAGCGGGTTCCAGGGAAGGGATTCGTGCGGCTCGAAGAGGGCCTCGGGCGTGAGGCCGAAGTGGAGGGCGCCGGAGGAGGTCACTTCCAGGCGGTCGTCGTACATGGCGACCCCGATGGAGCCTCCGCCGATGGAGTAGTCGCGGTGGCAGATCGCGTTGGCAAGCGCTTCCCGAACGGCAAGCGGCGGGTACAGGGGCTCGTCCACCCGCTCCATGCGTCCGGGTACGATGCGGCCGGCAACGGGCACATGGTCGAGGAGAAAGCGCTGCGCCTTCACGAGCAGGTCGAAGGCGTGGCCGCGGAATTGCCGGTTGTCCAGGAACTCGGTCTTGTCGGTTCCTTTGAAGCGGGCGACCCGCAGAAGGCACTGGGGATATTCCGCCGGGAGCCTCTCGCCGCGACCGAACAGGACCACGCCGGCGCGCAGCAGTGCCCCCTCCTTGATGAGCCCAAGGCCACGCAGGATGGCCGCGGGCTCCCGGGTTCCTGGGTCCTCCACGCGCCCGAGACGTATCCCCTCCTCCAAGGTGCGCCGGATCTCGTCGTGGTCAAGGTCTGCTACGCTCCATCCGGGCGCCGGTTGGTTCTCCCAGCGCGTATCCGCGTGTAACCGTTCCAGGAGGACGCGGTTGTACTCGTCGCGGGACATGGGGATGGTCGTGGGGCCGACGCGCCGGTAGGCCTGGCCCCGGTAACTGTAGGGTTGGCTGTGCCCGACTGCGACGCCTACGACCAACACCTCGCGCCCGTCGCCTACGTCCACGCGGTCCATCGTCGGGAAGGCCGGGGGATCAATCTCGCGGACCTCTTGGGCCACGTCCTCCAGAGTTCGGTCCCCGACCTCCTGCCCCTTTACGTCCCCGTTCGGGGCCACGCCGAAGAGCACCCGTCCGCCCCGGTGGTTGAGCATCGCGCACAGCGTTCGGGCGCCTTCGCGCCGTTGGCCTGTCGTGAGCTTGAACTCCAAGGTCTCGGACTCGCCGGAGGCGGCCCATGCGCGGATCTGGCCCAAGTTCATGGTGCCTCCTCGGGCGGGATGGCGCTTATGAGGATGGCCTGGTCCGGGATGGGGCCCCTGGCACCCTGGAGTTCGGCGAGAGAGCGCGTCGCGGTGAGGCCGTGCTTGAGGACCGCGGTCGTCTCCACGTCCTGCTTCGGGGGGAGGGGCGGGAGAGGGTCATGGGGGATTCGAGGGTCGAACGGCAGAAACGTTTCCTCCTGGGGTCAGATCAATCCTTCTCGTGCGCGGGCTCCAGCCGCTCCCGCTCGTGATATTCGATGGATTCTGTGCGTCTAGCTCCAAACCTTTTCCATCTGACGAAGAATTCTGAGAACTGGTTCTTCACGGGCCCAAGAAGCAACCTCCCG
>CAYVGY010000182.1:2374-3810 GCA_964451065.1 uncultured Halobacteriales archaeon
TCCACGCCGGCTGCAAGCCGCAGCCGGAGTACCGTCAGGATTGGATATGTCTCGCCGTCTGAGTGGCGCCCGTACACATTGTCCATGGCCTGCACCTTCTGGACGAGACCAATCAATTCCGACTTGTCTCGGCCCGAGTAGATGCTAAGCATGAAGAGATCATCAGCATGCGACCAGTTGCCAGGGTTCTTGGACAAGCTCTCAAGGGCCTTATCCAAGAGCGCATGCGAAATGCTGTGAAACTCGCGTTGCGGAAGCGGTAGTTTGGATTCGCGCGTTGGAGCATCTCCTCCGGTCGCCGGTGTCAATGGCTCGGGAGCTTCTCGTTCAGTCATAGAAACGCCTCCCGATGCCTGTCCCATGAGCTCGGCTTGAGAAGCGCAAGAATCGGAGAATCGCTCGCCAACAGCACATCCTCGGCGATGGCAAGGGCCGCCTTGGCCTGCTCTACCGTTGGAAACGCCGTACCGTGCATAGCGTCGTTTCGCACCCGCTTCGTGGCTACGAGCGCGTCGTACTTCGGCCGCAGTATTTCTCCGGCCAGTTCCATGGCGTCGACGCGGGCCTGGAATGGCCACTCTCGCGTGCTCCGTAAGGACTGCCTTCGTCCGCCTGTGACCTGCTTGCGTGTGATGAAGGAATCCCACTTATGGGCCATCACGTCCTCGATGATAGCCCACGAAAAAATGAGCGACTGCGCGGTCTCGTGGTCCACGAGGTGCGCCTCAGATTCGAGAAGCAGCGGCAGCTTCTCGGCGTAGGGTTTCGTGCCCAATTCTTCGGCCGTTCTCGCGCACGTCGTGAACTCCTCGTCGGACAACCAAGGCTGGGAGAAGAAGCCGGAGTCGTTCCGCCCAGGCCCCCATGAAGGCCAGGTGCCACCCCATCCGACGGGGGAGTCTCGGCTCGGGGGATGGAACGATCCAAGTTCGGTTTCGTGTACCGGACGCGAAAGGTACCCGTGTTGACGCATGCCGGCCATGAGCAGGTTCAACCACCGGACGGCCTCCTCATTGTTGGGGGTCATGAGGCCAAAGAAACCGTTGTGCGTGACCAGAAGCTCATGGGGGCCGAGACGGTCTTTGAAAACGAGGATGCCGGGAAGCGATTGCCCGGCTGCGAGGGCGTTGCGAAGACGTGGGGCGGGAAGTTGGCCGATACGGATGGCCGGGTAATGATACGCTCCACGACCAGGGTACCTGGGTTCGGCCTGTGCCGGCGTTTGCGGTGATAGTGCAGGTTGATGAACCTGAGGTCGAGAAGGTGGGTCAAGATCGCGGAAGGCATCCGTGAGGAATTCCTCCCACGGGATATCGCTTGCGTCGCCGTGGAAGTCCCGCATGGCAACCTGCGGTCCGAGGACGGACCCTGTTAGGTATCGGCCCCAGGTTCGCTCGGGGCTCTCCGCCGCCCAAACGCGGGCATTGTGGTGTATC
>CAYVGY010000182.1:3820-4632 GCA_964451065.1 uncultured Halobacteriales archaeon
ATCGTGAGAAAGGTTGATTCGCCAAGGGAGCGCAAAGTGGGGTTAGGTTCTTGGGACGGCACGAAGAACTCGTCCCCTGGCTCCTGAGCATCGTCCCAAAGCGGATCTTCAAGCTCTGTTTCGAGCAGGTCGAACAGATTCCACGTTTGCACATTCTCGTGAACCTTGATTTGCACGTCGGGCGCGGATCGCGAGTGCGTGATGACGAACACGTGCCACCGAATCCGAGGAAAAGCGAAGGCCGTCACCTGGCAGGGCGCACGAAGGTCGTTGATCGCTTGGATTCGTGACGCTTGTTCGGGCCTAAGAGTCGCCGTTTGCGCCCGAAAGCGATCGATGACTGACCGAAGGGTGCTGGTCAGGCTCGATTCGGGAATGACATCCGGAGTCGCTGTCGTCACGCGACCACCTCCGATACTGGCACACGCAATTGGCCAGAGACGAGTTTTGGAAGAAGGGCGTCGCGCGTGGCCGCGAGTGTTCTTGATTCCATCAAGGCGGCATTGATTCGGCCAACAAACGCACCCATCGTTTGCGAGAACGCCGCCTGAATCCCGGATGGCGGAAGAACGATTGGATACGCGGCCAAGTCCTGCCAATTAGTCCTTGGCATTTTGGTTCCCGTTGACCGCGCAGTCGCGTAGGCAACCAGGTCTTCGCTGGAAGCCACCGCGAGGACATAACCGAAGGCCTCCTCGGTCCGCGGCCGAATAACGAGGACATCCGTGGTGCAAACGCCATCGACGGGCGCGACGCCCACCTTGTGGAAATAGGGCCGCAATTTTCCAAAAAGAATCTCGCCCCTCTTGAAT
>CAYVGY010000183.1:0-4604 GCA_964451065.1 uncultured Halobacteriales archaeon
ACGGGGGGGCAGTCCACCTCCGGCCCTGACCCCGCGCGTTCCTGCCTCGACCCGCTCGATTCCGACAGCGACGACGACGGTGTGATGGACGGGCTGGAGGTCCGCTACGGCCTCAACCCGTGCAACCCCGAGACGTTGCCGGGAACCTCCGACGAGGACACCATGCGGCAGCTCAACCTGCCGCTCGTGGACGACCTGTGGAACGACGTCCTGCAACCAGGAGGAACCTGATGCCACGCGGAAACGCCCTCGCGTGTTTCTTGCTCGTCGCAACCGTTGCGCTCCCATTCAGTTCTCTGCCTGCGGCCGGCCACGACGGAGTCAGCCACGCAGCCGCGTGCCATCCACGCGGGGATGGTTTGGAGCAGGACTCCGACGGGGACGGGCTCCTTGACGGAACTGAATGGCCATCGGTATCCCCCACGAAGACCACGGATCCCTGCAATCCCGACACGGATGAGGACGGACTCCCCGACGGATGGGAGGTGGAACGGGGCTTCAATCCGCTCGACCCCCGGGACGCCGAGGTGGACGCCGACCAAGACGGCCTCCCGCTCTGGGCGGAGTATTGCCACGGGCTCTCCGGGATCGGCCTGGCCTCGCGTGCGGACTGCCTCGCGTGGGCCCGGACGACCTGGGACCATCAGACCACCTACCCCTGCCCTAGCCCCGCGAACGACAAAGCAACCTGCCGCAACGGGTGGTATCGAAGCGGGCTCAACCACACGAACCCAGACACCGACAACGACGCCTTGTGCGATGGGGGAGGCGCCCCTGCGTGCACCGGGCGGCGCTCCGGGTCGCCCAACGTGCCCGGCGAGGCGCTGGACACAGAAGGCCAACCACTGGCACAACCCACCGACGCGCGCGATCCCGACAGCGACGATGACGGGCTCCCGGACGGTTGGGAGGCGGAATACGGCCTTGACCCGCGCGATGCCGCGGACGCGGGCCAAGATCGCGACGCCGATGGGGCGGCCGCGTGGCCGTGGAGGAACAGCCACGAGTACTGCTACCAGTACAAGCGCCTTGGACTTGGCGGGGCGTCCCAACGCGTGGACCGCTGCCCACAGATGGAGGAGGAGCGCGTACGAGCGAACGGAGTGTACTGGGGCGGAACCGACCCGACCGAGCCAAACACCGATGGTGATTGCGTGCCGGACGGCTGGGAAACCCAATTGGACGTCTCGGACGCCACGCAGTTCGACGTGGATCTCTCCGACCCGGGCGGCGGTCCCGACCGCGACGGCCTCAACAACTGCCAAGAATTCCTATACGGCACCGACCCGCGCGACCCCGACACCGACGGCGATGCCTTGTGCGACGGCGGTCTCGACGAGTGGTGCTCAGGGTTGGACGCGAACGGCCTTCCGTCCGCGCGCCAAGCCAAGGGGGAAAGCCAGTACGCGACGAACCGGACCGCTTGGGACACGGACGGGGAGGGGCTCGGGGACGGGCATGAGGTCATCACCGTGGGCACCGACCCCGTGCTTGCCGACACGGACGGGGACGGCCTCGACGATTTCGAGGAGTTCCGTCTGACGGGAACGGACCCCGTCGATTCCGACACGGATGACGACTTGGTGCTGGACGGGAACGAGGTCGCGGCATGGCGTGCCAAGGGTGTCGAGGGAGATCTTTCTGCGTTTGCTTCCTACGACCCCGATGGGGACGGCTTGCCCGTCCTTCGCGATTCGGATTCCGACAATGACGGCCTGGAAGATGCCATGGAGCTCCAGGAAGGTTCCTCCCACCCCGCCAAGGCGGACACCGATAAGGATGGCCTCTGCGACGGCGGCGGTGGCGCCGCGTGCCTGGTCTACTATCCAAACGACGAGCCGCACTATTCGTATGGGGCGCGCGGCGAACGCGATTACCAAACGAACCCGCTCCTGGGCGATACCGACGACGATCGCCTGGTCGACGGGTGGGACGAGGTCTTCGTCCACAGGACGGACCCTCGAGTAGCGGACTCGGACGCCGATACGCTGGAGGACGGGGATGAGCTGGAGACGTACTTCTCGGATCCGCGCTCCGCGAACAGCGATGCGGAAGGGGCGGACGATGGTTCGGAGGCACGGCTCTGGCTGTCCCTCCATCCGTGGCCGGCCTCGGGCATGAACGCGCGGACGTTCTTCTTGAACTCGGACTTTGACGGCGACGGTCGCCTTGCGCTTCGGGACTGGGACAGTGACGGTGACCTCCTGACCGACTGGAAGGAGTTCAGTTGCATGCAGGCTCGCTACACGCGTGACGGCCAAACCTGGTACTCGGTGGAGGAGGTGTATGGGCCAGGTTCGCAGGTCTATCCGTGGGCGTGGGACTCGGATGGGAACGGTGTCCCGGACGGGAAGGATTCGAATCCGTGCACGGGTATTTCGGACGCGGGGACAATCGAGGGGAACCGGCAGCAGACCGAGGACCGAGTCGAGAACCCGCCCCCAACCCCTCCGCCCAGCCCATCACGCGCCCAAGAGTGCCTTAGCAATCCATCCCGGGGTTGGCAGATGCCGGACCCCGGGTTTGGCGATGAGGATTGGGACGGGGACGGCCTTTCCAACGACTTCGAATTTTACGGCTGGAAAATCACCTACCGCAAATTTGGTGAAATCTGGTACAGAGAGGAGGTTCCGGTTTCTTCCAACTATTGCCGTTGGGACACCGATGGAGATGGCGGCCTATCGGACCTGGGTGAGTTCCGCATCGGCACCAACCCAAAGGCCCAGGACACCGAGCAAGATGGGATATCGGACCTAGAGGAATACACGTCCGGGGAATGCAGCGCCCTCGACTGGGATTCGGACAACGATGGACTGTACGACAGCGAAGAGATTGGCGGGGTCGAGACCCTCTGCGATGATCCCGATTCGGACGACGATGGGCTCAATGACTACCTGGAATCCCGGATCGGTTGGTGGGTGGATTCTACACCCGGGTGCTGGGCGTCGACCTGCGACGGACGGTTCCAATCGAACCCACGGTTGGCCAACTCAGACCCCGATGGCTTGATGGATTGGGAAGAGTTCATCCTTCACACGAATCCCGAGGCCGAGGACACCGACCAGGACGGCCTCGACGACTACCAGGAAGCCCGTGTGCATGGAACCGACCCTCGCAATTTGGACACGGATGCCGACGACGCGACAGACCGGGAGGAGATTGAGAGGGGTACTGATCCGAAGGGAGGCTGTTTCGCGGACTCGGACGGGGACGGCCTCCAGGACTGCGAAGAGACGAAGGAGTACTACACGAACCCGGCCTCGCGGGACACGGACGGCGATCTCTTGTCCGACTATGAGGAGGTTAAGGTGTTCAAGACGCCACCCACCCAAGCGGACATCGATCGAGACTCATTGTCGGATCTAGTGGATCCCAGGCCCGTCGTCGAGGATATCCCACCCGTCTTGAGCTCTCTTGGACCGCTTTCGGGGGCTGGATGGGAGTCGGGTTTCGTCGTGGAGGCGTACGATGTCGCCGGCGTCCGGCTCGACGCGTCGGATGTCGGATTCGTTTCCTCCGAGGGAGAGGCCTGCAATGTGGACAAGGACGCACGGGTCAGTGTATCGAACACTGCCAGCGGGCCCCACAGGCACCGCATCTCGGTTGTCTACAACGCCCCCATCGCCCACTGTGACGTCGACATCACCCTGTCCGACTCGAACGGGAACGGCCTGCGTTTGCGGCTCAACCTCGACACCGTCAAGGAGCCTGGCTCCCGGGTGACCCCCGTGCTCCGATCCGTCGTGGCCACCGCTCTGGACGTCGTTTCTGAACCCGCTGGGGCCATGGCCTTCACGGCATGCGCCAGCACGGGCGTCTTGACGGCGGTGTCCTACGTTTGCGGCGTCGGCGTCTGGGGCACCATCGAATACGCGTCCAACCTGGTGGCGACGTGCGGCAATTGGAAGGGTTCCGCCCAGCTAGTTCTCGCCGACGGCCTGTCGTTGCTTGCGGGCCACGTCGCAGCTGCCAGCTATGACGACGCCCAGTACGCGCTCAACGAAGGGGCCATTCGGAGCGGCGGCGTGGTAGTCCAGTGCAAGGACGGAAGTACCCATGTCTTCCCCGTCTCCACGCGGACAGACGAAGCACTCGTGCGAATCCGTGACGCCGCTGGAACAAATGTCGTTCTCCACATTCCGGGATTCCGCGACAGCCCCGATGGGGCCCACACTCGTGGAGGCGGTCTCGCTCGCGCAGCGGCGAACGCGTCGGGCATCACGCAGGCGGATATCCAGAGAATCATCGGTTCGACTTACCCGCAATCCGAGGGCGGGTACGATGTGTATTGCGGGCCTGCGTATTACGTTTACTTGCAGAACTACGCCATTTACGTGGCCAATCACATCGTCGTGACGGCAAGACAAGTTCCGCACTGTTAGGGCGGTCGGCCCGCCGGCGGCGCCGTCGACCGCATCGGCCCAGCGTTCCAGCCGTCCGCCGCGGGCCCCTTATAGGCGGGCGAGCGAAGGAACAAAGAACCGCCCCATGGTTGAAGTTTGGGATGGTCCCCATGGTCGACAAGTACCACAAGGAATTCAGTTCGTTCTGGTACTACAAACGCGACCTACCCGGAACCACTCTATGCGGATTGCGACGGCGAC
>CAYVGY010000184.1:0-297 GCA_964451065.1 uncultured Halobacteriales archaeon
GGGCCTTGGCCCGCACAACCAGAAAGAACGAGGACGGGGAAGGTAGCCAGGACCCAGAATCGCATGACGATTTCCCCATTCATGGAACGTCTTGAGTAGTTTGTGGTGGCCGCTTTTGCCGGACCGGACCCCGCAACCCGACGCCTCGCGGCGCGAGGCAGCAGAGGAGACTGGACCGAGCGTCCACGTCGCGGCGGTTCTGCGCCGCAGAGGCGACGGGAACATCCCCGCGTCAGAGCGAGAACCACACGTCCCCTCGCCACGTTGATATACGCGAAGCGGCCCTAATACGGATGT
>CAYVGY010000184.1:307-4412 GCA_964451065.1 uncultured Halobacteriales archaeon
CTCCGGGTTGCCACACACAGGCTCGCACGCAAAGGGAGCTCCATGTTCGGATCAAGGAAGCCATTCTGCTCTACCTTGAGACGAAGGGCCCCCCGCCGACCGGTATCGAATTCGTCGGCGTGGACCGGGTTGAGGTCTCCGCGTGAGTCGGCTTCGGCCGGTTCCCTTCCGCAAGGTATCCCGCGCGCTGGAATCGCTCGGTTTCCGCATCGTTCGCCAACGTGGAAGCCATGTATTTTTCGAGCATCCCGATGGCAGAACCACGGTCGTTCCCAATCATCCAGGAGAAGACGTGGGCCGTGGTCTGCTTCGAAAAATCCTGCGAGATGTCGACGTGGAGCCGGACGAATTTCTAGCGAACCTGTAGACCCCGCGACAAGAGAGGGGGCCGCTGTCGCGGGCCCGTAACCGTCGGCCTCATCGGGCGCCTTGTAAGCGTTCCTGAGCTTCCTGACCCGGGCCCGCGTTTCTTCCCGGTCCCTCCAACCCGACCCCCTTGCGGAGGCGAGGCAGCAGAGGAGACTGGACCGAGCGTCCACGTCGCGGCGGTTCTGCGTACGCCTGGTTGTCCCGACGTCACGGCATGCCGTCACGGAAGCGAAGACCTCAAGATGCCTGCCGGCCATCGTGCCCGCCAATGGCGGCCCGGATTCCCCTCGACCGGAAAGCCGTTGCCGATTTCTGTCGGCGACACCGCATCCGCCGACTCTCCCTTTTCGGGTCCGTGGTGCGCGGCGACTTCGGGCCGGGCAGCGATGTGGACGTCCTCGTCGAATTCGAGCCAGGTCACGTGCCAGGGCTCGAATTCTTCGAAATGCAGGAGGAATTATCGCAACTCTTGGGGCGCCGGGTCGACCTGAACACGCCCAACGGTCTGAGCCCGTACTTCCGCGAACGGGTCCTCGCAGAGGCGGAGGTCGCCTATGTCGCAACGTGATCCGACCGTCCCGCTTCGGCACATGCTCGACCATGCGCGGAAGGCGAATCGCCTCGTCATGGGCAAGAACCGGAGCCAGGTCGAGGAAGACGAAGTACTCTTATTGGCAGTGACTCGACTCCTGGAGATTCTCGGCGAGGCGGCGGGTCGTGTACCGCCGGCCGTCCAAGCACGGCACGCAGCGATTCCGTGGAAGTCGGTTATTGGCCTGCGGAACGTGCTCATCCACGGCTACGACACGATTGACCTGGACATCCTTTGGCGGATCCTCTCCGAGGACCTTCCGCGAATTCTGCCGGCCCTGGAAGCGGCGCTAGCAAACGAAGCCGCTTGAACGCCGGGCCGTCCCGGGCGGACGCCGCTGTCGCGGGCCCGTAACAGTCGGCCTCATCGGGCGCCTTGTGGGCGTTCCTGAGCTTCCTGACCCGGGCCCGCGTTTCTTCCCGGTCCCTCCAACCCGACCCCCTTGCGGAGGCGAGGCAGCAGAGGAGACTGGACCGAGCGTCCACGTCGCGGCGGTTCTGCGTACGCCTGGTTGTCCCGACGTCACGGCATGCCGTCACGGCTGAGACTCGGCCGGGGACCCTATTGTTCGGGCGTGCGCTCTATCGCCCGTCCGTCGTCGAAGACCGATCACACGCCGGTTCCGGAGTCCCGGTCCCTCTTTACGAAGGGCGTTCTGGTTCTTGCCGCGGCCCGGTGCCCGCGCGTCACGAATTTTCTGCGGGGCGTTGTAAGGCCAGGGCGTGTGCGCCTCGCCTTGCACGCGCGTTCATCCATTGCCCGTAGGCGCGTCGGCGCGGCTTCGAGGGAGGCACACCTAGCTGAGGCTAGGGCGTTCTTGAAGCTTTCGGACCAACGCATCACGATGGAAGCGCCGAATAATCCTGGGGGATTTCGGCGCCATTGTAGAAGTACGTGACGTAGAGTTGGAAGCCCTGCTCAAGGAGCAGCTTGCTCGAGTGGTCGTTGTTCGCGAATTCCTCGGGCGTCGTGTTGGAGGCGGGATAGACCTTGAATTGCTGGGAACCACCCTCTTCCACGAGCCAAATGTGTTGGGCGGTGTTCTTCGTCTCCATGACGAGTTGGAACCCGGGCGTCCCTGAGACCTGTAAGAGGGCCGGCTCGTGAAGCGCGTTCGTTCTGGCATCAACCTCTACGCCGGGGGAGAGACTCTCGTACATGACCTTCAAGAACTCCCCGCCCTGGGCGCCGGTGGGGTCCCAGTCCAGCTCGATGACGACCCCGGTGATGGGCTGGACGTCGGGCGTGACGGTGAGGATGTATCGGTAGTTCTCGCTCGGCAGGTACTGGTTGCAGAGGTCGCTGCCCGAAGAGGTGAGCCCTAGGGCGCAGTGGATCTTGCCGTCGAACGGGCCCAGTGGATCGTAGTAGGCCACGACGGGCGCCTCCGTCGGCAGGAGTTGGATCGTGTTCTCGCTGTTGAGCTCGCCCTTGACACAGTCCGTGTCGATGAAGCCGTTGTTGAAGCCGCCCTTGCTGGCCTCCAGCGTATAGTGCCCCGGCGCGACATGGCTGAAGGCGAACCGGCCGTCGGCGGCTGTCTGCGTCATGTGCTCGGTCTCGCGGATTCCGACCTGGGCGCCGATGACGAGGTTGACTTCATCGTCGACGACGATTCCTTCCAGCGCGCAATCGTCGTCGTTGTACTCGCCCGTCGGGACCTCGAACTCTTCTTCGTCGCCCGCGTCTTCGTCGTCGCCGCCCAGGCACCCGGAAAGAGCGGTCGCCGCGACGATGAACATCACAAAAAAACTTGGTCCGCCTTTGAAGCCCGACACCGCAGTCACACCCTTGGATTACGGGCAGCGTTCGCTGCCTGCCCGTGGGAGGGGTTGCCGAGGACTAAAAAGAATGTCGTGGTGACGTCGTTAAAACTCCGGACTCGAGCTTAATAAGGGTCGGCCGGGTGTCAATGGTTACCCGTTACGCCTTGAGTTTCCCGGCGGCAAGGAGCGCCTCGTGGTTCAAGTGGGCGAAGAGGACGCTCGAAAGGGAGGCCGTCTTGCGTCCGTGCTTCGTGAGGAAGTACTCGATCCGGACGGGGTGCTCGTCGAAGACGTCCCGTTGGACGAGGTCGGCTTCGCACAACGCCTTGAGCTTGTCCGAAAGCGTCCGCGAGCTGAGCCCCAAGAGGCCCAGGAGTTGGGAGAAGCGGGCACGATCCAGGGCCGCAAGGACGTAGAGGATCTCCAAGCTCCAAGGCTCGAAGAGCCGACGTCCGAGGTCGACGCTCGTGCGAAGCCACGCGGCCCGTTCCTCGGGACGCTTTTTCTTTAGGAATTCCAGGACGGCCATGCTGAAATCGTTGGCCGCGCGCGTGGCCGACGTGAATTGGACGCGGGCCGACCCGTCCAAGATGGGGCAATCCACGAGGCTGGTGTGTTCGAGCACAGCCACTTTACGGGGGCGCACCAGGTGTAGACCGTCCTGCTGGCGCCTATATGATGTATCATCCACATATGGTTTACCTATGGAAGTCGATGTGGGAAGTAAATTTATCTCCCGGCTGGAGCGCCGCATGGCCGGGCGGTTCGTGCGGACCTTTTTCTTCCGCAAGCGTCGAGCCGGCCCATGGCGCGTCCCCGATTGGCTGCCCCATCAGCGAGTCGGGTTCGAAGGCAACACGGGCGCGTCGCTCTCTGGACGATGGTTCCCCCATGCTCACGCCATCGGGACCGTCGTCCTCCTCCACCCCGACCGGCGCTACGGACAGCACTGGTTCATCCACGCCGGCTGGGTCGACTTCCTTCACGATCGAGGGTTCAACATTTTCACGTTCGATTTCCCCGACTTCGGCGAGAGCCGTGGCGGGTCCACGTACTACCACGAGGACGCCGCGGCCGCCTGCCAGGAGGCCCGGCGGCGGGCGCCCGGCCTGCCGGTCCACGCCATCGGCCTCAGCATGGGCAGTTTCGCACTCATGAACGCCGCGCCCCAGCTCGACTTTGTCACGAGCGTCGTCTTGGAATCGCCCTACCCAAGCTTCGACGCCTGGTACGGGCGCGGTCCCGGTGCATGGGGAATGCACGCCTTCGATCGTCTCTTTCCGACGACCGGCAAACGGATCAAGGATGACAAGAACCTCGCCCGCGCCCGCTGGTCTCGCATCCTCATCGTCGGAAGCCGCGCGGAGCCCGTGCCCCC
>CAYVGY010000185.1:0-4411 GCA_964451065.1 uncultured Halobacteriales archaeon
TGGCCTCCACGGCCGCCGGCCACCCCTCCGGCCGCCCCGGCGTGGCGCCCGGCGTCGGCATCACGGCGTCCGACATCGGCCCGCTCCAGGCGACCTTGAGCGGGACCTCGATGGCCACGCCCCACGTCGGCGGCGCCATGGCCGTCCTTCTGGAGAAGGAGCCAACCCTCACGCCGGCCCAACTCAAGACCCGCATCACGTCGACGGCGCTCGCGCCGACGGCGGCGACCGGCCTGCCCAACAACGACTGGGGCTACGGCCTCATCGACGTATGCGACATGCTGCAGCTTTCGGGCTGCGTCTGAGCGGCGCGTCACGCTTGCGCCCAGAGGAACAGGCGGGGAATCTGGAACGGGTAGGGTCGAAGGTCGCTCAGTCGACGCGCGAGTCCCCGCGAGAACTCCTCGTAGAACGGTTCGAACCGGTCGCCCAGCCTTTCGGCAAAGCCGGTCAGGAAGCTGCCACGGTACCACGCCGCCACGTCGTTGCGCGACGCGAGCGCGTGTTCGTACGTGCGGAGCGTCACGTTCTTGCTGGCGAAGCCGGCTTTCGCAAGCGCCTCCTCGTAGCCGTCCAAGGTGAGCGGCCGGGGGTAGCCTTCGTAACCGTCGAGCCGGTCCTGGTAGTCCGGCCGCCGCGCCACTTCCCGGGCCACCAAGTGGGCCCGATCGTTGTAGCTCAGGGGCAACGCTACGGCGAGTTGCCCAGCCGGCGCGAGCGCGGCCTTCGCGGCAGCCACCACGCCGGCGTGGTCCTCCACCCAATGCAGCACGGCGTTGGAGAACACGAGGTCCCAAGGCCCGTCGGGCTCCTCAAGGAAGGACTCGATGTCCTGTTCCGCGAACCGGAGCCCGGTGGTCGTGAAGGCCTTGGTTTTCGCGAGCATGGCCCTGGACCGGTCGATGCCCAAGGTCTCCTTCGCCTTGAGGCGGTCGTGGAGGCCGCGCGTGAGTTCGCCGGTCCCGCAGCCGAGGTCGACGACGCGCATCGCCGGCCGGGGCTTCACCATGGAGAGGAGGTCGAAGAACGGCTGCTGGCGCTCCTGCTTGAACTGCTCATACTGGGACGGATTCCAGCCCATAGCGAGCCGGGTAGCATCGGCCTTGCGGCCTTTCACCCTTGCGGCGGCCGTGCCGCGCCGCCGCTACGGGTCCGTGAGGCCGCGCAAGGCCTGGGCGATGACGGCCAGTTCCGCGGCCGATTTCGTCTCGATCGAGAAGTCGCTGGACGCGATGCGGACGGCGATGCCGTGCCACGTGAGGCGCGTCTCATAGGCGGTGTCGTAGTAGGGCGATTCCTCGGGTTCGAAGCCGAGCCCTTCGCGGAAGTACACGAGGGTGTCGACGCCGTCGCCCCAGAACTCGTAGGGGAGCATGATGACCTCTCGGATGCCCGCGGACTCGTCCAGGGCCAGGGCCTCCAGCGGGGACAAGACGCCGTCGTCGGCGGCTTCGGCGCCCTGCCCGTACACGTGGCGAACCGTCACATTGCCGCGCGCCGCCAGTCTCTCCAGGACGGCGTTCGACGACAGTTCGTACTCCGCGGCCGCGTTGGCGTGGTATTGGTCCGTGCCGGTGCCGCAGGGGTTGGGAGAGCCCGGCCGGCTTCCGTGCTGGACGAGGTGGACCGCGATGGGCCCCGTCGGGCCGGCGTCGGCGACGAGCTCCGCGACGCGGTCGGCGACGGCGGTGCCCCACAAAGGCTGGTGGCCGGCCTGCCCGGCGGGGACAACGGGGCCGGCGTAGCCGGCGGCGCGCAGGAGGCGCTCGGTGTGGGGGGCCATCATGCACGTGTTCATGGTGTCGCTGTGGATGCTGGATTGGTACGCGTCGAGAATCACGTCGAGGTTGGCGTTGGCGAGCTTGTGGGCAGCGGCGTGCGTGGACTCCTGGGGATCCATGCGGGCGTCGTGGCCGTGGGCGAAGGCGACGACGACCCTGTCGCCGAAGGCTTGCGTCAACGCGGTCTCGAGCCATGCCCAGCTGGGCGCGCCCTGGTGGTACCGGGGGGAGTAGTTGTCCATCTTGAGCCAGTCCCGGTAAGCGCCGAGTCCGTAGATCTCGAACAGGTCTCCCTCGCCAAAGCCGGGGCCGGGCCCCGGCGCGAAATAGACGTGGCCGTTGAGGCCCAAGGATTGATGGATGCCGACGCCCAGGGGGTCGGTCACGGGGACGGCGAGGCTGCTTCCAGGGCCGAGCCATGCGTCCACGAGGCGGGGGTCGGTCTGGGGTGCCGCGTCGAAAGGGTGGGCGTCGTCGATGAAGTACGTTCCTTGGTCGACGGTGAGAAGTTCGGCGGGGAGGCCCGTGTAGGGCCAGAGGTGGATGATGAACTCCTTGATGGATTGGTACGTCGTGGCGTTGTAGGACACGATCTCGCCGTGGTCGCGCACGAGGATGCCAATGCGTCCGGGGTAGGCCGCCAAGGCGTCGCGGGTCTCCTGGAGCAGGAGGTCGAGACCCTCCAGGCCGGACGTGGAACGGTCGTCGTGGCCCCCCTGCGTCTCTTCATGCGCGTCTTCGGACGACGCCGCAGCACCGGCGACCGTTGCACCGAGGGCCAGGGCGACGAGCAGCGCGGTTGCGGCCGCGCGGGCCCGCCGCAGCGTGCCCTCGGGCCGACGTCGGTAGAGTCCGAGGCTGGCGAGGTAGGGGATGCCGACGCCGAACACGTAGCCGAAGTAGAGGAGGGCCTGCAGGAGGCTGGGTTGGGCCGTGTAGCCGATGAGGGCATGGAGGATGCGGCCGTCCGCCCGGTCGTCGGGGATGGCGCCGCTCGTGTCCCAAAGGGCGTCTTGGTGGGGCAGGAGGCCGGCGTCGGTGGCGGCGTGCGTCGCGTGGACGAGGAGGCCGGCGGCGATGAGGATGAGGAGGGCACCGGTGGCGGCGAAGAACTTCTGAAGGTTGAACGAGGTCGTCGTACGGAAGATGGTGACGACGATGAGGATGCTCAGCGCGGCGCCGATAATGCCCGACCAGGCGAGATCGATGCCGCTGTAGCGAGTGCCTAGGGCGCCGTAGAAGAGGACGACCTCGAGGCCTTCGCGCAGGACGCTCGCGAAGGTGAGGACGCTGATGAGCCACAGCGTGTTCCGGTTGAGGGCGTCGCCGACCTGTTGGCGCAGCCCGGCCATGAGGGTCCGGGTGTGTTTCCACATCCAGAACACCATGTAGGTGAGGACGCCGACGGCGGTGAGGGCGGCCACGAGCTCGAACCAGGCGGCGCCACCGCCGTCTTCGAACGCGTCAAGGAGAAAAACCTGGACGAGGAGGCCGGTCAGGACCGATAGGACCACGCCGGCGGCGAGGCCCAGCCAGACCCAGGGCCGGGCATCGGGGCGGCCGAGCTTGGTGACGAAGCCGAGGAGGATCCCGACGATAAGGAAGGCTTCGAGTCCTTCGCGCAGGGCGATGAGGGCGGCTTCGGATGCGAACACCATGGGGGATTCCTTCCGCGGCCCGCCGCAGCTTTTAGGCGAGCCTAATCCGAGGAGGTGACCCCAGTATTAGAAGTTTAGGCCGACCTAATTCGGCCCGGCCGGGCCCCCGCATTCGCAAGGCAGTTGGGGCACAGGCAGTCGAGGTCGGGTGCAATGGGGACGACCGGCAAGCGAGCACACCAACGGGGGTTGGGAGCCGCGCAAGAAAACCGGTCGCCGCAGCACGGACAGGCCTTGGTGGCAGGCATCGGACCGGGCTGGACCTCACGAGGCGTCACAGCAGGCTCCCGTCGGGATCGGGGAGGCGTGCGGGCAGGTGCGCGGGTGGCCCATGAGCGAACAGAGGGCGTCCGCGAACGTCTCGGTCATGTTGTGCTCGATGGAGTGGGCAAGGCGGACGTCGAGGGGAAGGTGGAGGGTCTGGGTGATGAAGACCTCCATGAGGCGGCCATTGCGGACCATCCTGAGCCCCACCCGGCGGCCCTTGGCCGTGAGTTGCACGCCCTTGCGCTCGTGGTAGGTGATTTGGCCGCGCGTAGCCACTCGCTTGAGCATCTGGACGGCGCTGGGAGGTTTGACGCGCATCTTGGCCGCGACTTGCGTCACGGTGGGGAAGGCGTTGCCTTCCTGTTCGAGCATCGCCAACGCTTCGAGGTACTCCTCGGCATTGTCGTGCTTTTCCTCGACGCCGAGGATTTCGTCGTCGACGATGGCGGCGCGCGCGCCCCTTGGGACCATCGGGCCACCCATGTTCCGCGGCTATCTAAGCTTGTGCGCCCGCGCCGTCTTCATCGGCGGCGCGCCACCGCCACGCCCGCGAGAACAAATGCCGCCAGGACGCCGGAGAGCCCGAGGCTCGGGGTCCGCGTCGTCTCCTCTTCATCGGGCGCTGGGCTCGTCGGCGAGCCGCCGGAGGCTTCCTCGATGCTCACTTCGCGTTCGCTGAAGTGGTCGATGTTGACGGCCACGTAG
>CAYVGY010000186.1:0-4351 GCA_964451065.1 uncultured Halobacteriales archaeon
TCCTCGCTCTTGAAGAGGAGGTTCTGGAGTTCGCGTTCGAGCGCGAGGCCGTACTTGAGCGGGATCCCGGCGCCGCCTCCGCTGGACCGCCACTTGTTTCAAACTCGATTCCCGTGAATCTCTATCGACGACCATCCAGAGGCGCCGCGATCGCAGGGGAGCTTCCTGCCGTCACGTCGTCTCAACCGCGCCGAACCCATCGTTCGGGACAAGCTCGGCTGGGGTGCTCCCTTCTGTGGCGGCGGGGGCTCGGTCCAGATAGACCCACCGGCCGCGGCGGTGCCGAACGACGAGACCGGCCGTGACGGCCCGATTCACGACTTTCCAAGCGCCGGCTTGGGTCATCCGATACCTGGCGCGAAGTTCGCCAATGATTTCCATGGTCGGCCGTGCTTGGACTGCGAGCTTCTCGGCCACGGTCGCCACGCGGGGGTCTTCCATCGCCACGCGTTTTGGCTCCTCGCGAACGTCATGGCCGGCCAAATAATACCGCCGCGCGCCGCTCGCGCGAAGCGACCGAATTAGCCCATGGCGTGCGAGGATGCGCAGGTGATACTCGACGTTGCGCGCCGAGCCTTCCCGGGTCTCCGCCAGCTCGCGGAGTGTCATTCCTGGACGCGCCGCCAACGCCGAAACGAGGTGGTTCCGCAACGGTTGACGGAGCAAGGCGACCCGACGCAGTCGTGTGAAGAGGGCCGTCGCGGCGACCCAGAAGAGGGCCAGGAGGCCCGCGGCCGTGCCGACCAAGAGGACCCATTCCCATGAGGGCGCTTCACTGGGCGGTCCCTGAACGTGAGACGCGGAGGCGGTTACGGGTGCCTCGCCCTCAACGGCGTAGACGTTGCCTCCCATGTGGGGAGCCAGCGCCTCCAGCTTGTAGCGGCCGTGTAGTTCAAGGTGGTCTCCGTCCAGAAAGCGGCGTTCGCCGCCGACGGCGAGGTTTCCATGAGTGGATCCGAAGGTGGCGGTTCCGCGGATTTCGAGGTGCGGCGCGACGATCTCGACCGGGCGATCGCCGGTTTCGATCCACAGGCTTCCATCGACGCCCAGAACGGCGACGGTGGAGGAGCGGCGCTGGGAAACCGGTCCCAATGGGAGGCCACCGGCTTCGGCGTCGAAAGAACCACTACGAAACACCGTGGTCCGTCCGCCGTGGTGGACGACGACCTCGTACCCGAAGAAGCGGGCGTCCGACCGGCTCGCCTCTTGCCGAATGGTCACGTCGCGACTCGTCGCCGACACGCGGTGACCCCACTCTTCGGCCCCATCCGGCACCTCGAGGCCGACGCGCGCCGCGGTGGAGTCGAGCTCCAACCGTTGACCTACGGAACCCAGGCGCCAGTCGTGGCGGGCCTCCATCTGCAGATGGTCGGCGTGGCGGGCCGCCAAGTAGAAATCCTCTGCTTGGCCCGCAAGGCGTTGCGCGGTCACGCGCGCATCCCGGAACGTTTGGATGGACACGATTTCGTCCGGTGCGCCCTCCATCCAAGTTATTTCAGCAACCGTAACTAGAGTCGAAGCGAGTTCGAAGTTCTCCAAGAACGGGTCCGCCATCCGGGCAGAAGAAGAATAGGCGAACCAAGCGCTGATGGGAAGGACGGAAGTCGACGTTGGACCCTCACGTGGGACATTGATGAGCCCGACTACATGCTGTGTCAACGCCGGTTCGGGACGATCCGGGTCCTGGGCTTCGGACGCGCTTGACGGAATTGGAAGGAGCGCCAGCGAGAAGAAGGATATGCAGCAGAGCCAACGGGTCCTCGCTGGCACCATGCTGACGAAGCCTTCGCGTGGAACTTCGATATAGCGTTTGTGGAGGGTCTGCGCGGCGGACGATGTCGCGACCTGTCGCCCCGTCCTTGGACCTGACACTTCGCCGCCGATGAAAAACAACTTATTGCCTCGGTCGAGCGCGCATCTCACTGATCCGATGATACGAAATCTATTCGCTGGTGCACTCCTGTTTTACCTGGCGGGCGTCGGAGTTCTTCCGGATTCCGCGGACGCGGTATACACTTGCGGCTACGGCAGCGTAGGAGCGGTCGTGGTCCTGGACGAGGAGAAGTGTAATGGCCACACCTTCACGGACGGCGTATGGGGCTGCATCGCCGTCGGGGCGTCGGCCAGTTGCGGCGCCAGGGGCGCGGCAGAATCGAGGTCAGGAAACCCCCAAGAGAGCCAATGAGGTGACCGGAATGGTGCGAAAAACCAACCCCATCGTGTGGACGCCCGTACTAGGAATGCTCCTCGCCGTTTCCATGACGACCGCGGCCGATGCGGCCACCGGCTACGACGGGGGCGACGGGGGCGACGGCGGCGACGGTGGAGACGTCTGTGGGGCCAACGTGCTGATTTGTTGCATTTCCATCGCGAGCAGCGGCGTTTGCAACGGAGGACACGGCGGCCCCGGAGGCGACGGCGGCGATGGCGGAGACGTATACGAGTGATTCAGCTTGACAAACCATAGGTGAGAACTCCATGAAGCAGCCAAACCAAACCCTTCGTCTTGGAATCGTGACCGCGGGACCGGCACTCGCCGCGCTCCTCATCGCCGCGTGGACTCCCTCCGCTGCGGCGACGAGTTGCGTGGGCGGGGCCTTTACGCCGTTCGGGATAGGCGTTACCGGCCAGGAGTGCTGGGGCGAGGCCCAGCCGTCGAGCACCTCCGTTTCCAACGTCTATTGTTACGGCGGCGACGGGGGCGCGGGCGGATACGGCGGAAACGGCGGCAACGGCGGCTCCGGAACCTACGTCCTGAGCCCCGACAGCGGCAACGGCGGAAACGCCGGGGCCGGAGGCAACGGCGGCGATGGTGGAAGCTGTTACACGGACACCCGATAGGAGGCCTCACGATGAAACCCATTACCACGCGCCGAACTCGTCGAATTGTCTTGACCGCGATTCCCCTTCTTGGAATCGCCCTCCTGGCCAGCCTCGGCTCCGGTCCGGCAGCCGCCGATCCCGTCGACAACGCCTGTACGCCTCTCCTTCCCCAGCCTGCCGAAGGAGCCGCATGCATGGTCGTATGCGTCGAGGACGAGGACCCGGTGCTCTGGAACGCCAAACTCTTCCTCGATTGCTATTCGAATCCGTAGGTAAGGTGATGCCAAACATGTCCACGAAAACCGGCCTTCTGATCTCCCTCTCCGTCTTGGCGACCGCGGGCCTCCTGCTCCCAACCGCGGCCGCTGTCACGGAGGGAACCCCTGCCGCAGGAACGATTGTCGACTGCCCCTTCAAGGGCGGCCGAGAGGAGTACGCCTGTTACTACGATGCCTTGGGGTGCCTCGCCACGAAGGATCCGTACTACACGAGCCCCGACGAATACGCCGCCTGCAGTCGCACCCGCTAGATTGGCAGCGTCAGGAGAGCGACACTATCCGGGGCAACCCATGGAACGCCCCGAATAGTCGCTTTCCTACGCATCGCCTCCGATCCAGAACCTGATGCGCGTCGACGAAGACGACCGGGCGTCGGGATGCCGGCGATAACATCAGGTGGTCGGCCATTCCGGAAGGGCCTTCGCCTGGCAAGTCTTTGAACTCGGCTCCACGACTGGAGCGCGAGACGCATGGCTGGGCCGGCCGTCGCCCGCCCTTTGGGTCCCCCGGCGTTGGGGATTCGGGCGTTGTCGGCTATTTCCCCTTGAACTTCGGCGTCCGCTTCTCGGCGTAGGACTTGATGCCTTCCTTGGCGTCCTCGCTCTTGAAGAGGAGGTTCTGGAGTTCGCGTTCGAGCGCGAGGCCGTACTCGAGCGGGATCTCGGCGCCGCTTTGGACGCTGCGCTTGATGTGGCCGACGGCCATGCTCGCCTTGTTGGGCGGCGTGAACTGGCGCGCGTACTCCATGATCTGGTCCATGAACTCGGCGGGGGAACCCTCGAAGATCTGGTTGAGGAGCCCCCAGTCCTTGGCTTCCTCGAAGCTGAAGTTCATGCCGGTGGCCATGAGTTCGATCGCCTTCGATTTCCCGACGATGCGGACGAGGCGCTGCGTGCCCCCCGTGCCTGGAAGCACACCGAGGTTCACTTCCGGAAGGCCAATCTTGCCGGCGTTCTTGCGGGCGATACGGAGGTCGGCCGCCATGGCGATCTCGAGGCCGCCGCCCACCGTGTGACCGTTGAGGGCGGCGATGACGAGCTTCGGCGTCTGTTCGAGGCGCGAGAGGGTCTCGTTGGCGTGGAGGCAGAAACAGTACTTGAACTGGGGCGTGACGGTGTTGAGCATGCCGATGTTGGCGCCCGCGCTGAAGAACTTCTCCCCGGCGCCCGTGAGGACGATGACGTGCGTGTTGTCGTCGAAGCGCGCGTCGAGGATGGCGGCGTCCAGCTGCTTCATCATCTCGTGCGTGT
>CAYVGY010000187.1:0-4320 GCA_964451065.1 uncultured Halobacteriales archaeon
ATGGGGAGTTGGCCCTCCACGGGTTCCGCGAGGACGTCCTTCATGAATGCGGCGCCGTCCCGGAATTCGGCGCCGCGTGAGGTCGCCTCCGATTTGATGCCCTCGAGTTGGCCCTTGGCCGATTCCAGATCCTGGGGGACCTGCGGCGGCGAGCTCAGCGCGTAGAAGAGGCCCTCGAGGTCGGGCGCCGAGCGTTCAATGATCGTGGTCACGCGACTCGCGGCCGTCTCCGCTCGTGCACGAAGGTCGTCGGCCTGAGCAGCGGCCTCTCCGTACACCGGGATGGCTTGGGCGAAGGATTCGAACATGGCGAGCTTGTCTTCGACGCTGTGGCTCGCCTGGAAGGATTCGACGCGGGAGCGGGCGTCCTCGCTGGCGGCCTTCACGGCATCGGCCTGGCCCTGGGCCTCGTTGATCTGTCCCTCGAGCGCGTTGGCTTCGGCCAACAGGCCTTCAGGGGAGACGGGCAGGCCTCCGGAGACGCCGCCTAGTAATCCGGTGACGTCGCCTGGTGCGAACGCGGCGGCCAGTCCTCGCAGCGTGGCGACGGCGCCCTGGACCTGGGCGATCTGCTCGGCCAAGGCGGATTCAGCGGCGGCCCGGTCGGCAAGGCGCTGAACGAACTCGGGGTTGGCCTCGACCATGTCGGCGGCCCGCTTGGCCTTGAGGATGGCGTCAGCGGCGCTGGCTTGGACGGATTCGCCGTCCACGCGGTTGACGACTCCGTCACTGACTTCGTAGATGACGCCTTGGTATTGGCCGAGCCAAGCGGGCGCTGCGGGCGCCTCGACGGGGGGGTCAACCGGCAGGTCGTCGACCGACGGCGGCGCAATCGGGGGAAAACCGAACGCGACGGCCGGTGCCGGGGCAATCACGACAAGAAGCGCTGCAAAGCCTACGACGAGTTGGGTCCGCATGGTACCGCCAATCCCCGATGGGCCGGGGGACGGCTAGGTTCCTTTCGAGACCTCACCATCGCCACATGGGGCAGGGCAGGCCCTGGGCCTTTCCTCCCGTCGCGGAACCGTCTCCTTGACGCTTTTAAGCGGCGGGGACATGCCGCGCTGGACAGACCTTGGTCGAGCCTTGTGAAGGGATTGGAATCGATCCCGCCACTCCCTGCCGCGAAACGCTGCAGCTGATGCCCGAGGGCACGGCTTCCGTCATGTATTTCCTCTTCGTCGTCGCCCTCGGCATCCTCCTTGTCGGCTTCGGCATGAAGATCCAAGCGTACCGGCGAGGCGGCGAGGAGGTTGCGTGGGACCATCCCTGGAAGCGGACGAAGAACCTCCTGCGCATCGGGCTTTTGCAGGCCAGGACCGCCCGCAAGAAGTACGCGGGACCCATGCACCAGCTCATCTACTGGGGCTTCCTGGTGCTCTTTGCCGGCACCGTCCTCGTCCTCATCGACTACGACATCACGCTCCCCCTCTTCCAGTATCAGTTCCTCACTGGCAACTTCTACCTCGTCTTCGAGTTCCTGCTCGATCTCTTCGGCCTCCTCTTCCTCATCGGCCTCGGCATGGCGATCCAACGCCGCCGCACAAGGACGCCCGGGGGAAACTACACGGTCAAGAAGGAGGACGTCTGGATCCTCGGCAGCCTCGCCCTTCTCGGCGTCCAAGGTTTCTTGGTCGAAGCGCTGCGACTGGCCCTTACCCAGCCCGCGTGGGCCCCGTACAGCTTCGGAGGCTATGCCCTGAGCTTCGCGTTCCGGCCTCTCTCCGCGACGGGGGTCATCGGCGCTTACCAATTCCTGTGGTGGTTCCACGCCATCACGCTGTTCACGTGGGTCGCCACGATTCCCTTCACCAAGATGCAGCACATCTTCACGTCGCCGGCCAACATCTTCTTCTCCACCCAAGGCACACAGCTCCACAAGGGCGAACTCCCCAAGCCGTTCGATCTCCAGAAGGCGCTCGAGACCGGCGACCTCGACATCAAGATGGGCGCCCAGAAACTCGAAGATTTTTCGTGGCGCCAACTGCTGATGTACGACGCATGCACGGAATGTGGGCGATGCACGGACGTCTGCCCGGCCCACGCGGCGGGTCGCCCGCTCTCACCCATGCACGTCATCCTCGGCCTGCGCGACGAGATGCATCGGCAGACCGGGGACCATTGGCGTCAATCCATCGCATCGACGGAGCCTGTCGCCCGCGGGCCCCCGACGCCGCCGACGGGTAACCAGCTCGTCGACGCCGTCGTCGGCAACGTCACGCTCTGGAGCTGTGTCACCTGCCGCGCCTGCATGGAAGCCTGCCCCGTACAGATCGAGCACGTGCCCGCCATCGTCGACATGCGGCGTGGCCTCGTCATGGAGTCGCGCCTGGACGGCAACCAAACGCGTCTCCTTAACAACCTGGCCAACACCGGCAACCCCTACGGGTTCCCAACCAACGACCGCGCCGCCTGGGCCGACGGCCTCGACGTTCCACGAATCGCCGACGTGCCCGATCCGAGCGGCATCGAAGTCCTCTACTGGGTCGGTTGCAGCGGGAGCTACGACGCCCGGAACCAGAAAGTGAGCCGCGCCCTCGTGAAGGTCCTCAAGGCGGCCAACGTCCGCTTCGCTATCCTGGGCAACGAGGAACGCTGCAACGGAGACCCCGCCCGACGCCTCGGCGAGGAGAGTCGGTTCCAGGAACTCGTCATCACGAACGTGGGGACCCTGAAGAAGTACAACGTCCGCAACGTCATCACCCAATGTCCCCACTGCTTCAACACGCTCAAGAACGAATACGCCCGCTTCGGCTTGCACCTCTCCGTCGAACACCACACGCAGTTCGTGGAGCGCCTCCTCCGGGAAGGGCGCCTCAAGACCGCCGCCAACCTCCAAGGCTCCACGACCTACCACGATCCGTGCTACCTCGGCCGCTACAACGACGAGTACGACGCCCCCCGCACCGTCCTCGTGCAACTCTCACGGCCCGGCCAGGTGCCCGAGATGCACCGCCACCACAACAACAGCTTCTGCTGCGGCGCCGGCGGAAGCAACATGTGGTTCGAGGTCAAGCAAGAACGCGAACGGATGAGCCAGATCCGCCTCAAGGAGGCCCGGGCCACCGGCGCCAACCGCCTGGCCACGGCGTGCCCGTTCTGCATGACCATGTTCGACGACGCGGCGCGCGTCGCCGGCGACGAATCCTTCCAAGTCAAGGACTTCGTCGAATTGGTCGCGGAGAATCTTGAGCCGGCGTAGGCCTCCCAAGGTATAAGCGGCATCGCGCGCTCGCGCGCGCCCGATGGCCAGCCTCACGACGAACACGCGCCGCGGCCTCGTCCTCGACCTTTACGCGGAAGCCATCCTCGTCTGCTCCGCGGTGATCTTCATCGCGTTCCCCGATCGGCCCGCCGCCCTCGTATGGGGCGTCGTGCTCAGCGGCGCCGTCGGTCTGCCCGCCGGCCTCATGCTCTGGAGCGGTCGGCACGAGTTCGGTGACGACCACGCGCGCCTCATCGCGCGGGCCGGGTTCGTCTTCGCGGTCACGGTCACCTCCCTGCTCCTCGCCTACTTCCAGCTGACGTCCATCTTCCCTGAGTCGTTGCAGCTGCGCGACCTGCGTGGCCCTTGGTTCTTCCTAGCCCTCGCTCTCTTGGCGGACGGACTGGCCATCGCCCTGTTCCTCTGGCACCTGGCCGGCAGCTCCGGCCGACCTTGGATCTTCGCCACGCTCGTCCTGGCCCTTCTCGGAGCGATCGTCGTGCTTGTCTTGGGATGGATCGCCGTCGAAGATTATCTTCAACGCAGCGGCGGCGTCGCGGCGGTCCGAGCCGAAGCCGACTCGTACGTGCGCGATTTCACCCATGACGTCGTCCGTTGGTTCGCCGCCGGGCTCGTGGCCATGCGCGTGACCTACCTGCCGGCGCTTTACCTGGCCATCACCAACGTCGCGGAAGCGGAGGCCGAGGCGTCCGAGGCCGCGTCGACGACAGGCTCATGATTTGCGCGATTTTCCGCCGCGTGCGGCTGTCGACGCGGCCGGAACGCGCTGGGGCGGACTTCCGCCGTGAAATGTTGTCTCCGTCCAAGCGTGGATGTGGGCGAGGATCTTGTCGGGCGCCTCCTCTTGCAGGTAGTGCCTGACGCCCGGAAGAAGATGCGGCCCGTCCAGGTTGCGGAACACTCCCTTCCAGCGGTCGAGGGCAGCCTTGCGGAAGGCCGGGTCCTTCAGCGCCCAAACGATGAGCGCTGGCTTTTGCGCCAACGTGGGCAGGGCATCCTCGATCCGTTCCATCGTCCGCCACGATTCATGGAGGGTGTCCTGCGTCTCAGGAATCATTTGCGCGAACCGACCGATGCCGGCGCGGTCATCGGGG
>CAYVGY010000188.1:0-4217 GCA_964451065.1 uncultured Halobacteriales archaeon
CGCGGCGTCTTCAACGGCCTGCGCACCGGCGCTTTCTGGACCTTTTTCGCCCGGCTCTCGAAGCGCGACGTGAACGAGCATCCCAAGCGCGCCCGCCTGCTCGAGATTATCCGCGAACGGCCCGGCGTCTCCGCGCACGAGTTGAGTGAGGTCTCGGGGCTCAACCCGGGGACGCTCGACTACCACCTGTCGGTCCTGGAACGGGCGGCCGAGATCCGCAGGATCAAGACGGGCCGCGAACGGGTCTACTTCGCCTCCGAGTACGGGCAGGCATCCCGCGTGGCGGCCGCCATCCACGCGCCTGGGCGCCGCGACGTGGCCCAACTCGTGGAGAAGGAACCGGGGCTCCACGCGTCCGCGATCGCCACGCGACTGGGCCTGCACCGCGCCACCATCCTTCACCACCTGCGCCGCCTCGAGGCCGAAGGCCTCGTTCGCACCGAGCGGACGTCCCGCGTGCGTTGCTTCCCCACCGACCTCCTGCTGGGATTCCTGCACAGGCCCGCGCGGGCGGCCGTCGTGTTGCACGAGGCCCAGAAAAACGCCTAATAATTCCGGGGACCCTTCGATCTCGGGGGAATCTCCGGTGGCTCCTCGACCGACCCGCGTTGAATGGCCCGCTCGAACCTTGAAGGCGCTGGCGCTCGCGTCCATCCTTGCCTTGCCGGGCTGCGTCGGCTCGGGCGACGTGTCCCCCGCCGAACCCGTCGCGGGCTCGAGCGCGGAAGCTGGTCCCGACACGGCCTTGACGGACGCGGTCGCCTCAGCCGGCTTCCAGCTCCGGGCGCCCGTGTTCAAGGAACTGTGGCTCAACGGGACCTTCTCGATCCACCAAAACACGTGGCCGGTCGGCCATCACCTGTGGATGCTCGGCCAGCAACCGCCGGGCCTCGTCCAAATCGACATCACGGAGCATGTCCCGCGCGACATCCCGGTCCGGCTCACCAGCGAAGTGCACGCCGACTTGGACCAGGGCCGGCTCGGCACCTGGTTCTCCACGCCCCCGGAGGAGCACTGGACCGGGGTTTGGGACCAGCCATCGGGCGGCGACCTGCGCGCCGAGGTCATCATCGTCCATGCCTCCAGCGAACCCGTCGTGGCCAACCTCATGTACGGCGACGTCGACCCGCAGCCCACGTTCGACTACACATGGAGCGTCCGCGTGGAGGCCGATCCGCAGGGCCTGCCCGCGGGCGTCGCCGTGGGCCTCGAGGTTCCCGAAACGGCTTCGGCGATTCAGTTCCCGTTCGAGGGCGAAGGGGAATCCGCCGTCATGATCTGGGATGCTGAGGACCGGTTCATGGGCCGCTTCGACGTGGACGGGGACTCGCTCTTGTACGAGATCGGGGACGCGCCCCGGGGCACGTGGATCGTCATGCTCGCCGCCGGGTCGGCCGACGCGCGCGTCCAGGTCGTGGGCGCCGACGCCGCCGAGGTCCTACTGGAAACCGTCGCCCAGGACATCGTAGCCTCGGAACCACAGGACCGCACGGGCCAGAGACTGGAGTGGACCTTCGAATCCCCACGGGCGCCGCTCCAGGTCGGCTTCGCCATCGAGGCGGGCGGGGTCACGATGGACATGCACGCCACGCTCACGGGACCGGTCGGCCAGCTCCTGGAGGCAGAGTTCACGGGGGGCCCTTGGGTCGGGTCCGTCGACGGTTTCTCGTCGTGGCATTTCACGCCGATGGGCGCGACGGGCCTGGAGCCTGGCGCGTACCGCGCGAACGTGGAGTTCGGCACGGCGCAAGGGTCGGAGCCGCACCGCACCCAGGACTTTCTGGTCTACTACGCGCGGTAACGCGACCGGATCGGCGACGTCGAATCGCCGTTCGCTCCGAATGTTTCCCGCGCCGGGTCGGGGCATCATGCTCCACGATTGTCAGGTAACCGAGTGCGTGCGGGTCGAGGACGGAGCAGTGCACCCGGGGAGCGGACAAGTCTTCATTGGGTCCGCCGCGAAAGCTTGGCGCGGCTCCCCTTCCTAGGTCCGCCCTGCGTAGAAGCCTGGAGGTTGATTCGGTGAGGCGCCACCCGCCCCGAATCATAGTGCCCGTGCTGGTCGCCCTGTTCACGTTGGACGCTGCGGTCCCCACCATCGGGGCCGGCGGCAAGATGGATCGAGGCTTCCCTCCCCCCTCATGGGTCCAGGTATCCGTCGAATGCGCCGTTCCGGGGTTCGTTTCCCCTACACCGGCCGCTGGGCCGGCGGATCCCGCGTGCGCCGCGGCTCGCGCCTTGGCGGGCGGGCCACCCCCGGCCATCGGGACGTGGAGGACGCCGGCGCCGGAATCGTTGGGGAAACTCTTGGGCTTCCAGGGCCGCCTCGGGGTCCATCTTCGGGCGTGGCCGGAATGGGACGAGGCCAACCCGGCTAGGTCCGTGGGGGACGTCTTGTCCGGGTTGGACGTGGCCTACCTTGCGGAACGTCCGGAGATTGCTCCGCACAAAGGGGTACCGCCGATGGCCCGTCTCCTAGGAGGCCTCCTTCCCCGGTTTGGCCCCGCATGGTCCTGCGGCGACGAGGCAGCGGCGCAACCATGCGACGCAAACGGTTCCGTTTTCCATTCGTGGGCGGCCGCGGTCGGCGCGGCGGCCGAGGGCCGGAGCGAGCGGCAGGTCCTCGTCCTGGAAACTCGTCCGGACGGGGTCGGCGGTTTCCCCGTCGAGGGCGTTTCCTCCTGGGTCCACCTGGGCGGCACCCTCCTCATCCTCGGCTCCGGGGCGAGCACCGCCGCACTCCTCGAAGGCGTGGGCGGACCCGACATGGGCGCCCACGAGGCGCTGGTCGGGGTCGACCCCGGCCACCCGATCCTTTGGCATCCGAACCGGCTGGGCGATTTCCCGGATCTCTTCGGCCCGGTCGGGTTCGACCTGTCGGACCTCGGCGGGTTTTCGGTCCTCGTTGGAACGAGGTCGGCGGCGCAACTCGCCGTCTCGCGCGACGGCGCCGTCGGCGCGGGCCGCGTTCTCCTGGCTTCCATCGCGGGCGGCGCGGCGCCGTCGGCCGCCTGCGTCGAGAGGTCCAACCGCGCTGACGCCGGGTGCCTTCCGGCCGACCTGTTGGAGAACCTCTTCGTTTGGAGCCTCCCTGGGTCCCATGATTGGGGCCAAGCGTTCCCGCTCGAGGCGGGTTGGGCCCGCGTCCAAGGCGTGGTGGACCTCCCGGGCGACGGCATCGGCGAGCGTCAAAGACTCGCCCTAAGCATCGACGTGTTCGATGTCGGGGTTGAAGGGGGGTTTCAGGACGAGAACACCGCGTGAGCGGTCCAGCGGCCCGGTGGGGGGCGCGGCGCGTTCGCGGCGAACCGGCCCGCCCCTGGGCAAAACCACCATAGTACTTGCAGAATAGATAGCCATGATGGCCCTGGCGGTTTACACTTGGCACCCCGCCGGGGCGGAATCGGCCGCGGCCGGCCGCCGCGGGGGTCGCGCCGGCCGGCCTTTGGGGGGAGGTCGACCGGGCCGGGCCACCTTGTAGCGGTAAATGAACTGGTACAGGTGCCCAACGTAGACGCCCAGGCGGCGGGAGGCAGCCCGCACGGTCGGCTCTTCCATCAGGGCCCGCTTGCGGCGGCGGACCTCCCAGGGGGGGAGGCGGGCGTACCGGATATGCTTGGGCCCCTTGGCGGGTAGGCCTCGTCGGATGCGCCAAAGGCGGAACGTCATGATCTTGAGGCCCAGACGCCGGGCCGCGTCCTCGTCGCGCCGCGAGCGCCGGTAGGCGTGGAGTCGGCGCTGCACTTCTTCGACGGTCAGGAGGTTGCTGGGTGGAGTCTTGCTCATTCGGATACCTTCAGCGTCGTCCCCACGGGGCCGGTCTCGGTCGTGACCAAGCCGATATCGACCGCGCGCTTGATGGCCTTCCAGGCGCCCATGCGGCTGACGCCGAACCGGTCCTGGAGTTCTCGGCTGGCGCGCCACCGCGCCAACGGGGCTTGGCGGATCCGCTCCACCAAGAACCGCACCGGCGCGTCCCGTTCCAGCACGAGCGCCCGTCTCTCTTGGGCCAGGTTGGCCCCGCGAGGGTACACGTGGATTTCCTTGCCGATGCGGAGCGTGCGGACCAGGCCGACCGCCGCGAGGACGTGGATGTGATGACGCACGACGCCGCGGGGCTTGGCCGCCGCGGCCGGGAGGTCGCCCAGGATGATGCCGGGGCGCGTCGGCGCGAGCCCCAACAAGTGGGCGCGCGCCGGATGGTGGAGGGCCGGGGG
>CAYVGY010000189.1:0-4121 GCA_964451065.1 uncultured Halobacteriales archaeon
GCGTCCCTCCGGCTCGGCAACATCGTGGGCGGGTTCACGATCCTCACCGGGCTCGCCCTCCTCTACACGGTTCACGACGGTTTCGACCCCGGCGGAGGCTTGTCTGGCCGCCTCGTTTTCTTCGGCTTCATCGCATCCCTGGCCGCCCTCTACCTGCTCAACTTCGCGATGCGGCCCACGATGCGGGCCATCGACAGGCTCATGGCGAACCATCCGCCTAACGAGCCCCCGCCCCAGGCGGTCCTCTTCCTCCTCAAACGGACGGCCGTGACCGGGTACTTGGTGCTCGTGGTCGTCCTCGTGGCGTTCGCCGCGATGTTGCTAGCGAGCCACCCGCCCTGAGAAAACGAGCCAGCGTCGGCGAGCGCCAACCATTCCCTGGTCCGGCTAGGTGCCCCGCTCCGCGAGAGCCCGGGCCCGCCGGAGGTCATCCTGGAATTCCTCCGGCGTCGCATGCCCGTAATGGAGCCCACTCGGATGGTACGTGGGAAAGACCGGGGTCGAGCCGAATTCGTCCCGCGCCGGAAGAAGCGAGGCGCGGACCGCCCCGAGGCGCGCAAACCGTCGCCCGGTGACGGCTTCTAGGGCGGTGGCTCCGAGCGTCACGATTAGGCGCGGCCGCAGGGCGGCTACCTCCGCCGCCAAGTGCCGGCGGCAAGCATCGACTTCCGGCCCTGCGGGCTTGCGGATGCGGCGCTTTTCTCCGACCCGATCGTTGGGGAAACACTTGACGGCGTTCGTGATCCAAAGTTCCTCGTCCCGCCAGCCGGCGCCGGCCAAGGCCCGGCGCAGAATCCGTCCCGCTCTACCCACGAACGGGCGCCCTTGCGCGTCCTCTTCGGGGCCCGGCGCCTCGCCCACGAAGAAGGCGATGGGCCGCTCCCCGCCTTCGGCGGGCACGACTTGCTGGCGCCCGGCGGCGAGGGCGCACCTCCGGCAATCCAGCGGCACAAAGACCGGGTTCTCGCCGCGCACGGGGCCGGGCAGACGCTGGTTCAACTTAAGTCAGACGCCGCCGCTTCATTCCTGGTCTCGCCCCCAAGGTTATGCCCGGCCGGGCGTGTTCGCGGATCCGGGAATCGCCATGACCACCGATTTCGGATGGACGCTTTTTCTTTTGACGGTACTGACGGGCACGGCATGGGGCTCTGCGGCCCACGCGGGGCCGGTGCAGGAGAACCTGGTGGGGCTCGGGAAGGGGAACTTCTACGGATGCTTCGTGGGGACCGGCGCCGAGGTCACGTTGGCGGGCTCGCGAAGCGAATCGGGCGGGGATTGGGCCGTCCGCGCGGCTTACCACGTTAACGGAGTGATGGTGAACGGGTTCCCGACATGCGTGCTCGATGACCTGGGCGACCTGGCGGGTCCCGTCGGCACGCAGGGGCGCTCCTGCCTCGAAGGCGTTGCAGCCTTGGGTGGCGGCATGTCGCGGTGTCTCGACCCCGGAGTCCAGGTGCTTCCCGGCTGGGTCGGGTTCACGTTGTGCCCTGACCGCCTCCATTCCTGCATCCAAGGCAACTTGGTGCTCGTCGGCGGGTCGGCACCGGGCCCCTAGGTCCGGCTACCGCGCCTGGTCGGCGAAGAACTCGACGTGGCCGCACTTGTTGCACACGTACGACGTCATGACGGTCCCCAGCCATTGGGTAGGGTTACGCAGGTCGAACTCGCCCGGCGCGACCCGGAACGTCTTGGTGGAGAACTCGTGGCCGCCGCAGTGTCCGCACGTGACCTTCTTGCTGGCCGGAATCTTCGACTTGTCGCTCTTGTCCGTCATCCGATGTACCGCAACTCCTCGTGGCCTTTTTCGGTGGTCTTCCGCTCCATTTCGCGCAGCTGCTGCGTGATCTTGTCCATGTCGCGCGCCTTGGTCTCGAGCCGATCGAACTGGATCGTGACGCCGAGGATCTTGCACAGCACCTCGAGGACGGCCTGGGCGCTCTTGGGGTCCACGAGGTAGCCGCTCGTCTCGCCCATGAGGCAGACGCCCGACATGCCGCGCCGGGCGCCGAGGCCCAGGAAGAGGCCGCTGGCGCCCACGATGCCGCCGCCGGGTTCGTCCTCGCGGAACTGGACGCCGTACGTCTTCATCTCCTTGACGAGCCTCTTGTCGGTGGCGGCTCCAAGGACGCCGGGCTTTTGCACCATGCGGCCGAGGCCGTAGCCGCCCAAGGTGTAGAGTTCCTGGCAACCGTACTTGTCGAGGAGTTGCAGGACCTTGTCGACGATCTCGTACTGGCCCGTGCTGGTGAGGCCCTGGTAGTCGCCGGTGAGGAGGATCAGGTCGCGCTGGTTCTTCTTTTGGGCGCGCCAATAGTAGAGTTCGTTGTTGACGAGTTTCACGGTGCCGTCCCCGCTCACGAAGACCTGCGGCGGGAAGTCCTTGCTCACGAGGTTGCCGAACTTGGTGGCCTTGAGTTCGTCGATGAGGTGTTCGGCGGCGAGCTTGCCGACGTTCCCCACGCCTGGGAGACCCTCGACGAAGATCGGCTTCTTCACTTTGGGGTCCGCCTTGACGCTCAGCTCCACCGTTTCCATGTCACGCCCCCTTGGACGCGGCGAGGCGGCGGAGTTGGCGCCGGTAGGCGCCGTAATGGTCCTCCGGGCTGAACTTGGGCGGCAGAGGATTGCGCGTGGCGTGCCCGCACTTGGGGCACTTCTCATGGAGGGAGTAGGCGAGGCAGTCCGGGCACCGCAGGATGAGGCTACGCGTCAATGCGTGACCTCCTTGAGTTCCTTCTTGAACTCGCCGACGCCTCCCCGCTTGCGGATGATCTTGACGGCCGCATCGGCGGCCTTCTCGAGCTGCTGCTCGGCGACCTTGTAGTCGGGCGCCCGCCCCTTGATGAGGTAGAGGGGCGCGCCGAGGTACTTCACGCTAATCTGGACGTCTTCGAACTCGCTCTTGCCCGCCTCGACGAGGGCCTCCTTGATGTAGCGGATGCCGTCGGGCCGCGGGTTCGTGAGTTCCACGTAGCCCTTCACGTCCACGAAGGGGACCTGGATGTTCTCGCCGGCCACGCCGTGGAACGCCTCAGTCCACTTGCCTTTGAAACCCTCCGAGGCGAGCGCTTCCTCGTCCGTGGCGGCGGCCTCGAAGGCGGCGTACAGGGTCCCGAATGTCTCGGCGACCTTGGCACCGAACTCTTCCCAAGCCTCGTCCGTGGTCTTCTTTAGGCGCTGGCCGACGAGCTCGAGCAGTTTCTCGGCCTTTTGTTCGTTCTTCCACTCTTGGAGCGTCTCGCGGCGCTGGTGGTCGTTGACGCGCTTGAGGGAGAGGTCCACGTGGCCGCGGCCCGGGTCCACGGTGAGGACCTTGCACACGACGCGTTGCTGCTCCCGCACGAAGTCCCGGATCCGCTTGACCCAGCCGGCGGAGACCTCGGCGATGTGAAGGAACCCTTTTTTGCCCGGGTATTCTTCGAGGTTGACGAAGGCGCCGAAGTTCTCGACGGCCTCCACGGTGCCCACGACCAGGTCGCCTTCTTCGGGATACTCCCTGCCGCGGACCATTCCGCGTGCGGCAGGAACGGTTTCCTGATAAACGTTTCCGGAACCCTGGGAAGCCCGCGCACGCAAACGTCGATGGCGGCGCCGTTCAGTGCGTTCGCTTGGCGCGTGGCAGCCGCGGCGGAATATCGTCGGGGATGGCGCCGAACCCGCCCACCATCATGGCGACCGCGCCGCTGATGGTGTAGACTCCTTCGCCGACGTACACGCCGAACCACATGAAGGCGGCGCCAAAGAGGACGAGGCCGAATAGGACCGCTGGATGGATCTCGGCGCCTTGCCACGTGGCCACCAGGGTGTAGACGAGGGCCCCTGTGATGAACACGAGGGAGGCGAAGAACACGATGACGGTCTGGGGGTTGAGGTCCTCGGGCCCCAAGGCGGGGAAGTCGGGGTCGAACCAGAACCGCAGCGGGAAGAGGAGCGTCGTGATGGCGAGGCTGAGGCGGACCAGCCTCAGCGTCGTCCAGGCCATGGCGTCACTGTCCCCCGAGGGGGACGCGCGTCCGAGTCCACGTCCATCGGCGCTCCGTGGCGAGGCCCCCAGGCCGACGCCGGCGATGCCCGCGCCGAGGACCGCTTCCAACGAGCCAAGCTTGACGGGCCCCGTAAAG
>CAYVGY010000190.1:0-4092 GCA_964451065.1 uncultured Halobacteriales archaeon
GGCCGGCCTGGCGGGAGCCCTCGTCTTCCTGGTCGCCTTCTCGGGGTGCCAGGACGACGACGCCCCCAAGAGCGACTATCGCGCGGTCGCCGGGACCTACCGTTGCCTTGGCTACTCCGTGAATGGGGCCGGCGGCAATTGCTACCTTCAACCCGCCCTGGACCTGTCGCTCGACGGACGCTACACGTTCAGCTCGGATTCCGGCCGGTACCAGTACCGCAACATGCTCCTGTACTTCGACGGCGAGATGGGCGAACGCGGGCCCGCCATCTACAACGAGGACCGCCAGATCGCGTGGGCGTTCGAGCAGGACGGCAGCTCGTTCTCGATCACGTACTACCTCGTGGAGGCGGCGTACACGCCGCCGGACGAAGCGCCGGCGTAGGGAACCCTACGGGTTCCACGTTTGTTGTTGCTGCGGCCACTGCTCGGGCGCCGGCTCGGGCTGGCCCACGAAGCTAGGCACGGCGGGGGGCGGCGGCGCGACGGGTTCGGGCCGGTCCGGGAGCGGCCGAAACGTGTGGTCGCTGAAGAATTCACGGATGGAGGGCAGGTACGTGAAGCCGAAGATGACGGGCGAGATGATGAGGTTGAGGCGGAACCGGATGGGGATGCTGATCTCCTCCATGTTGGCAAAGACGATGAGGATCGTGGTGAGGCTCCACGCTTCCACGATGACGTGGAGGAACGAGATGACGCGGATCGAGCGGAGCGTCCGGGGGTGGCCGTACGGTGCTCGGAAGAGCAGCCACATGTAGCGCATGGGGATGAAGACGACGAACAGGATGAAGACGACCATGAGATAGTAGGTGGCGTTCGAGAAGAGCTGGATGGAGTCGCGCACCAGGGGCTCGTTCTCGACCGCCGCCTTGAACGCGGGGTCGCTGCCGACGAAATCCTTGACGTTTTCGACCGCGTCCTGCACGGGCCGAAGATGTCGAAGCAGGTTCCAGACGTCGTAAATGGAGATCAAGGCAGAGACGAGCAGGAGCAGGCGAAGAATGTGGACGTGGGGCGGCATCTCCGCCGGTTTCCGGAAATGGATGATGGCTCCCTTGTGCCCGCAAACGGCGCATTCGATCGTCATCGGACGTCCCCGGCCCGAGGCCCCGAGCGCCCAGGGGGGTCAAGTGGGTTTCCAATCGCGCAGGGTGGCGGGCGGCGTCATTTCTTGAACAGTTGTTCCCGCGCCTTCATGTAGGTCTTCTGGTCGATTTCGCCGCGCGAGAACCGTTCGTCGAGCAGCCGAAGGCGTTCTTGCTCTTGGGGGCCGAGGCCGGCCGCCGGGTCGTAGCCCCAAGGCGCCGACGCGGCCTCCTGGCCCACGACGGGTTGGGCGTCCCACGGCGCCGCGGGCGCGTCCGTGTACCCCCTGTGGGCCTGCTGGACGCGGGCCTTGCGCTTGTTGGATTGCCGCCGCTCGAAGATGAGCCCGATGGTGCCCAGGACGAGGACAAGACCGATGACGATGGGCAGGAGGGCCTTGTCGACCACGTCGGAGACGAACTTGTTGAGGCCCTTCTTGGGCTTGGCCGGGCCCGTGGGTTCCGTGGGGCCGTCCGTGCTGGGTCCGTCCGTGTTGGCGCCGATGTCGTCGCACGTGGCGCCGCCGGTGATCTTGGTCACGTAGGCCGTGTCGCCCTCGTAGTCGGGGGGGACCAGGCCCAGGGTCCACCCAAGGCCGGTCGCCTCCGCGACGTAATACTGGTCGCCCTCGAGGTCCCAATGGTACCCGCCGGGCGTGGGCGTGTTGACGCCGCCCGCCGTATGCGGCGGGTCGAGGAACTCGAGGATCCCGACGTCGTAGCCTTGGATCTTGGCGAGCGTCACGAAGAGGAGCGCGGCGTCGTCGGCGTCGCCGCCCCGCAGGTAGACAGTCTCGAGGGGCAACCGTACCGTCTCGTCGGGCGCCTCGTTGACTTCGATGGGAACGTTGGGCATGGCGTGGATGAAGGCCAGGATGATGTTGATGTCGTCCGCGGGCACCCAGGTCCCGTACTCGGCCTTCACGGTGTCGAGGTAGTTGGTGAAATCGCGCAACGGGGCCTCGGCAACGGTCGCCATCTCGTTCCAGTCGTCGCGATCGGCGAGCGGAACCGCCTGGCAATCCTGGTAGTCCTGTTCTGGGATGACGAACTGGTACGTGTAGGTGTAGAAGTAGAGCAGGCTCGCCGTGAAGGTGACGTCCGCGTCTCCGGGCGCAACGCCGGCGGCGCCGTTATCGACGACGAAGTAGTAGCGCCCCGCAGCGAAGCCTAGCAGATTCAAGTTCACGGAGGCTTGGCGGATATTTTCGCGGGTCCCGTCGTCGATGTAGGTGGAGGCCTGGCTGTTCGCGTAGGCGTTGTAGTTCGTCTCGTCGAACAGGTAGAGGTCGATGTTGGGGCCGGCCGTGACTTCGATTTCGAAGTCGACCAGATTCGAATCCTCCTCGACGACGAAGGAATAGTAGTAGTGCCGGTCCGAGGCCGTGTACTGGCTGGCTGAAGGGAAGCCGGCGGGGGACGGTGCGAAGGTCCAGGAGAAGTCGATGGTCAGGTTGGCGGCCTGCGTGGGAGCGGGGAAAACGGCCAGACCAAGGACGAGCAAGAGTCCCAAGTCGGCCCAACGCATCAGGCCGTCAAGTCGCGAGGCCGTTAAAAACCGCTTGACGGGGGGAGGAGGAGCATAGTCGGTCCGGGCGGGGGCTTGACGGCCGCGTTAGGGGGGCGACGCGACCCCCCCTTAAAAAAGGACCCAGAGCGCCGCGCGCGAGGCATGCAGCGGGGAGGGAGGCGGGGGAGCTCCCGCGGCGCGCGGCAGGGCTGGACTCGGCGGGGTTCTTCCCGGGCTCCGGGTTCGGGGGACCTTCCCGGCCGTGGGGGTCCGGCCGGACGTCATCGCCCACGTGTGCGAGGCGTCCGGTTCCTGGTGCACGCATCGGAGCCCCGAGCCGGACAGTGTCGGGGTCGCGATAAGGCCGCCACTGAAGGCCGCATCCGATGCCGACCGCGGTCACCAGGGGGTGAGCCCAAACGACAGCCCGAGACCGGGGTAACATGCGCGGCATCCCAATGCTTATACGGGTGGGGGGCCCAAAGACAGGGATTGTCGGGTTCGTCCAAAAGGGTTGAAGCTCCCCCGGTCGAATCGTAGCGTTCGCGGGGAGTGCGTTTCGGTGGAGGTGTAGCCACCCGTGAACCAGCGCGTTCCCCTCTCCGAAGGCCTTTCAAGTCTGCCAGGCGACACGATGGCTGGCGCGGGGGAAGACTTTCGTTTGGTGTTTCGGAAGGCGCCCCCCCCACTGTTGATTGTCGATCTGGAGACGCTCGGAATCCTCGCGGCCAACGAAGGCGCCGTCCGGGCGTTGGGGTTCGCGGAGAGCGAGTTGGTCGCGACATCGCTTGCCGGGCACGTTCCCCCCGCCGACCGCGAACGGCTCTCGACGCTGCTCGGCAAGGGTCAGGCACTTCACACCATCGTGGAGGCCCGGAGCGCATGGAACCTCGTGCGCCGCGACGGAGCCACCATCCGGTTTGAAGTCGGCCCCGGGCCTATCCCGTTTTCCGGCCATTCGGCCACGATTCTGCATAGGACTCGCCAAGCAGAACCGACGGGCCGCGACGTGAGCGCGTCGGCCAGGAGCCTTCCCGAGTTCTCGTTCACCGCCCTCCATGACCTCAAGGAACCTGTCCACCTCGTCAAGGGGTACTTGGCCCTGTTGCGCCAACGGAGTGGGGCGTCGCTGGAACCGGAGTCGCGCGAATTCCTTGACTACGCCTACGAGGGCGCGCAGCGCATGCAAGCCATCGTGCTGAACCTGCGCGAATACTTGCGGGCCGCGCCCACGGGAATCGCACCGGAGCCCGTCGACCTCGGTGCGTCGTGGAACGAGGCGGCGGCTTCCTTGCGCCTGCAGATGCGGGAGGCCTCCGCGCACGTGACCCAAGACGCACTGCCGACCCTACTCGTCGACCGGTCGCTGGTGGGGCGCGTCGTCCAGAACCTGCTGAGCAACGCGCTGGAGGGCCGAGCGGCGGCCCCGGCGAGGATCCACCGTGGGCTCGAGGAAAGAGGAGACGAGTGGGAGTTCAATGTCAAAGACAACGGCAT
>CAYVGY010000191.1:0-4062 GCA_964451065.1 uncultured Halobacteriales archaeon
CGCTTCGCAATGGCATATTACGAGGGGACTTTCCGGCGCGAAACCTCGAGCGGGCGTGGCTCCTCCCGTCCAGGCATAGAATGTTACGGGCTACCCTTTTCACCGCGGCAGTCCAGGCTGCTGTGAACCAGCGTAAGACACTGGTCGGCATGTAGCGACAGCGGGCCAACGCGCACCGCCGCTCCTGCCCATTTGTCGATTATGGCCCATTCTTCGGGCGACGGCTCCCGGTGATCGCCAAGCACGAACGTCGCATCCTCGCCCGGCGTTGGCGCCCATTCGTCGATGCGGGTCAAGGCGGATTCCCGCAATGCAACGAGGGGGCCAGTAGCGGCGAGTTCGGAAAGCAGTCGATCCAAGGTTGTGCGGCGGGTGGAGAATCCCGGAAGGGTCGGCGTCCAATGTTCGCCGACATCCACGCCTTCTAGCGCCTTGGAGGTAAGGGCGATCGTGCTCCGTTCGTCCGGGTTTAGATTGCGGACCTGGGCGCCGGAAACGCGGACGACCCGACAAGGATCCTCGGCGAGGAGCGCAAGCAGAATCTCCGTGTCCTTCCTGACGCCGTGGCTCACGAGGAGGCCCGTGGTCAGGCACCGCGCCAGGAGGTCCCATCGGCCGCCCGCTCCGGCCGGGTCGTTGAGAGGCAAGGGCGGTCGCGTAAGCTGCGTATGCCCGAGGATAAGGAATCGCCGCAACGACGCCCCCAGTGGTTTTCGTTATTAATACGCGTCCGCAAGAGAACGGCGCGTCGGGCCAGCCTATTTATCGACGCATCCAGTAGCCGCGCCGTTGTCCGAAGAGGTCCTGCGCGTCCTCTCCAACGAGACGAACCAGGCCATCCTCAACCTTCTCGCGGTGGAGCCGACCTACCCGCGCAAGATCGGGGAACTCCTCGCGTTGTCCGAGGCCGAAGTCGCTCGCCGCCTCAAGCACATGGAGGGCTTGGGCCTCGTCGCGGGCGGTTGGACCCACATCGGCAAGAACGTCAAGCTGTACCGGCTGACCACCGAAAGCGTCAGCGTGCACTTCACCAAGGAGGGGCTCCGGCTTCTCCTCCAACGCGGCGACGGAGCCCGGCCGGAGACGCGCCTCCTCACGCCGTACGCGGTGACGGTGCCCAGCGTCGGCGAGTTCGTGGGGCGCGAAAAGGAGTTGCGGGCGCTCGACGGTCGAGAAGCCGTCATGATTGTCGAAGGAATGGTGGGCATCGGCAAAACCAGCCTCCAGGCCAGCTTCGCGCAGCGCCAGCAGGGTCGCCGGTCCGTGTTCTGGCACAGTTTTCGCGGCGTGGAGTCGCTCAACTGGCTCGCCAACCGCCTGTCGCTCTTCCTCGCCCAGCACGGGCAACGGGCCCTGCTTGAAGCCATCGAGCGCGGCGCCGATGTGGCCGACAAACGGGAACTCATGCTCCAAGGCATGGACGACGAGCGGTTCCTCATCGTCCTCGACGACGCGCATCGGATCGAGGATCCCGCCGTGCAGTCATGGGTGGCCGATGCCACGGCGCGCGTTCGACGCGGGAAGCTCATCGTCGGCACCCGCCAACCCCTTCGACACCACCGCTCCTCCGACGTCCGGGTCCTCCACCTGGAGGGCCTGACGGACGCCGACGTCGCGGGGTTCCTCGAGATGAAGGGTGCCGCCGTCGAGAAGCGGCTCCTGCCGAAGATCCGGGAGGAGGTCGGCGGCCATCCCTTGGCGCTCAACCTGCTACTCGAAGCGGCCACGGAGGCCAACGTGAGCCTGGAGCGACTCCTCGACCGCGTCCCCGAGCGCGACCTCGAAGAGTACCTGCTCAAGGAAGTGTCGGAGGGCCTGACGGACGAGGAGCGCCAGCTACTCACGCTATCGAGCCTTTTCCGGACAACGTTCACCCTGGAAGACCTCAGTGCCCTCTCTCCCAAGAACCTCGAGGGGGCCTTGTCGAAGCTGCGCCGCCGCCTCCTCGTGCAGAACTTCGAGGAACACTTCGCCCTCCACGAAATCATCCGGAACTTCTTCTACCAACGACTCCAAGACAAGGCGCGTCTCCACCTCAAGGCCGCCGAGTACTACCTGGGCCAAGGCTCGGTCGAAGGCCGCCTGGAGGCCATGCACCACTTCCTCGTCGCGAAGCGTCGCGACCGGGTCCTGGACTTGCTTGAACAAAACCTGGACCTCCGCGAGTTCGACTTCATCGACGCTGGCTACCAGAACCTCTACCTCGCCACCCTCGAGCTGTTCGACAAGAAGGAAGTCTCGGACCCCCGGCGCTGGGCCCTCATCGAGGACGAGAAGGGGGACATCCATTTCCACCGGGCCGAACACGAGGTGGCCCTCCGCCTCTACGAATCCGCCAACGCGCATTTCGAGAACGCCCGGGATGCTGCACGGGTGGCCGACCTGGCCTGGAAGCGCGGCCTCGCCCTCCACCGGCTAGGCCGAAGGAAGGAGGCGCTCGAAATCTGCGAGGCGACCCTGGGACGCGGCGCCGCGGACGGTCTGGCCCGCGAGCGTCTCCAGCAACTGATCGCCGAACTGGCCCCACCAGCGGTTGCCGGCGCGACGCGCAAGGCCACCGTACGGCGTCGGCGCAAGTAGCCAATCCATTCCCACGGCCATCGAACGAGCCGCGCCGAAGCAGCGCTCGATGCCTTGGGCCGAAGGGTCCCACACGGCCGACCAACCAACGTTACCCGACGGGGAAGTCCCCACCGAAGTCCAACTGTTGCATGAGCTTTCGTTGCATCTTTCGGTTGCCGGCGAACTGCTTCATCATCGCCTTCGACTTGTTGTAATAGGCGAGGAGCTCCTTCACGTCCTTGGGCTCCACGCCGGCCCCGCGTGCGATCCGCTGGACACGGCTCGACTTGATCCCCGCAGGGTTGTCCAGCTCCTCCTGCGTCATCGAGTCCATCATCACCTTGAACCGCTTGAGCTGGCGCTGCGACTGCTCGAGCTGCTTCTCGCTCAGCTTGCCGCCCATGCCGCCCGGAAGCATTCCGAGGACCTTCTTCAATGGCCCCATCTTGCCGAGCATCTCCATCTGCTGGTACATGTCGGTGAGGGTGAACTTGCCCGTCATGATCTTGCGGGCCATCTTCTCCGGGTCGGTCCCCTCCGCGGCCTCCTGCGCCTTCTCCAGGAGCGATTGGAGGTCGCCCATGCCAAGGAGCCGCCCGATGAACCGGGTCCCGTCGAATTTCTCGAGCTCGTTCAGATGTTCCCCGGTGCCGATGAACACGATGGGCGCCTGGGTCGCGGCCACGGCCGACATGGCTCCACCGCCCTTGGCGGTGCCGTCCAGTTTCGTGACGATGACGCCGGTCACCTGGACGGCGTCGTGGAACGCCTTGGCCTGCGGCCCGCCTTGCTGGCCCACGGCGGCGTCGATGACGAGGAACTTCTCGTCGGGCTTCACGGCCTCAAAGATTGCTTTCATCTCGGCGATGAGGTCGTCGTCGAGCTTGTGGCGTCCCGCCGTGTCCACGATGACGACGTCGTAGTTCTTGCGGAATTCTTCCAGGCCGTGCCGCGCAATCTTGACGGCGTCCTTCTCCCCCCGCTCGAGGTGGATGGGCACGTTGACCTGTTTGGCGATCTGTTCGAGTTGGTCCATCGCCGCGGGTCGGTGCACGTCCGCCGCGATGAGGGCGACCTTCAGGCCCTTGCTCGAGAAGTATTTCGCGAGCTTCCCGGTGGTCGTGGTCTTGCCTTGCCCGTACAGGCCCACCATCATGATGGTCTGCCGTTTGAGGCCAATCTCCCGTGGCGGACCGCGAAGCGTGACGAGCTCGTCGTGGACGATCTTGATGACGTGTTCGCAGTTGGAGGCGCCGGCGGCCGGCCGCTCTTCCAAGGCGCGTTTTTCAATCCGCTTCGTCAAATCGAGGACCAGGCGCACGTTGACGTCGCTCTGGATGAGGGCGCGTTGGATGTCGCGCGTGACGTCCTTGATGAGGGCAGGGTCGACGTAGCCCGCGTTCGCGATCTTTTTCATCGCGTCCCGCAGGCCCTGGCCGAGGGTGTCGAGGACCATGACGCCTCGGCATCACACGCCCCCACGTAATAAAGGCTCGGCGC
>CAYVGY010000192.1:0-4034 GCA_964451065.1 uncultured Halobacteriales archaeon
GGGCGGTCGAATTCCTCCGGGGAAAATACGCATCGAGCATCGAGGTCGTGGAGGAATACGCGGAACCCCCCATGCATGCCGACGGCGACCGCGACCAGATTCACCAGATCTTCGTCAACCTCCTCAAGAACGCCTATGAGGCCCTGGGCAGGGGCGGCCGCATCACAGTTTCTGTCCGGCCACACCAGGCCGACATCGAGGCCACCATTCACGACTCGGGGCCGGGCATCCCGGCAGACATCCTGCCCCACGTCTTCGAACCCTTCTTTACCACCAAGCCGCCGGGTCAGGGGACGGGCCTCGGACTCGCGATTTGCCACGCCATCGTGGTCCGACACGGAGGCGACATCACCGTCGAGTCGAGGGAAGGGATGGGCGCCACGTTCCGATTGCGGCTCCCGCCGGCCGGCAAGACTCCACAGGTCGAGGGGCCTTCGTGACGCAACCCTTGCGGGTCCTCGTCGTCGACGACGACACCGTGTTCATGGAGCAGTTCGCCGCCTTCCTCGTCGAGGAGGGACACGCGGCCACCGGCGCACCATCTACGGCGCGCGCCGTGGACGAACTCGAACGCCGCGCGTTCCATATCGTCTTCACCGACCTCCGTATGCCGCGCCACGGCGGTATCGAACTCCTGCGGGAGGTGGTGCGGCGCTGGCCGCACACCCTCGTGGTGGTCGTGACGGGGTACGCGACGGTGGAAACGGCTGTGGAGGCGATGAAGATCGGGGCCTTCGACTACGTGCAGAAACCCTTCCGGCCGGACGAGATCCGCCGCGTCCTTGCCTTGGGGTCCGAAGAGCTCGCGTTTTCCGGCCTTGGCCTGGCCGAGCGGGACCCCTGGGCGTTGGCGAACGAACTTTCCGCCCGCGACGACCGCGAAATCCTCGTCATCGCCTCCCATGGCGACCCGACGGGGCGCAAGGGACCCAAGGTGACGTCGTTGATCGTGGATGGCGCCGAGCCCTACCGCGTCCTTGAAACGGTCCAAGCCTTCCTGGCAGATCGGGCCCGCGCGGGCGTCGTCCTAGCCGACGCGACGCGCATGGTCGCCGGGCGGTCGCTGGAGGACATTGTCTCGGTGGCGCGACAACTGAAAGACCTCACGCAGGGGAAGGGGCCGGTGGCCCTGGGCCTGGATCCGCGCCAACTACCGGGGGAGACCCTCAAGGTCCTGCGGGAGGTTTTCGCGGCGCCCGTCGTGCACGGCGTCGTCGAGGCGCTGGCCTCCCCGATTCGGCGCAGCATACTGCGCCGCCTGGAGGCCGGCCCTGCAAGCTTCAAGGACGTAATGCGTGCTGCCGGCGTGGAGGATTCCCCCAAGTTGTCGTTCCACCTGCGGAAACTGGGGGACGAAGGCCTCGTGGGAAGGTTAGCGGAGACGTATCGGCTCACGGAGAAGGGAGTCGAGGCGATGCGGGCCCTTCGCCGGTTCGAAGAGGCCTCTACGATGGGGGCGGGCGACTTCATGGCGTTCGTGACGAATCCGTGATAGGCGCGGGAGCCAGGCCGGGCCCCATCTCCGATGCTTGCTTGCCAGAACGGCGGATGGCGTTGTTCATCGCGACCTCCCCCATGACGCGGGTGAAGCGGCATACGTCGCGAAGCGCCATGCCACTGGCGGCCAGCACGGTGGCTCCCAGGGGGGAACGGACGGAGCTGAGGATGGCCTCGATGAAGTGTTGCTTCTCGTGCTCCATCTCAAAGATATCCTCCAAGACGGCCGAGGCACGTTCGACGGACCCCGAGAAGAACGCGTCGGCGGCGCTTCCCAGGTTGCCGCAGATTCGACGGGAGAACGCCTCAACCTTCTGCGTGATTTCGGGGTCGATGGCCAGGTCCTTCCCGTCGGCGTGTAGGATGATGCCTGCCACCGTCTCCATGCTGTCCCCAATCTCCTCCAAGGCCTTGGCCACCAGCCTGCAGCCGACGGCCTCGGACGGCGAGTCGAGCCCCATGCGCTGGCGCAGGGCCCGGTCGGCCGTGGCGGCGATGAGGAAGCGGAGGGTCAGGTAGTAGAGGCGATCGGCCTGCTCGCCCAGCGCCAGGGCCTCTCGAGCCGCGCCGACGTCGCGGGCGCCGAGAATCGCGGGCGCAAGCCCGACAATCTCCTCCGTCAATGCGACGAGGCGGTGCAAGTGCTCGTCCAACGCGCACCATTCGGGGTCCAGGTAGCTGCGCGCCGCGAACCGGTTGGGGCGACTCTCCACCACCGCGAGACCCGTCAACCGGGACACGCACTGGCGCAGTCCTTCGAGCTGCTCCGGCCGTAGGGGTTCCACGCCCACGAACTCGATGGTGTCGAACCCGACCACGTAGGCCCCAATCAGCGTGCGCTCCAATTGACGGCCGGACGCGTCGCTGGGGACCGGAACGGACAGGGAACGGGAGGCAGGGCGCTTCCCGTCCCTCCGGACGACGACCAACGCGGCTTCGTCCTCGTCGAGGAACTCCACGACGCCGCCCACGTCAAGGCCCACGTTCTTGACCCACCTGCTTGGCAGCGTGACGGCCAGGCTCTTGGCGCCCACGCGGTGCACCTTTCGGGTATCCACGACGCCCATTCTGCCGACCCTACATTTAGAAGGTCTGTCAAGCCGGCTTTACTTGAAACGGGTGGGTGCGCAAAGTAGCGTCGAGTAGCGACAGGAGGCACCCCGGGTCAACTTGGTCGAACGGCCAGACCAAATAGTGTCCCCCTCCTGGATGTTTCTAGACGACGCCACATGTGCGTACAATGAGGTGAAGAATCATGACGAACCCCCCAACCAACTGGTCGGTCTTCGCGATGGCAACTCCTGCGGGCCCGGCCCCGCCACTGGGAGCCCCGCGACCCCCGCACGACCCGAACCAGCGTGGTCCCGCCCGTTCCGTTCCTGGCCCGCGAACGCCCGCGCAACCCGTCCAGGGACGCCCACGTGGCCGGGCCCGACCCGTCTGGACCAACGTCCTCGTGGCCCTCGTGGGCGCCCTTCTGGGCGGCGCCGCCGTCGCTGGCTTCGTCTCCAATGACGACGACGCCACGGGGGACGTCGCCACGCGTCGGCTCCCCACGGAGGTCGTGTCCGTCGTTTCGGGCGGCCCGTCTCTTCCCCTTCCCCAAGGATGGGAAACGCCGTTTTCCCAGATGCTCGACGTGAAACTCATCGGCCAGTTCGATTCGAGCGGCCCCGCCGCGTGGGACGCCGCGGAGCATCCGCTGGTCTACGTCACGACCAACGGCGCCGGCTACGGCGGCTTCTTCTCCGGCCTGGACCTGCCAGGCATCGCGATCATCGACGGCAACACGTACGACGTCGTCCTGGAGAAGCAATACCAGTTGGAGGGCGTCGAGCCCAAGAAGCACGCCGAAGACCACGGCGTCGGCCTCTCCCCGGACGGCAAGTGGATCTACCTCCCCACGGCGGACATGAACAAGCCCGTGGAGGAGCGGGGCCGCCTCCTCGTCATCGACGCCAAGACCCTCAAGGTCAACCAGATCATCCAGACGGCCGCCAACCCTCACCACGTCAAGACCGTCGACTGGTACGACGGCACCACGTTCAAGCGCCTCGTCCTGGTCGAGATGTTCAACTGGAACAACCCGGGTGGCGGCCCCGGCTCCGGCATCTTCGTCATGGATCCCCTAGACCAGAACCGCGTCGTGGGCGGCATTCGCAGCGAACAGCTCCAGGCCAACCCGTACCTTGCCTTCCCGCACCCCGACGGGCGCCACCTCTTCATCGGCCTACCGCCCGGGCCGATTAGCGACCCCGACATCCGCCACCACTTGGAAGGCATGGTCGCCGTCGTCGACATGGTTACGTGGAAGCCCGTCGACTGGTACCTGGCCGGGTACGACCCCATTTGGACCGCGTTCACGGCCGACGGAAAGTACGCGTACGTGACGGACGGCGGCTCGGACGAGATCTTCAAGATCGACAATGTGGCCCACAAGATGGTCGGCACGAGCCGCTCCTCGGTCCACGGCGCTTACGGTGGCCACCTCAACTGGAACGAGACCCAGCTCTTCACCATCGAGAAGGGCGAAGCCT
>CAYVGY010000193.1:0-3994 GCA_964451065.1 uncultured Halobacteriales archaeon
GCGCAGGCGGGCCGCCGTCGGAGTCGGGCCCCCGGTCAGCCAACGGTCGAAGGCTACGAGGGGGTCTCGGATGCGCGGCTTCCATTGGTCGGAGACTCGTTGGAGGCGCGGCCAGAGCCACATCAGCCCGGCAGGCAGAAGGATAATCCAGGCCCAACTGAATTGGTGGCGGTGGCGCATGGCGCTACCGACGTGGGCCTCGAGAAGGCCGAAGGCCGCCCCCAGCACCACGAGAAGCGAGAGCGCAAACATGCGTTCTCGATGTCCTTCCGTCTTCCAGAACACCTGGGCTCCGATGAGCCCCAGCACCACGATGGGATAGTAGTAGACCAGGTTTTCGAGCGCCAGGGCGAACGAGAGCGGGTCGTGCCACTGCCAGGGAAACGGGACGAATAGGAAAAAGACGAGCCCGAGGGGCAAGAAAAGGAGGACATCGGCCCAAGACGAGAATCGGACGTCCGCGAGGTAGGGCTGGTTGCTGACGGAAAACGCGCGCCGGAAGGCCCCAAAATATACGGGGTGGACTGTGGAACCCAGCAATAGGAAGCGGGCCCGGACCGCGGGCATGACCGCGATGACCGTCGTCGCGGTCGCGCTCACCACCGTAACGGCGATTCGAACGATCGCGCTCCGGAGCGCAACGAGGGCATAACCGAGGAAAGGCAGGCCGGCGAAGATGTTCACGTTGCGTGTCAGCACCATGAGGCCGAAACCGACGACGAGGCCCGCGAGGTAATGGGGGCCTCGGGTTTTCGCGAGGCCCACGATGGCGGCAAACGCAACGGTGAGGCCGATGATGACGAGGTTGTCGCGGAGCACGTCCGTTTGGATTTGCGCGAGGGAGGGCCAGACCGCGAAGGCGACCGTCGCGAGTACGGCAAACCGGCGTGGATACAGGCGGCTTGTGGCGCAATAGACGGCGTACGGTGCTATGAGACCAAGCGCGGTCCAAAAAACCCGCGCCAACGCGAAGGATGGCCCGAAAACGTAGAACAGATCGGCGAGCGGTCCCACGAAGATGAGTATATGCAAGCCGTCAATGTTGGGAGATTTTGGATACTCGATTCCGTGCCAGCCATACGCGTAATGGGCGGCCTCCCCAAAGTAAAGGCGCGAGTCGAATTGGGGCGAAATGACGAATGCCACGTCGACGGCGACCAACGCGAAACGATAACAAGCGATTACCAACATGAATCGGCGATCGAACAGTGGCAAGCGCGACAGGGTGACGTAGACGACGAGGCCGATGGCCAGGATCCCGGCGGCGTGCGATGTCAGGGTGTCGTACCGGAAAGCGGCGATTCCAACGAGGCCCAGCAGAATCCCGGCAGTCCCGGTGAGCGGGGGACGCAGGATCCAAGACGGGTTCTCCGACGGGACTTGCCCCTTGGCTTTGGACGCCTCCGCCGGGGGACGCACGGGCCGGCCAGTTGGCGGACGCCCTTAACGCTGTCGATGGGGGGCTCGCGTGAACCCGGCCGGCTTCGCCGTGGCCCGGCGAGCATGCCTGAACTCGAAGCACGTCGGAATCATGCGCCGTCGGTCGGAGGGCTCGACCATGGGCCCCCGGGGGAGTCGACGTTCTCCTGCCGTGGAGCGAAGGTCTTGCGAATGATCAACCGGAGCGCGGTCCGGTCGGCGGGAACGAGGAGGCCGAAGTAGCCGACAAACCAAAACAGTGCCGCGAGCAGCACCGGGGCGACGGGGAAATCCGCAAAACCGGCGGCCGGAGCGAAGCGCGAAGCGGAGGCAAGGAAGACGAACATGACCAAGCCCCGAAGGAGCGGAAGAGAAACCGGGCGTAGCGCGGGGATTTCTGAAACAAAGCGGAGCCGGAGCGCCGCCCGAACCACGAGGCCGGTGGCGGTGCCGAACGCGGCGGCCACCATGCCCATGACGGAAAAGAAGTAGACGGCGACGACGACCGACGCGACAAGTGCGAGTCCATTCGCTAGGGCCTCTTGTCGAGATCGCTTGGTCATGATAAGAAGGTACCAGCCCGGGGCCAGGGCGGCCACCACGGTGTGGGCCATGATGAGGACGAGGAAGGGGGGGATGGACGGTTCGAAGTTTGGGCCAAAGAGCTGGAGGAGTAGGTGGGGGGCGCCGACGACCGCGACGACGAATCCTCCCGTAAGGAAAAGAACGAGCCGGGCCGCGCTCCGGGTGGCCTCCGCCAGGTGGGCTTCGTCCTCCTTCGCAAGCAACCGCGCGCAAAGGGGGGCATAGAGCGTCTCGAAAGCCGAGCCGATGACGGCGGCCAGCAGGGCCGCCTGGGCGGCGATTCGATAATGGCCCACCTGCTCGGGCAGCAGGTAGAACCCGACGATGGCGAGGTCGACCCACAGGAGGAGGAACTGGAGGACCTGGATGGGGAAATTCCACCCACCGAAGGCCAGGAGGGCGCTGGTAGGGGTCCCGGCCGATGGGTTCGGGAAGGTCCGATAGACCAGAAACAAGACGACGGCGTCGGCCAGCAAGATGGCCACGACGGAACCGTACGCGGCCCAGGTCACGTCGAGGCGGAAGTAGAGGGCAACAAGGATCGTGAAAAACTGGAACCCCGGATAGAGGACGAACCGGGGGATGACGAATCCATTAATTTGCCGCGCACCGCGTAGGGTGGCCGTCCCGACGAAGAGGAGGTTCAAGGCGGGGATGGCCGGGGCGAACGCTTTGAACATGGGAATCGCCAAGGGCTGGTTTAGCGCCGTGCCGATTTTCGCTGCGGCCAGCCAGAGCAGCAACCCGCCCAACGTGCCCGTAACGAGCGACACGAGGATGGATCGGCGCGCCGAGAACGCCGCGGCGCGAGGGTCATCCGTCGAAGGGAACTGGTTTGGGTGTTGGAACGCGCTGATTTCCAGCCCAAAGCGCGTGATAGAGGAGAGAAGCATCGCTCCCCCGAACGCGAGGGCGTAGACGCCGAGGCCATGATAGCCCACCCGGCGGGCGATGACGGCGGCGGTGGCGAGGGCGGCCACGCTGGCGACCGCGAAGCCGACCATGTGGATGGTGGCGCTGCGCCCGATCGCCACGGTTGACGCGAGGGCGGTGGGCGGTTCGGCCAACGCGGCGGCGAAACCCTCGTGCGGTATGAGGTTTTCCTAGGAGTTCGTTCCAGTAAAGCCACGGGGACCGGTTGAGCGTCGGATTCGTCCGATGCGGTCCTTGAAGTCCTGGGAATCCGTCTTGGAAAGCCTGGGGCGGCTGAGCCTCGGTTCGATGAGGGGACAGCCGGTCTACGCGAGCGTTCCCGTCGCCTTGCCCGTCCAGAACAATTTCATCGCGTTGTAGACGGTGGCTTCGAACGCCCACTCGTCCCGCGCGTTCTCGTGTCCGCGCAGGTTGAAGCGTCGGAACCCGAGCACGCGCTTGATCAGTCCGATGGGTGGCTCGACGATGGCCTTGCGTCGCGTGTACACTTCGCGTCCCCGCCTCGTTCGGCGGCAGCGCCGCCTCCGGTCCTTGAGTCCGAGATCCTTGGGGATGCGTCCGCGGGGCGGGCCCGCGGGTGCCTCGCCGTGTTTGGGTCGGTCGGGTGGGATGAAGGCCTGGATGTTTCGGTCGTGGAGTCCGTCGAGGTTGTCCTGGCCGAAGTAGCCCGCGTCGGCGCTCGCCTTCTTCGGATGCTGGCCCGTGTTCGGCTTCACGTGGTCCGTCCTCGGCAGGAGGTAGCCGGGGTCGGGGGCGGTCTGGCCCAGGTCCGTGGCCACGATCACCTGCTCCGGGGAGTCGACGGCGAGTTGCGCGTTGTAGGCTTGGTCGAAGGCGCCCTTGGGGCTCGAGGTGGGCATGATCCGGCTTTCGGGGTCGGTGAAGTTGGTCTGCATCTTCGCGTCCGGCACGCCGTCCTTCTTCTCCGTCTTGGCGCGCTCCTCCAACCGCTTCTTGGCTTCCTCGATCTTCTGGAGGCGCTGCTTGCGGGTGGCGAAGTCGGGCGGCAGGCGGTTGGGGACGGGTTCGTCGCGGGCGTCCTCCTCGTCGTCGATGT
>CAYVGY010000194.1:0-3970 GCA_964451065.1 uncultured Halobacteriales archaeon
CTGAGGTGCTCGTGGACCAATGCGCCATCGGGCGCCAGTTCGATCAGGTCGATTGCGACGCGCGACACACTGAAGTGATTGGGTGGCCTGTCGAGGCCGACATACCGATCGACGCCGCCGCCATGGTTGCAGCCGGCCCGGCCGAATGTACAAACGGTATCCAATAAGCTTTTAACCTCCCAAAACGCCCGACGATGCGGTACTGATGAGGGTCGGGGTATCCCTTCTTTTGGTTGTGGCCGCCATCGTCTTCTCGGCGTCTTCACCGTCCCTTGCGGACGACGCATCGTCCCTGACGTCCCCGCCACCGGCCCCCGCCCACGCCGAAGCAAACGCCTCCGACAACGATCCCCGTGCTGAGGCCGGGACGTCCGACACCAGCGGCGCCCCCGCAAGCGCATCGGCTGAGGCCGGCCCGCCAACGGAATCGCAAGCAGAAGTCACGTTCGACTTGGACGTCGACTTCACGGATTTGGCGTCCTCGCCGCCCGTCCAGGAACTCGCCGAGACGCTGGACCAGGAAAGGCCCGCCGACGCCGCCCCAAGCTTGACAGAGACCACGCGGTCGAACTCCCGGTTCAAACTGGCCTCGGAGCTTGGTGTCGAGTCGAACGAGGATGGAGAGGCAACGGTCACGCTCCAGCTCGACCTCAACGGCCAGGGCGCCCACACCACGACCGCAATCCCGACCCAGGCCTACCCCGTGTTCCGGTTCCTTGGATGGCCTATTGGCCCCCATGGCGACGGGCCCGAAAACGAGCCTCCGTCGCCGGCGCCCGCCGACGCCGACGCGCGGGCCCGATCCGCCGACGCGGTCCCCGTCGCGGCCCCATCCCTCGCCGCGCTGGCCGCCGGGACCCTCCTCGTCGGCGCGACCGCGGGCGCGGCCGGACTCCTCGTGGTTCCCGGTTGGCGAACCGCGCTCGCGCGGTTCCTCAAGACCGCGGTCGGCTTCGGTCTCTTCACGCGGCTGAGCGGCGACGATGTCCTGGCGCACCCCCGCCGAAACGAGATCGTGGAGTACGTCCGCCAAAACCCAGGCGAGCGACTCGAGATCGCCCGCCGCGCCCTCAACATTCCCAACGGCGTGATGCTCCACCATGTCCGCATGCTCGTCCACGGAAACGTCCTGCGGGTCCACCGCGTCGACGGAATGACCCGACTCTACCTGGCCGGGCCCCGCGTTCGACCGGCGCCGTACGTGCCCCCCCTCCGACGCCGCCTCCTGGAGGAGCTTCAACGCGCCCCTGGCGCGACCCAGCGCCAGATTGCCCAGACGTTCGGGCTCAGCGAGCGCGTCGTGAGTTACCACGTTGGTCGTCTGGCCCAGCGGGGCCTCTTGTCGGTCCAGCGCGACGGCTCGGCCAAGCGCTGCTATCCGGTGGCTCCAGCCGCGGCGGCCTGACACTTACAAGTGGCCTCCAATCTTGGCTTTAGCGGGGGGCGCCCCCGAAGGCCGCCATGACCCGCCCCACGTCCCTCCCGTTCTTGGCGATTGCTCTCCTCGTCTCCGCTGGCTGTCTCGGAGCCGGGGGCAGCAAGGACAAGGCCGACCCTACCTCCCGTTCGCCGACTCCGTCGACCACAGCGACGCCTTCCACGCCTCCCACGACCACGAGCCCGCCACCCACGAACGAGACGCCGCCTCCGCCGGAGTCCACCATTCAACGCGTCACGCTCAACCTGACGGGGACGACGGACGCGCCCGACGTGTTCTTGATTTCCCCTGACGTCGTCAACGCAACCCAGGGCATCCCGCTCAATCTGACGATCCGCAACGCGGACCCGGCCGGGACGACGGGCCTCAACCACTCCTTCACGATCCCAAGCCTCGACATCGAGGTCGATGCCTTGGTGCCTGGCGCCAATGCCACCATCCAGTTCGTCCCCGCGCGCGTGGGCGCCTTCGACTACTACTGCGCCGAGCCTGGGCACAAAGAGCTCGGCATGAAGGGCAGGCTCAACGTGCTCCCGGCCGCGCCCTGACCCCTAACGGAGGAGGCCTTTCACGGTGTTGTCCGCTTGGAAGGCGCCGAGCCCGTGACGCGCCCGCAGGTGAAGCTCGTAGGCCCGCGCGTCGGAGCGCCACGCATAGTACCAGTTCCCCACGGCCGGATCCATGGCGGCGCGCCGGACTGCGACGCCCGCGACCTCCACGTCCTGCCAATGCGGCGGGTTCACCTCGCTGGCGTCGATGAGGGGCGACCAAGGCTCCGCTGGTTCCCGCAGCACGCGCAGCCACGCAGAGCAGTCGAGCGTCATCGGCGACCGGAACACCGCCTGCACTTCGTCTCCGAAGGGGCCCGAGCGGAACCCGAGGCTGTCCACGACGCCGGGCAGGCTCGCCCACTCGTCGGCGCGCACCGCCCACGCCGCCCGCTCCATGGCCTCCGTCGTGGGGTCCGACCATTGGAGGCTGCTGATCTCGCTCGTGTCCCACGGGGCGTGCGTCCGGCGCCACCGGTTCCAATAGTTGCGCCGGGCGAACGACGCCGCGCGGGCCTCCGGCAACGCCGCGCCGTCCAGCGGTTCCAGCGCGCCCCAGAGGTCGATCCAGTCCCGCGTGTCCATCGGGCCCGCTTCGACGCTGAACTCCACGGAGGTGCCGTATTTGTGTCCACAGGCCGCGTCGTGACGGCGATAGTCACGCCCGACGAAGCTCACCGCATCGCCCACGATGATGGGCCGGCCCGCAGCGCGGAAGCTGATGTCGGCGACCGTGGGGATCCACCAGTCGTTGTAGTACTCCTTGCATCGGAGGCGGCGGCCCTTGGCGTCCGTGACGAAGCAACGGACGGTGCTGTGGTGGGTCGGGGACTCGCCCCGTACTGTGGATTCCCCTACCTTCCAGCCCGACGTCGCGCGCGGGCCCACGATGACGAAGTTGACGCGGGCCTGCGCCCACGACCAATCCGCGACCGGATGGATGCCGTTAAGCGGTTCCGGGCGGGCCAACCGGTTGGCGCGGGCCTCAGACGACGGGTCGTTCACGGTATTCGCCCCACACGTCGCGGAACACGTCCGTGATTTCCTGCAGCGACGCGTACGCCTCCACCGCGTGGACGAGGTGCGGCATGAGGTTCTCGTCGTCCCGCGCCGCGGCCCGCCGGACCTCGTCGAGGCGCGCCAGGGCCTTCTTCTTGTCGCGGCGACGCTTGAGCCGCGCCAGCTTCTCGGATTGCCCCTTGCGCGCCTTGACCTCATCGATGCGCAGAAGTTGCACGTCCTTCCATGCCTCACTTCCTTCACGGAATTCGTTCACGCCCACGATGATGCGGTCCTTGGCGTCGAACTCGCGTTGGTACCGGGCGGCGGCGTCGGCGATCTCCTTCTGGAAGAACCCCTTCTCGATGGCCGGAAGGACGCCGCCCAGCTGTTTGATCTTCTGGAAATACTTGTTCGCTTCATCCTCCATCTTGTTCGTCAGGGACTCGATGAAGTAACTCCCACCCAACGGATCCACAGTGTTCGCGACGCCGGTCTCGTGTGCCAGGATCTGCTGCGTACGCAGCGCAAGCCGCACGGCCTTCTCGGACGGCAACGCCATCGCCTCGTCGTAGCTGTTGGTGTGGAGGGACTGCGTGCCGCCCAAGACGGCCGCTAGCGCCTGGTAGGCCGTCCGGACGATGTTGAGTTCCGGCTGCTCCACGTAGGCACTGCAACCGGCGGTCTGCGTGTGGAACCGGAGCATCCAACTGCGGGGGTTCTTCGCACCCATCTCTTCGCGCATCCAGCGCGCCCAGATGCGCCGCGCGGCCCGGAATTTCCCGATCTCTTCGAAGATGTCGTTGTGGCTGTTGAAGAAGAAACTGATGCGGGGCGCGAACGCATCCACGTCGAGGCCGCGTTCGACGCCCCAGCGCACGTATTCCATGCCGTCGGCGAGCGTGAACGCCAGTTCCTGGGCAGCCGTCGAGCCGGCCTCGCGGATGTGGTACCCGGAGACGGAGAGGACGTTCCACTTCGGCAG
>CAYVGY010000195.1:0-3965 GCA_964451065.1 uncultured Halobacteriales archaeon
CCAGTCCGTGCCGAAGGTGCTCCTGACTTGGAAGGGCGGAGATCCGGACGGAGATCCGGTCGCCTACACAGTCTTTGTTGGACCGTCGTATGACCTACCGGAGGAAGCCCCCGGATGCTCATCGCAATCAGGCACGATGTGCGAAGTCCAAGGCCTCACGTACGATACCGTATACAACTGGTACGTGGTTGCCAAGGACAATAAGGGCGCGAGCTCCACCTGGACCCAGTACTCGTTCCGGACTGGATCTCGGCCACCGGAGGCGCCCCACGTCCCGACGAACGTGCGGCCCGCAAGCAACGAATTCACCACGTCGTCGCCCACCTTTGCCTGGGATTCGGCGGGCGATCCGAACGTCGGCGACGTGGTGACCTTCACGGTGCTGGCGGACGCCAGCCCGACCCCGTCAACGACGAAGTGCACCGCCACCTACCCCACGTTGTCATGCAAACCGACAACCGCCCTCCCGGCCGGTTACGGATACTACTGGCGAGTGCAGGCCAAGGACAATTCCGGCCTAATCTCGACCAGCAGCGCCACCCAGTTCTGGGTGCCCAACTCGCCTCCCTCTCCCGCAAAGAATCCCGTGCCGGCCCACCAGGCCACCGGCGTAACGGCCAACCAAGTCCTCCAATGGACATCCGATGGTGATCCCGACGGCCAACCCGTCCACTTCAAGGTTCGATTCGGGACTTCAAGCCCTCCCGCGGGGACTCCGGCCGCTTGCCAGAACATTGCCGCGACCAGCTGCGATCCCTCCACGGGCGACCTCGCCTACAACACCAAGTACTATTGGCGCGTCGACGCCGTCGACTCCATGAGCCTCGAAACGGAGGGACCCACCTGGGCTTTCACGACGCAGTCCGACCCCTGCAAGACGGACACGGATGGGGACGGCCTCTCCAACTGCGAAGAAACCGGTACGTATTACACAGACCCCTACCAGGCCGACACCGACCGTGATTACTCGAGCGACTATGCGGAGATTCGAATGTTCTCGTCGGACCCCCTCGTACCCGACACAGACCACGATCAACTGCCCGACTCGATCGATCTTGAACCGCGCGTTGAGAACATACCGCCCCAGCTTGTCTCGTTCGACTCGAACGACTACCGTTGGGGCGTCCACGTGGTCGTCGCAGAGACTTCCCGCGTGACCGTGGACAAACTCCAAATCCTGTTTGAAGGCGGGTGCTGCGATAACACGCCCGGCACGGAATGTGGAGCGGGCTACCAAGCCACAGCCCAGGTTTTCGTCGACTCCGATTACAGCCAGGGTCCCGTGCAAGAGTTCTGGATTCATTTCCAGACACCCTTCGACATGTGCCCGTACGGCCCCGCGTACGAGATCCCCTTCGTAGATTCCGGCGGCAATCGTCTCCTCGTGAAGATTTCGCTCGCGGGCGGGTGCGCGAGGGGCGCCTATGTGGGGATCTCGGAATTCTACGTAGGCCAGGTTATGGATGCCGCGCGGAAGCCGGTCTACAAGGCGGCCATCGCCCCGCCCAACGGCAAGGCAATGCTCGGGATGCGCGGTCTGGTTGCGATCGACATCCTGATCGACCCGAACAACCTTCTTTCAATCCTGAAGGGCAGCTCCCTGATGCTCCTTGCCTATACACTGCCCTTCGAAGTCGCCGCGGAACTATCGACCTGCGGAACCAACCCCCAAATGATTTCGTACAGGGCCGAAACTCCCCCAGGCGAATCTGGCCTCTCCACGAAGGATTCATCGGGCCATACGGTCGTTTTACGACGCGACGGTCGCTACCAGGCGGTCGCGGACGAGCGGGGTATGATTCACGCCCGGGGGGGAGGCATGCCCCGCATCGCAGCCGAAACGCCCGGCCTTACGGAAAACGATGTGATGGAGTTCGTTTCCAACGCAGAGGTTCGTCAAGTCGAGGGCGATCTGGTACGGTATTGCGCTTATCGTATTGAACACGGCGACCTCTGGGAGCCCTACACGGTCTACGTGTGGAAGAACACCCTCATCACGGTCCGGCGCTCCTGGGATTGCAGCGAGGCTGGCGAACCTCCGCCAACCACGCTGCCCTAGGTGAGGTGCGCCTGGGTGCGCCTCGGCGCTGAGACGCCGGCCCGCTGTGCCAGCTGCCAGAACTCCTTGGGCGTGACGCCCTTGTGGTTCTCGTCCCAGTCGCGGTATGCCGTGATGAAGCGGCCCTGTTCCGCCTTGAGCTTCTCCTCGGTGTGCTTCTTGATGAGTTGTTGTAGGGCCAAGAGCCTCTCCTTCGACGTGCCCGTGATGCCGTATTCGGCCAACCGCGTCTCGATGGCGCGCGTCCCCGTGTGCTTTCCGAACACGAACCGCCGCGTGCGCTTCAGCATCTCGACCTGGATGGGCTCGTACGTGAGCGTGTTCTTGATGACGCCGTCCGTGTGGATGCCGGACTCGTGCGTGAACGCGTTGTAGCCGACGATGGGCTTCGTGATGCCGAGCGGAACGCCGGAGAGTTCCTCGACGCGCTTGCTGACCTCGTAGATCCGGTCAAGCTTGATGCCCGTCTTCTTCTTGTAGAGGAGTTCGAGCGCGAGGCAGATCTCCTCAAACGGCGCGTTGCCGGCCCGTTCGCCCAGACCGCCGAACGTCGTGTTCACGACCGTGACGCCGGACTCGAGGGCGGCCAGGCTGTTGGCGGTGGCCATGCCGAAGTGGTTGTGGATGTGGACACCGTACTCGACCTTGGTGCCGAGACGCTTCATGACCTCCGCGGTGTCGCAGAGGAGCACCCGGTCGGCGCCTGCGTCGATGGCGGCCTGGTAGAGCCGCTCGACGGAGTCCATGTCGGCGCGCACCGTGTCCTCGGTGACGAACGTGACCTTGAAGCCGTGGTCCTTGCCGTACTCGACGGCTTCCACTGACTTCTCCACGACCTGGTCTTCGGTCATGTTGAGCTTGTGCTTGAGGTGCACCGGCGAGGCGGCGATGAACGGGCTGATCTCGTCCACGTCGCACTCGATGCACGCGTCGATGTCGCTCTTCAACGTCCGGCACGCGGCGAGGATCGACATGTCGAGGCCCGCCCTCGCGATGGACTTGACCGCCTTCTTCTCGTTCTCGGAGACGGCAGGGATGCCGCAGTCCGCGATATGGATCCCCATGGCGTCGAATGCGCGGGCAAGCTCGAGCTTCTCCTCCGGCGTGAAGTACACGCCGGCCGTCTGTTCGCCGTCCCGCAGTGTTTCGTCCCAGAAGAGGATCTTCTTGGGGAAATCGTAGCGGAGGCCGGCTTCCGTGACGAAGTTGCGCACGAGCACGTCGTCCTTGCGTCCATTCTTGGTGGCCGAAGAAGGCTTCGCCATGGAATCCCGCACCGGAGTGCGTCGTGCAGGCCAAGGGCCGTAGATAAGGATTGGCCGCGCCCATGCGCTCGGCGTGAGGCGGCGACTGTCCCTCCGAGAGATGGTTCAAGGCCGGTCCACCGGAACCCGCGGCGCGACAAGTATTAAGGAGGGCCTAGATTGGAACCGTACTCATGGAGGGCCCCTTCACCTTCGAGACCTTGAGCGCCCAGGACGCGCTCGAGAAAAAGTCGAGGAGCCTCACCAAACTCGAGGCCAGCTTCTTCCGATACATGGCAAGCTACCTCGGCAGCCTCGAGGCGGAATACCGCAAGGAGAACGAGAAGAATCCGTCGTCCAAGCGGGCTGCGTTCCTCGGCGACGAACTCCGCAACGCCACGAACAAGGCGGAGGAGCTGTGGAAGTCGCGCGAGAAGAAGCTCGTGGCCTTCGCGCAGGTGAACGCCCGCAAGGACCCGCCCCCGCCGCCGCCCGAGAACCTCACGCGCGACGAATCCGAGTTCTACCACGGCTGCGTGGCCCTCTTCCGCCAACAATGGCAACGGATGCTCCCCGTGCGGGCGACCCATGAGGCCCCGGCGCCTCCCGCGCCGCCCCGCCCCCCCGCCCCCCCTGTTCCAACCTCGGTCGCTCCTGCCGCG
>CAYVGY010000196.1:0-3931 GCA_964451065.1 uncultured Halobacteriales archaeon
TGCTAATCCCCGGCCTTTACACGAGCAAGGACAACCCGCGCATCCGCGCCCGATGCCTACGCATGCTCCAAGAATGGGGCTTCCACGTGTTCGCGCTCGACCTGCGCGGCGTGGGCGAGAGCGAACGCGTGTTCACGACGCCCGGCTGGAAGGAGGCCGAGGACATCATCGACGCCCTGCGTTTTTTCCGCGAAAACGCCCCAATCCAACGCCTCCATCTCTACACCGAATCCCTGGCCGCCACCGCCTCCCTCGTAGCCGCCGGGATGGAAGGCGCCGCCGGTCGCCAGCTCCTCAACGGCCGCGTCGTCGCCATGTCCCCCTACGCCGACGCGCGCCGCATCGTCGAACTCTATGGCACCCCCGAGCCGGAGAAAACCGAGCTCGGCCGGGACTTCGTTCTCGTCCAGCGCTTCTTCAACGGCCTCCTACGGCTCCAAGGTTACAAAGGCGGCCGCTTCGACAGCTACGTCCGGGACGGGGCGGCGCATTACGGTGTCACCGAGGACGACCTCATGGACCGGTCCAGCCCGAGCCGATGGATCCGCCACGCCAACGTCCCCATCCTGGTGGTCCATTCAGAGGACGACGGCCTCGTCCCCGTCTCGCAGGCGAAGGAACTGGCCGACGCCGCCAAGGGCAACGCGAACGTCGACGTCTGGATCCTGCCGTGGGGCTACCACTGCCTCTACGAAATGGCGGACCCCGACTGGTACTGGTCGAGCCTCGCCGCCGCGTTCGGGGCGACGCCCCGGCCCGGCCAACCGCCGGACGCCGGCGGCCGCATGCGCGAAAGCGCCGCAACCCAGTAATAGCCGCCACGCAACCCGCGCGACAGCATGCTCGCCCGCACCGTCTTCGCCCTCGGATTGTTCGCGCTCGTGACCGTCGTCGCCCTCTTGGCCCTGGCGAACCCCGCCTCCGCGATCGTCTACTACTGCGCCGGCGGCGGCTCCAGTTCCGGTTCGAGCTACTCGTCCGACGGCGACAGCCAGCACTACGAATCCTGGGAGACCGAATCCTGCGTCGCCCGCGTCAGCGGCACCTCCGTGTGCGCCTTCTACTTCTACGACCACCAGTACGAGGCTGACCAAGAAGGCAGCGACCCTTGGGAGGACCACAGTACGACGAGCACCGGCGGCACCTGCGTCTAAGATGGGCCGCCCGTACGCCTCGACGTGCCCGTCCATGGCCCTCCGATTCCCCGTCATGCCCGGGATTCTCCCAACGGATAAGAGTCCGGGCCGCCCCACGACGACCTGATTCCGCATGGGGCTCTCTCCGAAGGCAAGTAAGCACGCCTCGTTGAACCGACCGCAGCCAGCCCGGACTGTATGCATCGGAGGCACCCTGATGGCCGTCGCCGTCATTCCGTTGCTCCAGGTCGCCGGCGCCTACGATGTCCCTAGCTACGACTGTTGGGTGAGTGGGCATGAATCCGAGCTCAACTCCAACGACCGGTACCACTACCACCGGGAGGACACGTGCAGCGCCGTTTGGCTTCAAGGCAACACAGTGTGTCTGATGCGCAAGGACACCGAAGTCTGGTCCTACGAGAACACGGGCGAAGGCGGATGGGTCGACCGCGGATCCGGGCGTGCGTCGGAATCCTTGGTGTGCCAGCACCTCGGCCCGGACCGCGTGGTCTAGCCCCGCTCCCGGCCTCGGCGCCGCGGCCCGTGAACCCGGTCGCGTCGTCGACGGAAACGAGCTCGTGGATGTCTGGGTCCTTCCCCCGGGCGGCTACAACTGCCTGTTGGAGAGGGCCGACGCCCAATTGGACTGGTCGTGCTGGGTCGCGGCGTATGGGGCGGTTCTCGTGCCAGCGGTCAAGTCGCGATTTCAAACCGTCGCCGCCGCACCTTCGATGGGCCGCGACGCTCCCATGCTGGGTCTTCTCCCAACCGTGATATACGTCAACGGATGCGCGCGGATGGAGCAATCGGTCCGGTGATTCTCTTGCCCGCAACGAAGTCCGTTCTCAGTAGTCGCGCTCGCCGACAGTCCAGTCTCCGACGCAGCCGGCCCCAGCGGCAAACGCCGGTCCTCGTGGTCCTGCTCTTCCTCACTGGCGCCTTCTGGGTCGCCGTCCAGCCTGCCATGGCCGATCCTGCGCCCATCCTGGAAACCAGGCTCCCGGCGCCCCGCAACGACATCAGCGCCATTTGGGACGGCGGACGAGCCTACGTCTTCGGCGGCGGTCCTGGTTACCAGAACCAGATCATCCGCTTTGACCCTGCGACCGGGGCCGTCACTACAATGGGCGCCACGCTGCCCACGGGCCGCTATGCCACGAGCGCCGTCTGGGATGGCACCAACGCCTACATCTTCGGCGGCGACGACGGCCGCCGCCAAGATCAGATCCTTCGCTACCATCCGGCCACGGACACGCTCACCGTGATGGGCGCCCGCCTCCCCACCGGCCGCTCCCACACAAGCGCCGTCTGGGATGGGGCCAATGTCTACATCTTTGGGGGCATCTCCACGGCAGGCCCGCTCGACCAGATTCTTCGCTACAATCCAGGTTCCGACACCATCACCACGCTCGTCTCCCGACTCCCCTCGGCAAGGTTTCACACGGCCGCCGCCTGGACCGGTTCCGACGCCTACGTTTTCGGCGGCTGGGACTGGAATTCCTACTCCACAGACATCGTCCGCTTCAACCCGACCCAGGGCTCCGTAAGCATCCTCGAGGCCCATCTCCCGTTCGGACTCCAAGCGCCCAGCGCCGCGTGGGACGGTAGGAATGCCTACATCATGGGAGGCTTCGACGGCACACAATATCATGATGAGATCCTCCGTTTTGATCCCTTTTCGGCCGCCGTCGTGGCGTCGTCGACACAGCTTCCGAGCGGTCGAGCGGGCGGAGCCGTCGTCTGGGCCAACCTCGCGGTCCTCCATTTCGGGGGCTTCGACGGGAGTTCAAGTTTGGACGAAATCGTTCGCTTCGATCCTGACGAAGGCACGTTGGTCGGCTACGGAGATCCCCCCGGGCCCCTTCCAGCGGGTTGGGCGCAGACGCCCCTTTTCGACGAGACCACGCCGGTGGAGGTCCCCGCCGTCTCGCAGGCGCCGCTTCTCGTCATCGATGGGCGGCCCAATCCGGCGAACGACCGCCTCTATGATGTGACGATCGTCGTGAACGGGCAACCCTCATCCACGCTCACCCTCAACACCGGCGGAAACGTCCCCCCGATCCACAAAGAGGCAAACGCGCCTGGGCAACGTGCCTGGGTCTACACGGCCGCTGCCTACCGGCATGACCCAACCCAGGTCACGCCTCTCGCTTGCGCGGGCGCCTGCGTGAACACGCCCGTAGACCCCTTTTCGGCGGGTTGGCTCGCGGGCCCCGGACAGAACGCGACGTTCGTCCTTCACGCCCGCGTGGACGTCGACGCCTCGACGCCGACGGGAGACCGCTACGGCCGGACCGTGGCCGACCTCTTCCTCGTCATCCCCGTGGTGGGTCAGGTCATTGCCGGCGCGGCCAGCTAAGATCAGAACCCCGGACAGGTCTTGTCGATGGTGGCCGTAGTAACCTTTTAACGGGTCCCTTCATTGGCCGCCCCACCAGGGGCGCCAAGATGCAACGAGTATGCGTGCTGGGCATCGGAGAGACGGGAAACCGGGAGACGACCCCGACGCTCTCGTACAAGGAACTCATGTTCGAAGCCGCCACGCGGGCCTATGAGGACGCGGGCGTGGATGCACGCCGGGACGTCGAATCGGCGGTCTCCGCGGCCGAGGACTTCTGGTGGGGGACGTCGATCACAGACGAATACGTCCCCGACCAGTTGGGCGTCGCCATGAAATCCGTGTGCACTGTGGGCGGCGACGGCCTACAGGCGCTGGCGACGGCGTACATGCAGATCGCCTCCGGCCTCGTCGACGTGGCCGCCGCCCGACGCGCGGCGTTTTCGCATCAGCGCCA
>CAYVGY010000197.1:0-3910 GCA_964451065.1 uncultured Halobacteriales archaeon
GTCCTCGTATTGGTGGAGTTCCGTAAGGAGTTGGGTGCGGCGGTCCGGGGCGATGCCGTTGCTTTCTAGGATTTCGTCGACGCGGCGGGCCAGGTGGCGCGCGCCGCGGCCTTTCTCGACGAAGCTGTAGTTGAGCCAGAGGGTCCGCTGGTAGTGGGCGTCGTCGATGGGGGACACGACTTGCTGGTGCAGGCGGTGGTTGGGCGGCGGGAGGGCGTCGAGGCTCGGGGCGACGCCGGCGCCTCGGCCGCCCAGGCGCAAGAGGAGGAAGAGGAGGAGTGTGAAGAGGAGGTACTCCACGAGGGACGCGAAGGGCACGACGGGGCCGCTCACGAACACGAAGGGGATGTAGATGGCCAGGAACACGACGATGCTGGCCATGAGGCGGGCCTGCCAGTCGACGCGGTCGACGAGGCCGGGCTTGCCTTTGTGCTTGGGCTTGGGTCGGCGCAGGACGAGGGGGAGCGTGAGGAGGTAGAGGGGCACCAAGAGGAAGAGCGGGAATAGGGCGGATTCGCCCGCATGGATGAGCAAGACGGCGGCGCCCCAGAGCCCGAGGAAGACCAGGGTCGTGATCCAGAACCGTCGGGCGCGGTTGTAGGCGGGAATCCCGACTTCGGCGTCCTCGCCGGCTTCCGAGGGGGTCGCGGTGGACGGCGGCGTTGATTCGAGGGGCGTGGGCGGCGCCCAGCCGGCGGGGGCGGGTTCGGGTGGGGGGAGGTCCTGCGGCTCGTCCTCGATCCAGGCGTCCGGTTTGGGGTCCGCCATGGACTCAGAGCTCCACGCGTTCGAGCTGGAGCAGGGCCGTGATCATGCGTTCGTACGTCGAGCGCGTGACGGGGTGGTTGCTGTACTTGGCCTCTTCGAAACTGCTGACGATCTCGCGCAGCAAGTTGCCGGGGACATTGGGGTTGGCCGACGTGAGGAGGTCGTAGATCTCCCAGGGGGTCGCGTCCTCTCGGATCGGCGTGATGGCTTGGCTGGCCTCTTGACGGAAACTGGTGAAGACGTCGGCGATTTCGGTCCGGTATTCGACGATGCGCACGGTCCGACGGGTCTGGCGGGGGTGCGGCTCGTTCTTGAGTTGGAGGTCCGCCACGAGGGAGCGTTCGCCGACGGACGGGAAGACGCGACGCACGGTGGCCACGCCCCGCGTGAAGACGGGTTGGAAGGTCTCGCCGTTGAGTTGGACGCGCAGCCCCGGGACTTGTCGGAGGGCGGCCAACGTCTTGTCTTCGAGCCGGAAAACGACGTCGAGGGGCTCGCCGACGCCCCACACGTCGGGGAATTCTCCCTGGATCTGCGGGAATTCGATGGCCACGGGCGCCCGCCTCAGGTTGACGGGGGGCGCGGGTGGCTGCGCCTTTGCGACCGGCGCGGGCGGGGGGGCGCGAACCGGCGGAGGCGTGAGCATGGTCGTCGGGCGGGTGCGGCGCGCGCGGGAGCCGGCGGAGCGGAACGCCTGGACGGCGAACAGCGCGATGAGTCCAAAGCCGACGATGGCGGCCAGGGCGGGGACGAGCTTGATGGAGACGCCCTCGGCGACGAAGCGGGGCCAAACCTCGTTGAGGTGGTGCGCGAGCGTCAACTTCGGCCCCCAAATGGTTCGTTTACTTATCCGTTCCCCTTTCGCCGGCTTAGGCATCCCGGATGCCGCGCACCGTGACGGACCAAGAGCCGCTCGTCGTGGTCGAATCGCCCTCGATACGGAGGCTGTAGGAGGCGCCGCTCGGCGGCACGTTCGCACCGGTGACTTGGTCGAACCCGGAGTCTTCCTGGTTCCCGACGAGGAGCGTCGAGACGGCGCTGTCGCGGTCACAGCAGACCGTGGCGCCGTCCTCGCCTCGGATGCGGACGGTGTAGCCTGTGCCTTGGTAGCCGGTGACGCGCCAGGAGACCTCCCACTTGTCGTAATTGGGGCTTACGGACGACACGTCGAAGGGGTTGTTGAAGTTGATCGAGAGGCCCGTCTTGTTGAACAGGATGTCGTCGAGGGCGCCGGTCTGGTTTCCGCCGGTCCCGGGCGGCTTGGGGTCGCCGGCGCAGTAGCCTTTCCAGTGCTCCTGTTCCTCTGTCTCTTCGTTGCAATCCGGGTTTCGACCGGCCTCGAGTTCGGCCTGGTTGCCCATTCCGTCGCCGTCCAGGTCGCCGTCGGGGTTGCATTCGGGGCCCGTGCAGGGGTTCTCCTTCTGGTAGTCGCCCCAGTAGTCTTCCACGTTCTCGGGGTTGACGTCCTCGCCGCGGATCTGTTTGGCGACCTTGTCGAAGAACTTGGCCAGCGTCGTGTTCTTGACGCGGCTCTGGTCCTCGCGCGCGTCGGCGCGGGCCTGGAAGAAGAGGGGGACACTCAGGAGCGTGAAGGCGATGAGCAGGGCTGCCAGCATCTGGACTTTTGCGTGGAGCGGCGCCGCCATGGGAGAGACCGAAGACCCCGAACGTGGTCTATTTAAGACAAAAGTGGAGGCTGCCCTATATAGGGATTATGGAGACGCCTTTGAACCAACGCCGACCCAGGCCGCCCCATTCAATCCAGGGAGAGCGAGTTCCGCCTGGGCCCAAGGCATCGTTCCGCCCCCAAAGAGGGGACGAGGGGAAGAGAGTTCGAGTCGCCGCTCGTCGGGGCGGACGCCTTAGTGGGTGACTTCGCCGGACGTGGGGGCGGAGGTGGCGTCCAACCCGCAGGGAGCCTCGGCGGCGTTCCCGTCGGAGTAGCCACGAAGGAAGACCACGACTTCCACAGCGGGGTCCCAGTTGCCGCCGAAGTTCACGGGGTCGGCCCACTCCGTGACCATCTTGTACGAGAGCGAGAGGGGGGACTGGAGCGTGGTGGACCCGCAGAACGAATAGGCTGGTTCGCCGACCGTGCCCGTGATCTGGTCCTGGCCATAGGGGTCAGGCGGGAGGATGGAGGGGTTTCCGCCGCACCAGTCGTCCGCGTTGAGGTCTTGGCAATATTGGCCCACGGCGGGGTTGAAGAGAAGGTCGTTGATGGTCAACGAGACCTGTCCCAGCCCGTTGGGCGCAAGGTCACCGGCGCAGAAGACGACGCCTCCGAAGCCCTGGTCGCCCGTGGCGAGCGTCCCTCCACAGGGAGCATTGACCGCTGCGGCGACGAGCGAGGTCGCGTTCCAGTTGACGTAGGGCCGGGGTGAGCCGTCGCTAGGCCGGCAGCGGCCAGGGCGATCAACGACACTCCAAGCACCATTGCTGTCTTCTTCATGTGGTGTCATACCTCCGAAACGAGGGACGGTGGTCCCCCGAACCGCGGAAACCGGGGACGGATAGTACCTGTTTGTGGAAGGATTACGCGAGCGACGGCCGCGGCGCCTAGAACAACCATTGGAGCGTCGAACGCGTCCGGGGGAAAGTGGACTCGTCGGGATTTCAACCCGAGGCCTCCCGCATGCCAAGCGGGCGAGCTACCGCTGATCTACGAGCCCATTGAGGGCGAGTGGCTTGGCTAGGAAGGTTGCCGGTTTAAAGTTGTTCCCAGAAGGAAGAATGCCGAGAAGATAGGGAAGGAAGAGAGGAGGGGAGAGAGTCGAGGGCGCCGCGCGCCCTCGAAGAGCCAAATCGCTGCCACGCTTAGTGGACGACGAAGCCGTGGGTGGGGGTGGCGGTGGCGTCGAGGCCGCAGGGCGCGTAGACCGCGTTGCCCTGGGCGTAGCCCTTCATGAAGATGAGGGCGTCGATTGCGTCGTCCCAGTTGCCGCCGAAGTTCACGGGGTCCGCCCACTCAACCGACAGCTTGTAGCTGAGGGAGAGCGGGGACTGGAGCGAGGCGGAGCCGCAGAAGGCGAACGAGGGCTCGCCGCGGTGGCCCGTGATGGGGTCGATGCCGTAGGGGTCGGGGGGCAGGATGGACGGGTTGCCGCCGCACCAGGTGTCGTCGTTGAGGTCCTGGCAGTAC
>CAYVGY010000198.1:0-3866 GCA_964451065.1 uncultured Halobacteriales archaeon
GCCGGACAGGTAAGGCCGCGCCAAGAAGCCCCTCCTATTTAAGCCTGATTGGGGGCCAACCTCCTCCTCATTCTCCCTACGACCGAGGGAGGATTCGTGATGCAGAACCTGGTCCTTCTCGCGGGCTGCCTCGTTGTCGCCGGCACGGTCCGACGGGTCCGCGGCGAAGTGTCGAAGCTTCCACGGGCCCGACTGCGCCGCGTGGCCGCGGAAAGGGCGGCCCGACGCAGGCCGCGGGCTGCGTTCGCCGGCCTATTCACGGTATGCGCTCTTACGGTCCCCGGGATTGGTCGATGGCATGGCACGCGTAAGCCTCCCGCAGGCAATCCTCGCGACGCTGACGATCCTGGTCCTTGCGGCTCCATCGGCCGCGGCGGACTCCCCGCCTCCTCCCGACACGGTCTATCCGGCCACCGGGATCAGCGGCGTGGCCTTCCACGGGCCCTACGGCATGTGCTATCTCGACCACTCCACGTGTCCGTGGCCCTGGACCGTCCCAGGCAACTTCCTCGGCGCATGCGTCACCCTCGTGGACACGCCCACCGACCTCGCCGTCCACTGCGAAGGCCTCTGGCGCGACCTATGGTTCAACTTCATCATCGGCGGCGGCGCCACGCTCTTCATGGGTGCCTGGGGCGGTCCCATGGTCCCCTACGCGTCGGCCGGCGTGAACGACCTCATCCACATCGTGGGGATGGAGGGCGTCGTCCACCTCGAATGCCACCGGGGCGACCCGTCCGAGCCCTGGTTCTGCTCCACCGACTTCGTGGGACAGAGCATGCTCGTCGAACGCTGGGATTGCTACATCCACTACAACCCGGGCGGCGGCGTCGATTGCCCCAACGACGGGCCCTTCCCATAGGAGCCCGGCATCCCTTTAGTAGCCGCGCGTCATGGCCGACCCGCCATGGCCGCCCCGAACCTCGAATCGGTCCTCGAGGAATCCCGCGAGTTCCCCGTGCCGCCGGCGTTCGCCCGCGACGCCTGCGTGACCCCCGAACGGCTGCGCGCCCTGCGGGCCCGCGCCGAATCTGATTTCCTGGGGTTCTGGGGCGACCTGGGCCGCGAATACGTCCAGTGGATCCGCCCCTTCACGAAGGTCCTCGACGATTCGAGCCCGCCGTTCTACCGGTGGTTCGTGGATGGGCGTCTCAACGCCGCGGCCAACTGCTTGGACCGCCACCTGACGGGTCAGAACCGGAACAAGGCCGCGCTCGTCTGGGAGGGCGAGGACGGCGGGACGCGCACCTTCACGTACGCGCAGCTCCACCGCGACGTAGCCCGCCTCGCGGGCGCCCTGCGTCGACTGGGCGTCGAGCCGGGCCAGGTCGTCACGATCTACCTGCCGCTCGTCCCTGAAGTCGTCGTCGCCATGCTCGCCTGTGCGCGCATCGGGGCCCCACACTCGGTGATCTTCGCCGGGTTCTCCTCGCAAGCCGTGGCCGACCGCATCGAGGACGCCCAGAGCCGCATCGTCATCACGGCCGACGGCGGCTTCCGCGGCGGCAAAGTCGTGCCCCTCAAGGCGAACCTCGACGACGCACTCACCCGCGACGGCCACTCGGTCCGCCAGGTCATCGTCCTCAAGCGCACCGGCGCCGAGGTCCTCATGAAGCCCGGCCGAGACCTCTGGTGGGAGGACACCGTCCGCGACGCCGACCCCGTTCGTGAACCCGTGGAGGTCGACGCCGAGCACCCGCTCTACATCCTTTACACGTCCGGCTCGACGGGGCGCCCCAAGGGAGTCGTGAACGCCACCGGCGGGTACCTGGCGTGGGCCCACGCGACGATGCGGTGGGTCTTCGACATCCGCCCCACGGACGTGTTCTGGTGCACCGCGGACGTCGGCTGGGTCACGGGCCACACGTACGTCGTCTATGGTCCCCTCATGGCCGGCGCCACCGTCCTTCTCTACGAGGGCGCGCCGATGCACCCTGACGCGGGCCGTTTTTGGTCGATGGTGGAACGGCACGGCGTCACGGTGTTCTACACGGCGCCGACCGCCATCCGCGCCTTCATGCGGCAAGGCGACCCGTGGCCGAAGAAGTACGACCTGTCGAGCCTTCGGTTGTTAGGGACGGTCGGCGAACCGATCAACCCTGAGGCGTGGACCTGGTACCACGGCACCATCGGCGGCGGCCGGTGCCCCATCGTGGACACGTGGTGGCAGACCGAGACGGGAGGGATCCTCATATCGCCCATCCCGGGCGCCACGACGCTCAAGCCGGGGTCGTGCACGTTCCCGCTGCCGGGAATCTTCGCGGACGTCGTGGACGAGTCGGGGACGCCCGTGCGCGCCCCCAACCAGGGCGGGGCCCTCGTGATCACGAAGCCCTGGCCCGCGATGCTGCGAACCTTGTGGCGCGACGACGAACGGTACCGGAAAACGTACTGGTCGCAATTCGGCCCGCGGACCTATGCCGCCGGCGACAGCGCGTTCCGTGACGAGGCGGGGTATTTCCGGATCCTGGGTCGCCTCGATGACGTCCTGAAGGTGTCGGGCCACCGGCTCGGCACCATGGAAATTGAGTCGGCCCTCGTGTCGCACCCGCGTGTGGCGGAGGCCGCCGTCGTGGGTCGCCCGCACCCCGTAAAGGGTGAGGCAATCTGTGCGTTCGTCGTCTTGCGACGCTCCGATGACGCGCCCGCGGACGCGTCGAAGCTCGCGGCCGAACTCGCCGACCATGTGGCGAAACAGATTGGGCCGGTGGCGCGCCCGGACGACGTCCGCATCACCGATGCCCTGCCCAAGACGCGTTCCGGCAAGATCATGCGCCGTTTGCTGAGGTCCATCGCGCAGGGCGAAGAGATCCGCCAGGACACGTCCACGCTCGAAGACGAAGGCGTCGTCGTCCGCCTCCAACATTGAACGTCGGGCGGCCGGTGCCTTTATTCCCCGAGGCCGCCCTGCCGAAACGGCATGGACCGGCCATGGCTCGTCGTGATTCCCTTTCTGGCGAGCCTTCTGGCCGGTTGCGCGGACTCCACCGAAGAGGATTCCGGCGGTTCCCCGGGGCCGGGGCCCGACCCCGCCCCCCAAGCCGTCTTCACGGCGCCCATCTTGGTTGACGCTGAGCGCTGGAGCGGGGAGCCTTCGATCGTCGTCGATTCAACGGGCGGGATCTTCATCACGGGCGCGGGCGGGACCACGCGCCTCTGGCAGGGCCAACCCCAGAACCCCGAGCAAGGCTACGGGCAGAGCTACTTGTGGAAGAGCGACGACGGGGGCGCCTCGTTCCGGCACCTGGACCTGGGCGCGCTCCGGTACCGCAACGGTTCGCCCGGCGTCGAAGGCGACCTCGCCGTGGACGCCGACGACGCCGTCTATTTCGTCGACCTCCCGATTGCCAGCGTGAGCCTCAGCGTGTCCAAGGACGGCGGGGACAGTTGGACGCAGTTCCACCCTGCCGTCGCGCCGGACCCCGGCGATGACCGGCCCTGGATCGCGGCCTACGGGCAAGGGCACGTGTGGATCAGCTACCTCAACCTGGCGCGCGGCGTCGAGGTGCTTCATTCCGCCGACGGTGGCGTCCTCTTCGATCCCCCCGTGACCGTCGGCAGCGAATCCGGGGGCGGGCGCATCGTCGTCGATCCGACCGATGGCCGCGATCTCTATGTCCCGATGGGCGACGGCGCCGTCGCGGTGTCGCACGATGCGGGCCGCAGCTGGAGCATGGTCGACCCGGCGCCCGGCCGCCCGAGTTCCATCTTCCCTGCCATCGCCGTCGACGACGCCGGCGTCGTGTACTACGTGTGGGACCAAGACGCCGCCGCGGGCGCAAGCGTGCTGTACGCCTACTCGTCCGACGGGGGCGCGTCTTGGAGTGAACCTTTCAACCTCACGAGCAACGGCACGGCGATCCTCC
>CAYVGY010000199.1:0-3677 GCA_964451065.1 uncultured Halobacteriales archaeon
AGGCAGGTCTGACCACCTTCGCACGCCGCAGCGGTCCGCCCGAGCTGAAGCTCGCGAGCGTGTCGTCGAAGGGGTTGTTCGTGCTGCGGTCATCGGCGGCGCCCACCGTAACGACGTTGAAGGCGGACGCGTAGGAGTCGACGGTGCACGTGGTGTGGCCGGAGTTTCCGGCCGCGATCGAGAAGGCCACGCCGGCAGCGACCAATGCGTCGGCGGCCTTGGCCTCAACGTCGAGGCCGTTGCCGCAACCGGGGTCGAGGGGCCCGATGGACATGGTGGCGACCTTGATGGGGGGGTTGAACGCGTTGCGGTTGTTCTTCACCCAGTTGATGCCGGCCGTCACGTCGGAGGAGAGGCCGGCGCCGCCCGCGTGGAGCACGCGGACGACGACGAGCTTCGCGCCGGGCGCCACGCCGGGGCGGCCGGAGGGGTGGCCGGCGGCCGTGGAGGCCACGTGGGATCCGTGCCCGTCCGCGTCGTCGCACTCCGGCACGGCGACGCCGCCCATGAGCGCGACGCAACCGATGATGGAGCCGGTGAAGGCCGAGTCAAGTTGGTCGATGCCGGTGTCGATCACGGCGATGGTCACGCCGGTGCCGTCCCAGCCGGCCGCGTGGGCTTTGTCGGCTTGGATGTCCTTGATGCTGGTGAGCAGCAGCGTCCCGACGGGTCGGTCGAGTTCGACGATGTCCACCCAGGGTTGGCGAGCGAGCGTTGGGACGAGCGCGGCCGGGAGGGTCCCGGCGAACGCGTAGACGATGTCGTAGGTCCAGGTGACCGTGACGCCGAGATCGCGGGCGAGTCCCGTGTACTCTGCGGCGGGTCCGCGCGTGGCGACCACCACGCGGATGGAGTCCGTCGGCGACGCGTCTGCGAGCGCGTCGGAGAGGTGCGAATCCATGCGCGCCGCGTCCCCGGCCGAGAGCCCGGGACCGGCCAGGCTTCCGGCAAGCAGCGCCACAATCGCTGACGGAATCAAGATGGAGGGCACGTGGTGCACGTTACCACCATGCCAGAAAGTGGCTTGAAGCCTTTTTAATGGTGTGGATAAAAGTGATTGGATGGTTGTGTATGAGGAAGGGAAAGTCCTCCCGAATCACGACCAACGAGTCCCGTCCCAAGAGCGGTGCCCGGAGCGGGACCACCATGGGTTGGAATTGGATTCTTCCGGAGGAAGACCGTCCCCTCGCGTGCTTCTCCGTGCCCCAACACCGAAAGTTCAAGGAGATGCCTATTTACAAAAAGGCAGGCATCGCGGCCCGCATATCCGCCGCTTCGGCCTACCGCAGGGGGTCCGGCCGGGCGGGGGAGCACCCCCATGTCGACCACCGCCAAGAAGACCGTTCTGATTGTCGACGACGAACCCGACATCCTCGAATCGCTTCAGTCCATTCTGCAGCGAGAAAACCCGGATATCCAAGTCCTCACAGCTCCCGGGGGCGCCGAAGGCCTCGCGATCCTGCGGAAGGGCCCCGTCCACCTGGCTCTCGTCGATTATAGGATGCCCGGCATGAACGGCCTGCAGTTCCTGGTCGGGGCGCGTGCCATCCAGCCCGATCTCCCGGTCATCATGATGACGGCCTACTCGGACCCGGACCTAGCCGCCACGGCCGTCCGGGACTACGGCGTCGTCCTCTTCGTGGCCAAGCCGTTCGACATCCCGTTCTTCGGCCTGGTCGTAAAGGCCGTCCTCAACCAGGGTCCATTGCCGCCCGGCGCGGCGAAGAATCCGCACCCCAAGCTCTAAATAGCACCCCGCCTTGGCGGCGGCACTCGCGTCCAAACCAGACGACCGACGAGGGCAAGTCCGCAAGGATCCCTCCCGAGCGAGCCCGACCCGCAAGGGTCCGCCATCTCCCATGGCGCCGTTCATGGCCCGCCCCGAGTCGTCACGGTTGGACACCGCAGCGACACGCGTCGCTGCGCGAGCCCAACGCAACGGACCCGCGAGCCCCGAGAGAGGGCACTCTCTCACACCGCAGGACGTGAACCCATGGGACACGCACACCGCCCCCGCAAATCCAGCCGCGCGTTCTGGCACCGCAGCCGTGCCAAGAGCGAGACGCCCCGCGTCACGACGTGGCCCGACGGCGGCAAGGAACCCAAGATCCAGGGCTTTGCTGGCTACAAGGCCGGCATGACGCACGCCCACATCGTCGATTACCGCCCCAATTCCACCACGACGGGCCAAGAGATCGTCATGCCTGTCACCGTCATCGAGGTTCCCCCCATGCGCGTCGCCGCCGTCCGCGGCTACACACAAACGGTCTACGGGCTCAAGACGAAGGCCGAGGTCTGGGCCGAGAAGCTCGACAAGGACCTCGCCGAACGCGTGAACCTCCCCAAGAAGCCGTCCACCGAGGCCTGGAAGGCCATCGAGAACGGCTGCGAGGACCTCCGCGTCCTCATCCACACCATCCCCGAGAAGGTCACGGGGATCCCCAAGAAGGTCCCCGAACTCATGGAATACCGCATCGGCGGCGGCACCATGCAGCAGCGTCTCGAGTTCGCCAAGAAAATCCTTGGCAAGGAGGTCGACGTCGCCGAATGCCTCAAGGAGGGCGATATGGTCGACGCCATCGCCGTCACCAAGGGCTTCGGCTTCCAGGGCCGCATCCAGCGCCACGGCGTCAAGCTCCTGGCGCACAAGAACAGCAAGCGGCGCCGCAACATCGGTACCCAAGGCGCCTGGCACCCCAGCTTCATCACCTCCGAGGTCCCCGGCACCGGCCAGACCGGTTACCACCAGCGCACCGAGTTCAACAAGCGCGTCCTCAAGATCGGTGAGAACGGCTCCGAGGTTACCCCCGCCGGCGGCTTCCTTAACTACGGCGTGCTGCGCAACAAGTACCTCCTGGTCCACGGCTCCCTGCCCGGCTCCACCAAGCGCCTCATCCGGTTCCGCGACGCCATCCGCTACACTCGGGGCATCGCGCTCGAGAAGACGCAGATCAGTTACGTGAGCACCACCAGTCCCCAGGGGGCGTAATCCTTGACCAAAGTGCCCGTCTACTCCGTCCAAGGCGCCAAGAAAGGCGACGTAGAGCTTCCCGCCCTCTTTGCGACGCCCATCCGGACCGACATCATCCGCAAAGCCGTCTCCGTCGCCCAAGCCAACCGCCGACAACGCTACGGCGCGAGTCCTTGGGCTGGCATGATGCACTCCACCAAAGGCGCCGGCAAGGGCCGTGGCATGAGCCGCGTGCCCCGCATCCAAGGCTCCGGAACCGCCGCGCTGGCCCCCCCCACGGTGGGCGGACGCCGCGCCCACCCGCCCGAGGCACGCAAGAACTGGTCCGAGAAGATCAACCGCCAGGAACGCATCCTCGCGATCCGCGCCGGTCTGGCCGCCACCGCCCAGAAAGACCTGGTGACCGCGCGCGGCCACCGCGTCGACGGCCCCGCGCTTCCCTTCGTCGTCGAAGACGGCTTCGAGAACGTCGCCAAGACCGTCGAGGTCCGTGAACTCCTCGTGAAGCTCGGCCTCACCGCCGAACTCGAACGCGCCCAAGACGGCGTCCACGTCCGTGCCGGCCGCGGCAAGATGCGCGGCCGCCGCTACCGGTCGCCCGTGAGCGTGCTGCTCGTCGCGTCCAAGACGGAGAAACTCCGACGCGGCGCCAGCAACCTCGTCGGCGTGGACGTCTCGACCCCCAAGGGACTCAACGCCGAACTCT
>CAYVGY010000200.1:0-3606 GCA_964451065.1 uncultured Halobacteriales archaeon
CCGGCTTGCCGCTCCCGATATCCATGGTGGCGCAACCGCTTCCCATCGTTCTCGGCTTCTTTTCGCTTCTTCCCGTCCTCGCCGGCTGCCTCGAACCCGAGACCGAGGACCTCGTGGACGACACCGCGCCTCTCCAGCCCTACACGCGGTTCCTTCCCCCAAACGGCAACCTCACGACCCGCCGCGGCGTCGACATGCCCGTCAACTTCCTCGCCACGCCCGTCGTCGCCCCCGCCAACGAGCTCACCATCGCCGTGGACCCGCGGGATCCGCTCCACCTGGTGGCGGGAGCCAAGGACTACTACCTCGGCACGGACCATCCCTGCCCCGCCTCTCCTAGCGGACGCCCGGAGTACCCCGTCAACGTCTGGACCGCCGTCTTCTGGAGCTTCGACGGCGGCAAGACCTGGGGCAACGGCCTCATGCCGGGCCACCCCGAGGATTCGCAGAACGCGACCCACCCCAACCGGGCCTGGGCCTGCAATTCCGACCCCGTGGTCGTCTTCGGCGATGACGGCACCGCCTACTACAGCGGCCTCGGCATCCGCGGAAGCAACGTCCCCGACCCGGCGCACCCCTGCGTCGAAGGCTCCTCGAGCATCTGGCTCATGAAGTCCCACGACGGCGGCGTCACGTGGGGCGACTTCAGCTGCGTCGCCGCCGGCACCAACACTCCGGTCTTGGGCGAGACAGGCACGCCGCAGGTCTACGCCGGGGAGGACGTCGACAAGCAGTGGTTCGCCGTGGACGGCCCCTACGTCTACTTCACCTACATGGCCTTCCGCCAAGGACCCACGGCCGACCCCACCGGCGAAGTCCCCGGACCTTGGGACGTCGAGCTCCTCTTCCGTCGGTCCACCGATGGCGGCGCCACCTGGGGGCCCGAAATCCCGATCTTCCAGGGAATCTCGCTCGAGAACCCCACCGCGTTCACGCCCGAGGAACAGTACAGCATGCCCCAAGTCGGCCCCGACGGCACCGTCTACGTGCTCTTCCGAGGTTTCGGTGAGAGTGGCGGCGTCTTCTTCGCCCGGTCCGACGACCGCGGGGCCACGTTCGGCCCCAGCCGAAGGATCGCCACCATCGCCGAACTCCCCGGCGAGTTCTTCGAGGACGGGTACCGCATCTCCTCCTACCCCGTCCTGGCCTCCGACCCCGAATCCCACCGCCTCGGCGTGGTCTGGTCCGACTACGCCAACGGCGATGCGGACGTCCTCTTCATCCGCAGCAGCGACGGCGGCCTCACGTGGTCCGACCCGATCCGCCTCAACAACGACACCCTCGACACGGACAACGCGCACCAATTCCTCCCCTGGATCGCCACGTCACCCAACGGCGACTTCCACGTGGCGTGGCTGGACAGCCGCGCGAGCCTCAACGCGACGCGGCTCGACGTCTACTATCGCGTGAGCCGCGACGGCGGCACCACCTGGGACCCCGAACTCATGGTCAACACGCGCACGATCGAGACCGAGACGTGCCACCACCAGTCGAGCCGCAACTTCATCGGCGACTACCTCGGGCTCACGGCGAGCGATTTCGCCGTCCATCCGTTCTGGCCGGATGGGTCGACGGGCCGGTGCGAGGGCATCACGGCGACGATCCTGCGGTAGGAACACCTTCGGCGAGCTTTAATCGGTCGTCGGCGTGCGAGGTCCCGTGGCCACGGGCAAGGCTCGAACCAAGATCGTCGCTACCATCGGCCCAGCAAGCGAACACCCGGGCACGCTCGAACGCTTGGTGAAGGCCGGCGTGAGCGTTGCCCGGATCAACTTGGCCCACGGATCTGCGAAGGACCATTCGCGGATGGTGGAGGCCGTCCGGACCGCCGCGCGCCACGTCGGCCAACCCATCGCCATCATGGTGGACCTTGCGGGGCCCAAGATCCGCGTCGGCCAACTCCGCGACGGGCGCGTAACCCTCGAGAAGGGAAGGCGCCTCCGCCTCACGCCACGAGAGGTCGCCGGGACAGCGCAACTCCTCACCATCACCGAGCCCCGACTACCGCGCGACGTCCGCCCCGGCGAACCGGTCTTCCTCGCCGACGGGACCCTCGAACTCAAGGTCCTTCGCGTCGACGGTGAAGAAATCGAGTGCGAGATTGTCATCGGCGGCCTCCTCCTTCCCTCGAAGGGCGTCAACCTCCCCAAGACGCGGCTACGCCTCCCCTCCATGACCGACAAGGACCGCGTCGACCTCGCTCACGCGCTGCACATGGACGTCGACCTCGTCGCGCTCAGCTTCGTCCGCGAGGCCGCCGATGTGCACCGCGCCCGCAAACTCCTGGGCCGCCGGCGGGTCCCCCTCATCGCCAAGATCGAGAAGCGGGAAGCCATCGCCAACCTCGACGCAATCCTTGAGACCGCCAACGGGGTCATGGTCGCCCGCGGCGACCTCGCCGTCGAGACCAGTTTCGAAGAGGTGCCCCTCCTCCAGAAACGCATCATCACGGCGGCCAACCGCGCCGCCAAACCCGTCATCACCGCCACCCAGATGCTCCTCTCCATGGTCGACCAGGCCCGGCCCACGCGCGCCGAGGCCGCCGACGTCGCCAACGCCATCCTCGACGGCACCGACGCCGTCATGCTCAGCGAGGAGACCGCCCGCGGCGCCCACCCGGTCCGCGCCGTGGAGACCATGGCGCGCATCGCCCTCCACGCCGAAGAACGACTCGTCAGCCACGGTCTCGAACACGCCGGCGACCGCATCGACTCGATTGCGGAGGCCGTGAGCGAGGCCGCCGTCCACGTGGCGCGCGACGTGGGCGCCCACGCCATCGTGACTCCCACGCGGTTCGGCGGAACCGCGCGCATGGTGGCGCGCCTGCGGCCCGCCGTCCCCATCGTGGCGCTCTCCGAGGACCGCATCACCGCGCAGTCGCTTCTACTCACGTGGGGCGTCCAGCCGCTCCACCGACCCCGCTTGGGGCGCTTCGAGGATGCACTGCGCGTCGCCGAGGAGTCTATCCGTCGCCTGGCCCTCTTGCGGCCGGGCGAACGGTACGTCGTGACGGCCAGCTACCCACAGGACCAAAGCAGCAACCTGATGACGGTCCAGGTCCACGCGCGCCCCCGCCGCCGGCCGACCCCTTGACCTGATAAACCTTGCCCGCAGCGCTCATTAACCGCGGCGGGGCAAGACCGGGGCCTACTGAGGCGCCTCTCCATGCATTATCGCGTTCTAGCCCTGGCCGCCAGCTTCCTGACCGTCGCCGCCGCGTTGACCGGGCTCGGCGCCGCCCAGGACGCCCCGCCGCCGCCACCGCCCGAATCGAGCCCCCCACCGCCTCCCCCGCCGTCTGACTCGCCCCCGCCGCCACCGCCGTCCGAATCCCCCCCGCCAACGTACTCTTCTGCGCCTCCGCCCACGTACGACAACCAACAGACCTACAATCAACCACCTCCATCCAACTATCCCCCTCCCTCAAGCTATCCCCAAGGGTCGAACCCGCCCCCCTGCGACCAATACGGTCAACAGAACAACGGCTACAACCAGGGCGGCCAACCTCCGCCCCCGCCGCCCTGCCGACCGGAACAAGGTCAGCAATGCGGTCCGCCGCCGCAGGGCGACCAAGGCCAGAAAGCCGGATCGAAAGAGCGTCGTGTC
>CAYVGY010000201.1:0-3584 GCA_964451065.1 uncultured Halobacteriales archaeon
GGCGGGCTCGGCGGCGACCACCGCGGGGCGCCGCAGACCTTCGACATCAGCGCCGACCTCACCGAGCTGTCGACGACGAACGTCGCCGTCGTCTCTGCCGGGGTGAAGAGCATCCTGGACATCCCGCTGACCCTGGAGACCCTGGAGACCCGACCCCCCTGCCCACTCCCACCGTGCCCTCCAACGTGATTCCTTGGGGCTCCATCGATGAGGCGCAGCGGAAAATCGACGAGGCTCAAGATGAGGCCGAGAACCAGGCCGGCGCCGCCGACCGCCAAGCGGACGACGCCGCGTCGAGAGCCCACAACGCCTCCCGCGACGCGCTTCGATCGCTTCGGGATGAACCCGGCCCGGACGCTTCGGTCGCACCCGACCAACCCGCCCCCAACGTGTCTGATCCGGGACCCCACTTCTCCACCGATTCGGAGAACCTCGGGCCATCCACCAACGAATCCGGCCTCGACGAACCCTGCACCCGTGACCCCGACTCCAACGACGTGGACCGCCCCAGCCTCGTTCAAGCACCCCTCCTAGCCCCGGACGCACCGGCGCAGGACGCACCGAAACGCTGTCTCGGAACCCCGGGGCCCCGCGACGACGAGGTTCGCCGCGAGAGCCGCCTCGAAGACCGGCTCGGCGGGGCCGGCATCGACGCCATCGTCATCTGGGTCATCGTCGGAACCGCCATCGCGTACGCGCTGGCACACGTGGCCTGGAGCCTCCACTCCCGTTCCACGCCGCGGCACGCACTGGACCACCCGCACCGGCTGGGCATCGTAAAGGCCGTCGAGGGCCGCCCCGGCATCGATGTCTCTGCGTTGGCCCGCCAGATGGGCTTTTCGCGGTCGGTCGCCCGCCACCACCTGAGCGTCTTGGCGCGCGCGGGAATGATCCGTCTGGCACAAATCGGCGGCCGCACGGCCGTTTTCCGCCCGCTCGGAGGGACGCCCACGCTGGGCGCGGTCCAGGCCGCGCTTCTCCAACGGCCGCCCGTGCGGCGACTCTACGATCTCTTGCAACGGGAACCTCGGTTGGACCAAGCTTCCATCGCCGAAAGGCTCGGCATGACCCAGCAGCGCGTGTCGCACCTCCTGCGGCGCATGGGCGACGCCGCCCTCGTGGGGGCCAGGAGCGACGGACGTCGGGCGACCTACGAGGCCCAGCCGACGCCCGGCCCTGACGCGTCCACGTAAGGAACCCGCTGGGCGAGTTTCTTCAGCGTCCCGTCTCGGGGCGCGATCCAACTCGTGGCCGGCGACTTCTCCCGCTCGGGGAGGGGGGGACCCGCTCCATCCGCCCCGCGACCCCTCAAGCTCCGAACGTTCGCGGTAAGGGCGCTCTCTTCCAAGCCTCGCCCGGTTCCCGCGATGAGGATACGAACTTCTTCCTCCCGGAAGAGTCCCTACCGCCGTCGGCCCCAAGGGACGAGGCCATGAGGTTCACTCACCGCCCAACGACCTTCGCGTCCCCGAACACGGTGAATTCGGGATTAAACGTTAGCAGTCTTTGGCCCCGAGAGCGGGCCGTGGCCAGGATGATTCCGTCCATGAGGGGAACTTTCCTGCGTGACAATTGACGCGAGAGTTCGCGAATGTCTTCGGCGAGGTCCATCCTACGTGCCCGCCCGGCGCAAGGCTCGGAATTGGGCCCGGATCCTGTCGCGTCGGGATGCGTGGCGGGAAACGCGGAGGCGCCTGGTGAACGCCTGGATCATCCTCGATGAAAGCCCGATGCCGAGGTCCAACTTCTGCGTGGGCGAGGCCCTCGCCACTAGGCCGCCCCGCGCCCGTTCCCCCATCGTCGTGCAAAGGTTTTGGATCATTCATAACGTTGCTGGTGGGGTCGCCGCGCCCCAGCGTGGCCGGCTTCTTGCCGGTGGCTTTTGCGGGCGTGGACAGCCCCCTAGTGGGCCTGCGTTGCGAGCGCGGGATGAACGACCTGCTCCATCCGCCCAGTCCCTCGGGACTTGTTCGACGACGGGACGTACCTGGGCGCCGCGCCTTAGGAGGGATGGACCGGAGGCCCGCGCCGCCCTTGCACGGATGCCACCGCCCGCTGGTGTTGCTCGGGCGTGATCTCCAAGACTTCACGCAGCGCCTCGAACAAAAGAGCATCCGACTCCGACCAGGCCCGGGGCTCCGGAGCATCCTCCAAGAGAGCCTCGTACACCTCCGCGCGGCGTTGATCGGCGGCTGAGTAGGAAGGGGAGGCCGGACCCCACCACTGGGCCCATCGGACCGCGATGAGATAGACCGGTCCAGCCGCCGCAACGGCGCCGGCCAACCCCAACAGCTTGCTTCCTGGAAGCCCGAGGCCGAGCGCGGGGCCCGCCTCGGTGGACGCAAACGCGACGGCGATTCCCGCGGCGACGGCAGCCAACAGGGCCGCTGCCTTTCGGGCTTGGAGCTCGAAGTCGAAGAGTTGGTGGCGCAGGATGCCGAGACCCATGAGGAGCGCGACGACGACCCAGCGAGAAGGGAAGAACTGGCTCGTGAAGACGCCCCGCAGATCGGTCGCCAGCTCGATCCCCGACACGGCGACGAGGCTCCCGAAGAAGACCGCCAGGAGGATGGCGAGCCCGCGTGTATGGTCCGCGAGCCGCCGGGCGGCTGGACGGTGGCTCGTTCGGAAACCGACGTGGACGCCGGCGAGGGCCAGGGCGGCGAGCGGGAATCCGCCTACGGCGACCAGGTGTGCTGGGTGGAGGAGACTTGTGCCGCTGCCGAAGGCCCAATACACGGCCGCCAGGCGCGAGAGCGCGGCAAACCCCACCGCCAGCGAAAGAAACCGAAGCTGGTCCGAAGCGAAGCGGCGCCTCTCTCCCAGGTACGTGTCGAGCGCGAGGCCGTACGCCAGCAGGTAGTGGACGGATACGAACGCGAACTCGGCGAGGAGGGCGGGCGTCGGAAACTCAAGCTCGCCGGACGCATTCACGCCGGGCGGGTAGAGCGCGAGGATGGCCGCGAGCCCGAGCGCCGTCGTCGCGCTTGCAATCCAGGCCATCGTTGCACGCCGACGCCGTGGAGCGGCCCCGAGGCTGAGCGCGAAGGCGAGCAGGAGAGGCGGGTCCACGAGTCCTACCAGCGAGCGTGCGAGAAAGATGCCGTTGCGCATTCTCGGGGCGATTCCCCAAAGGACGGCGACGAAATACTCCAGCAAGAACCCTAAGGCCAGGACGGCCAGGAAGGCGGCGAGGATACGGTTCGGGCGAGGCTTGGCCGGCGCGCGCAGCATGACGGTGGTCAGCCACAAGAGAAACGCGGCCGCCGCGACCTTGATAATCGGCGTGGCGTCCGCAACCGTCATCGGGCACCGCCCCGACAGGCATGCTCACGCGGGGGAGAGGCGCGGCCCATGAGGCACCCCACCCATGGGCCGCGTCGCCGAGAACCTTCCGGTCCCGTATCGTACGATTCGCTCACGACTAAGGATTGACTTAGAGCGGCCCCGAGGGAACCCCGCCAAGCGAGCGCGTCAAGGTCTCCACCGGGGACCCGTCGTCCGCATGGGGCGCGCGCAACAGACCCAGGATGAGGTGGTCGGGGTTGTGTCCGCAATTCGCATCGGTGATCGGGTCTTCGCCC
>CAYVGY010000202.1:0-3469 GCA_964451065.1 uncultured Halobacteriales archaeon
GACGAAGGGGTTGCCTTCGATCTCGAAAAGGACCGTGACGTTGGCGTTGGGGACGCCGTTGGCGCCGCTTGGGCCATGGCAGACGCAGCCTTCGGGGGCCAATTTCTGCGAGGTCGTGCCGCGGTCGATGCCGGTGCTGAGGGAATGGGTGAGCGTGCTCAGTACGAGTAGTGACAAAACTGTGGTCGCCAAAAGGGTCGCGACCTTGGTCCGGTTGTGCCTCATCCTGCATCCCCGGGGCTGGACGGGCGCCCCAATTTAAGGGCCGTATTTAACGGTTGGGCCCCGCCGATTCGCGTTGGCGTGCGAGGTCACGAAGGATGCTTCGGATGAGGAACGCCATGGGAACGACGAGTGCGGCGAGCAGGACCACTTGGACTTTTCGGACGAAGAGGCCGCCTTGGCCGAAGATGAGGCTGCTGAATTCGCCGAGGAGAGCGAGTCCGGTGGCCGCAGCGCCGGCGGTGAGGATGGCGGGGATGAGGACCTTGAACATGCCCGGTCGGATGCGGGCCACTTCCTCCGTGGTGACCCCGGGGCGGAGCATGCGGCGGGCGAAGTCGTCAGAGAGGATGTTGTAGGGCATCACGATGAGGATGAGGAAGAAGAGGGCCGCGAAGAGAATCTTGAGGGCGCTGACGACGTTCTGGGGGCGCAACGTGGCAGCGGCGAAGAATTTCACGATCCAGTCGAGGATGGACTGGTCGTAGTTGGCGACGATGACGGCGAGCATCATGGCGGCGAAGAAGAAGTTGAAGCTGCGTTCGCTGGGACCGAGGGTGAAGAGGATGCCGTTGACGAGGACGTAGCCGTAGATGATGAGGGGGATGAGGGGGATGACGAAGATCTTGAGGTCGACGTTGGGTTGGTTGTCCCACCAGGTGGAGAACTTTCCGGCCTCGAAGTCGTAGTATTCGATGAAGAAGGCCATGATGAGGAGGACGGTGGCCGCGGCGAAAAGGAGAAGGAATTGGCGCCCGACGTGTTGGGCGGTCATGACGCCCTGGAGGCCGCGGTGGCCGCGGGGGTCGTAGGGCGGGGGCGCGGGGGCGCGAGCCGCCGTCATCGGCTCTTCACCTGCCGTAGGAGCCGGACGCCGATGTCCTCGTGCTTGGGGTCCCAGTCGATGACGGTGATGCCCATTCGGCGCAGCACCTGGTAGCGGGCGCGGTTCTCGGCCCGCAGGAGCGTCGTGGTCCATTGCGCGTACCGATCGTTGCCGGCCACGGCGCTGAAAATGAGGGGGTTGATGACGAGGATGGGGCGGATGCGTCGTGTGGTGGCGGTGTGGCGTCGGATGGCCATGAGGCCGCGAAGGCTTTGTTCGAAGTCGATCTCGGGACGGGAGATGACGATCGTCATGGGCCGTAGGCGGATGAGGTGGACCTTGGCGGCTTCCACGGCTTGCTCGAAGGAGCCCGGCCTCGGCTCGCCCGCCTCGAGCGCCGAAAGCTCCTGCGCGACGCGGTAGTATTGGCGTTGGCCGACGTCGGGGTAGATCTCGACGTCCTGGCGGGCGTTGAAGAAGTGGCCGCCGATCTTGTAGCCCTTGTCGGTGAAGAACTTCACGACGCCGGTCGTGGCCTTGATGACCTGTTCGAACGTGTTGTCGATGGTGGAACCGGCCTGCATGTAGGTGGCGCTGTCGAGGAAGAAGTAGACGGCCTTCTTGCCCTCGGGCTCGTACTTGTTGACGAGCGGTTGGATGGCGCCGGGTTGGCTGCGCCGCGCCGTGGCCTTCCAGTTGATGAACTTGAGGGGGTCGCCGATCTGGTAGTCGCGGATTTCCATGAAGTCCGTCGACTGGCTGCCGATGCGGGCCACATCGATGTCGGTGCGTTGCGTCTTGGCGATGCCGCGCACCTCCTTGATGCGGCGGAGCCCGGAGGCCTTGTGGCGGACGATGAGGGTCTCCGACTTGGTGAATGGGGCCGGCTGCGCCTTGCGCAAGCGGAGGGGGTTGATGAGCGTGACTTGGCTGCCGGGGAACTCGTAGGCGCCGCGGCGGGTGCACCGCACACGGTAGCGGAAGGTGGCGTCGGCGGAGGAGCCCAACGGCTTCCACAGGAGGTGGAGGTTGCTGCCGTCGGTGAGTTCGAAGATCTCGGGGACCTGGTCGTACACTTCGACGAAGCCGGTGCCTTTGTCCACGCGGACGCGGACGGTCACTTCGACCTCGTCGCCGACGCGCGGCGTGGACCGGCTGAAGGCGCGGGTCGCCGCAACGTCGCGGGGTTCGGCGACGTTGAGGCCGATGATGAAGAACGTGAACAGCATGACGCCGAGGAGGAGGTAGTTGAGGTTGCCGAAGATGAGCCCGAGGATGAAAAAGACCGTGAAGGCCTTGAAGTAGGTGTGGGCCGTCTTGGTGATCATGCTTGCTGGGTCTCGAGGAACTGCGTGGGCACGGGGACGGTGGCCACCACTTCGCGCACGACGTCGCCGGGCGTCAGGCCGTCGAGGATGTGTTCGACGCTGAGGATGGTGCGGTGGGCCAAGGCATCAACGACGAAGAATTTCACGTCGTCCGGCGTGACGTAGTCGCGGCCGGCCATGAGGGCGGCGGCGCGGCTGACCTTGAGAAGGGCGAGGCTTCCGCGGGGGCTCGGGCCCACGTCGGCTTTGGGGTGGGCGCGGATCCCGCGCACGACCTTGCTGATGTAGAGGAGGAGGTCCTTGTGGATGAACACGTCGCGTTCGACGTGTTGCTGGAGGATGCGGAACGAGTCGCCGCTGAGCATCGGCTTGATGTCTTGCGTCGGGTCGTCCTTGCGCCACCCGATGCGGCGCTGGAGGATCTCGGCCTCGAGTTGCTCGCTCTCGGGGTAGCCCGTGCTGAGTTTGATGAGGAAGCGGTCGAGTTGGGCCTCCGGCAATGGATACGTGCCTTCCTGTTCGATGGGGTTCTGCGTCGCCAAGACGAAGAAGGGCTCTTCGAGGCGCAGCGTGTCGCCTTCGATGGTCACCTGGCGTTCCTCCATCGATTCGAGGAGGGCGCTTTGCGTCTTGGGCGGGGCGCGGTTGATCTCGTCGGCGAGGAGGATGTTGGTGAAGATGGGGCCCTTGCTCAGCTTGAAGTTGCTGGTTTTCTGGTCCCAGATCTTGGTGCCGAGGATGTCGCTGGGCAGGATGTCGGGCGTGAACTGGACGCGGTTGAACCGGACCCCGATCGAGCGAGCGAATGCCTTGACGAGGAGGGTCTTGCCGAGGCCGGGGAAGTCCTCGAAGAGGACGTGGCCGTTGGCGAGCGAGGAGGCGACCATCTTCCGGATGACGTGCTTCTTGCCCACGAACTGGGCGCCGATCGTGTCGACGAGGCGTTGGGCGATCTTGGATTCGCGATCGAGGCTTGTCATGCTCGGCCCTGCTCCAGCTCGTGGTTGAGGTCCAAGAACAAGCGTTCCAGGACTTGGATGCGTCGGTCGCGTTGCGTCTGGCGGTCGCGCCGCCGTCCGAAGAAGCCGCCGTC
>CAYVGY010000203.1:0-3439 GCA_964451065.1 uncultured Halobacteriales archaeon
GCCGAACCCTGCGCCCGCCGGGTCCACCGTCACGTGCACACCAACCGACGGGGTGGACGTGTACGGCAACCCGCGCCCCGTCCCCGCCCCCGGGTGGACCGCCACGGGCGGCACCGGAGGCACCATCCCGATCACGAGCGGCGTCTTCACCGCACCCACGCGCCCCGGGGACGGGCCGGTCACGGTCACCGCCACGAGCTCCGGCATCCCCATCACCGCCCGCATCACCGTCGTCCCCGCATCCGCCTCGAAGCTCGCCTTCACGACCCAACCCAGCGGTGCCCGCGCCGGCGAAGCCCTCGGGCCCCCCGTCACGGTCGAACTCCACGATGCCTACGACAACCTCGTTCCCGTCTCCACCGGGACCGTCACCCTCTACCTCGGAATGAACCCGACCGCCGCCATCCTCCACGGCACCCTCACGGGCACGTTCGTCAACGGAGTCGCGGCCTTCCCTGACCTCGTCATCCAACGCGCCGGCACCGGGTACGCCCTCGCCGCCGCCGCGACTGGCTTGACCTCCGCCACGAGCAGCACCTTCGTCATCACGGCGGGAACCGCCGCCACCATCCGGTTCGTCGGCGAAGATACCAACCCCACCGCGACCGTCGCCACGGGCCGCACGGTGCGAGCCGAACTCGTCGACGCCTTCGGCAACCCCATCGCCGCCGCCCCGCTCACGTGGGCGGTCGTCTCCGGCGCAACCGCCCTCGCTCCCACCACGCCCACCACCGGCACGGACGGGCGCGGCGCCGCCACGCTCACGCCCGGCACCAGCGCCGGCCCCCTTCGCATCTCGGTCTCCGCTGCTGGCCTCACCTCCACCCTCGACCTCACGGTCCTTCCGGGCGCCGCCCACCACATCCACATCGCCGTTCCCCCCGGCCCCTACTCGGTCACGAAGTCGTACGCCCTCGGCGCCACGGTCCACGACCAGTACCACAACCGCCTCGACCTCTCCGTGACATGGTCCCTCCTCGCGGGCAGCGTGGGTTCCGTGAGCGGCAACATCCTCGCCGCCGGCACCACGTCCGGCATCGCCACGGTCCGCGCCACGAGCGGGAGCGTCACGGCCACCCAGGCCCTCTCCATCCTCCCCGGGCCCGTCGCCCGCATCACGGTCACCCCCCTCCTCGCCCGCATCCTGGCCCCCGGCAGCCACACCTTCACCGCCTTGGGCCAGGACGCCCACGGGAACCCGGTCTCCCTCTCCGACCTCCAATGGAGCTTCAGCACCCCCGGGGCGGCGTCCATGAACGCCCAAACAGGCCGACTCACCGGCCTGGCCTCCGGGTCCGGCATCGTGAGCGTCCACCACGCAGCCACCGGCATCACGGCCACCGCCAGCGCGCTCATCCTCACGCAATCCGACCTCGTGACCCGCATCACCCTCACTCCCACCGAAGCCACCGTCACCGCCGGATCGGTCCAACGCTTCACGGCCACCGCGTACGACGCCCTCGACCTCCCCGTGGACGGCGTCACGTTCACCTTCTCCATCGCCAACACGAGCGTCGGGTCCATCAATTCCAAAGGCGACGTAACGGGCTACAAGGTCGGCACGACCACGGTCACGGCCCGCCTGCGGGACATGACGGCGACGGCCGCCGTAACCGTCGTCCCCGGGCCCCTGGCCCAACTGCGCGTCATCCCCAGCCACGCCACCGTGCCCTCGGGCGACCGCCTCCAGTTCCGAAGCCAAGGGGCAGACGCGTTCGGCAACGCTCGACCCCACGACAACGTCGTCTGGATGGTCCAGGCGAGCTACAGGCACCTGGCTACCATCTCCGACGCGGGCGTCTTCGAAGCCGGCGCGAGCGACGGCGTCGTGCGCCTGCTCGCCTCCTCCAACGAGATCAGCCGCGAGTTCGTCGTCACGATCGTCGGCTCGGTCGTCAAGAAGAACGAGGAGATCCAACTCCAAGCCTGGACCGCGGACAACACGGTCGGAAACGTGACCTCCGTCGCCCTCGTGGCCGGCATCAAGGAAGGCGAAGCCGGCGCCATCCTCAACATCGCCAAGTCCACGAACGCCACAGACGGCAAGGGCAACTCGAGCATCGATTCCGGTAAGGTCACCCTCGCGGCCAACACGCGCAACCTGGCCATCATCATCGAGACCCACCCCGGCGGCTTCAACGCCACCCCCGAGGAAGTCGATGCAGGCGTCCTCGCTGACACCATGAAGCAGATTGACGAGAACCTCACGCCCGGCCTTTACATCACCGTCGCCGCCACCGAGGACGGCGTCCCCGTCAACGCGGCGCGCCTCAACGAACTGATCCAGACCGTCGTCGTCGATTTCCGCGTCAGCACGTCCTACTTCTCGCAGAGCAACCTTGACCCATCCAAGACCCGCCTCATCGAATTCGAGGACGGCCGCCTCATCCGCCAGGACGTGGCCGCCACCCTCTCCTCCGCCACGCCCACGGACGCCAATTACACCTTCATCGCCACCCTGCGCCAGTTCTCGTCCTTCGCCCTCGTCAGCGAGCCCCTGGCGGTCGCCCCGGGGGCGGGCCCGCCATCCACGCCCCCGGGCGGGGGCGGCGGTGGAGGCGCCCCGGGCCGCACCGAGCAGGCGTCCCGCAAAAACGGGCCCCCGCCCGCCGTCCCGGAGGCCGAGGTCGAGGCGTCCGTGCCCCTGGACGTCAATGTGTATCGGTGCTGCAACGCCAACACGCTCCCGCCCCCGCCCTGGGGGTTCGACCCGTCCCGGTACATCCAAGTCGTCGTCGGCGACGAACGCGAGGACCCGGCCACGGCGCTCGTCCGCGTCCGCATCCCCGCCGACGAGGTCCGCGACCCGACCAGGGCCATGCTCCTCAGCTACGCGGACCCCGGCTGGGACTCCCAGGGCCCCGTCGCCCTGACGCGCCAAGGGGACACGTTCCTGGGCGAGGTCACCGCGCGATGCTGCAACCTGTTCCTCTTCGGCTTTGACGTCGCCCAGGCCAACGTGACGGCGCTCGTCCCTCAGGGACGACTCTCCGGCGTCACGACGGTCCAGGTCGCCCTCGAAGACAACATCGAACCCGAGCGGATCGAGATCTACGTGGACGGGGTCCTCGTGGCCGTCGTCTACGATATCGCCTTCTCCTTCCACCTCGACACGGCCCAGTTCGCCGACGGCCTGCACAACATCACGGTCGTCGTGTACGACCGCGCCGGGCATCGGACCGAGGCCACGCAGAGCCGCATCTTCCTCAACTCGTCGGGCCGCGAACGGGCACCCAGCTCCATCGTCCCCGGCCCGGACCGGGCCAACTGGTTCTGGCCCCTCCTGGCCGGAATTGTGGCGACCCTGACCGGCACCGGCTGGTTCCTCGGCCACCGCGCCGCCCGGCGCCGCAAGAACCGCGCGCCTTCGGCGCGCCTCGGCGCCGGACGTCGTCGACCGCGCTTGCCGTTCCTCGTTCCCTTCGGCCGCCGGCGACGC
>CAYVGY010000204.1:0-3427 GCA_964451065.1 uncultured Halobacteriales archaeon
GGCCAGTGGGAAAGACCGCCCTTCCTGAACGCCCCGGGCCAGCACGAGATGGGGGCCGGAGGCCGCCGCGCTCGGGCCGCGGGATTCAAGCGCCATCGTCGGGCCTCCCACGTCCAGCGTGGGTTTCACGGCCGTTAATTGGCGGATCTGTTCGAAGACGGCGAATAGCCGGGCGTGGTCGATGAGATACCGTGGTTCCCGCTCCGTCGAACCGGGGGCTTCCACGACGACGCCGATGCCCCGGAGTTCCCGCAAGTGCCGGCGGACGGCCTGGCGGGTGATGGGCCGGCCCGACGAGCCTTGGCCGTCGGCGCGGCTCGGCGAAAGCCGGATTCCCGTGTATCCCCGCGGTTCCTGGAGGGAACGAAGCAAACGAAGCCGGTTGGCGTTGGCCAACGCCTTGAGGACCCTTTCGAGGTCTTCGACGGAGGGGGGAGTCGCCACGGAGGGTTGGGCCGCCGAGGTCGGCCGCGACGATAAAGGTTGGGCGCCCATGCACGCGGCAACTGACCCTTGCGACCTCCCAATAAAGGAGGGGAACACGAAGGTTCCCAAGGCTAATGGCTGACTTCGCGAGGTAAGCGTTCTGCGGGCCGACGAGCCCGGGAGTTGTTCCGGTATGGTTGGATGTGCGGGCGGCAGACTGGCGGTTCTGGCAAAGCTTCTTGCGTTGATGACGGCGGTGGCGTTGCTCGCCCCGGCGACGTTGGCGACGGTCGGGACGGCTCCGGCCGCGCTGAGTCCAGCTCGGTCCCATGTGGTGGCCATCTCGACGGGCTCTGCATTCTACGTCTTCGGCGGCTTGGCTGAGGCCAGCGGTAGCACCTCGAGTGTCGACACCATCCTGCGTTATGACCCCGTCACGGGGTCCCAGGTGCTGGCCGCGACCCTCCCCGCTCAAACCTATGGCAGCTGCGCTGTGTGGACGGGCCAATACGCCTATCTGTTCGGGGGACAAGTCTATAACCCGAACCAGCACGTGGTTTCGTCGGACGTGGTGCGGTTCAATCCGGTTACGGAGACAATCGCCATCGTGGCACAACTGCCGGAGGGGCGGGCGGCCTGCGCCGCCGCATGGGATGGCACGTTTGCATACATCATCGGAGGCGTGGGGCCGGACTCGGGTGACTATCGGAGCGACATCCTTCGATTTGATCCGGCGAACGCAACCGTTACCCCCATGACCACCGAGCTCGACACGGGCAGGGTTGCCGCGGCGGCGGCGCGCGTCGGCCCCGCCATATACGTATTCGGTGGGGCAACGCCGGTGGGATTGACGGCGACGGTGGGAAAGTTCAGTCCGTCGGCGGGCACCTTCGAGGTCCTTCCCAGTCCAATGCCGGCGGCCCGGAACGGCCTAACGGCAGCGATGGTGGGGGGCCGAGTCTTCTTGTTCGGCGGTGGGTCGCCGGAAATCCTCGCCTTTGAACCGCATTCCGGCCTCACCCGGGTTCACGAGGATTCGCTGCCGGCGAGCCCTTACTTTTCGGCCAGCGCGGCGACCGGTTCAGCGCCCGTCTACCTGTTCGGTGGCGACGCCGGAGGACCGCTTGCGCAAGTCTTCATGTTCGCTATAGACGCTTCGCGCGTCGAAACGCAACAGTACCTTCCTTGGATTGGGGTTTACCCCGTCCTTGCTTGCGACGTGGGGGGATCGGGTATCGGCGTCGGCATGGCGTGCTTTACATTGGCCGGCGTCGAGAAGGACGTCCATGTTTTCGTAACCGACGTTGCTGCTGAGGGGTTGGGGTCATCGTCCGTCGCCGGGTTCTACCTGTTCCGAGATGGACCCCTTGGAGCCAACCTGGGAATGGGCTTCTTTTGCGGATCCACCACCGGTACGTTCCTCCCCGTCCCTTCGGGTGCGTTGTGGCTTTCCATCAGTGTGGACGCTTACGCCGCCACCGCCGACAGCCACTGCTCTGATGGTGCGCTCGGAACCGAAGGGACCATCACCGCCATGTTCGGCTATTTCACTTGACAGAAAAACCCCGAACCGGGTTCACCGTCGCGCCGGGGCCAGCTGAAACCACCAAGACGTGAGGCAGTTCAGGTCGACGGATAGGCGGCAAGGGGCCTGCCTGCTGGCGCCCTTGGCGCCCGGCGCGAGCATCTTCCACGGATCAAGGAGTTGAGCGATCTCCTTCTCCGTCAAGAGCTTCTTTTCGAGGAGGACCTGCTTGAGGGTCTTGTTCTTGGCCATCGCTTCCTTGGCGACCTCGGCCGCCTTGAGGTAGCCGATCTTGGGGGTGAGGGCGGTGACGAGCATGAGGCTGCGGTCGAGGTACGCGCGGCAAATCTCCTCGTTCACCTTGAGGCCTTTCAGGGCGCGCTCGCGGAACGCGTCCATGGCGTTCGTCGTGATGTGGATCGCCTGGAGGAGGTTGTACGCGATGACGGGCATCATCACGTTGAGTTCGAGTTGGGCGCTGCGGACCGAGTGGTGGATGGTGGCGTCGTGGCCGTACACCTGGAAACAGACCATGTCGAGCATCTCGGCCATGACGGGGTTCACCTTTCCTGGCATGATGCTCGAGCCGGGTTGGACGGCCGGGAGTTCGATCTCGTAGAAGCCGGTGCGCGGGCCGCTGGCGAGGAGGCGGAAGTCGTCGGCGATCTTGTTGAGCGCGGTTGCGAGGGATCGAACGGCGCTCGATGCTTCGAGGGCGGCCTCGACGTTTTGGATTCCGGCGAACTTGTTCGGCATCACGTGGAAGTCGAGTCCTGAGACGCGGGAAATTTCCCGGACGGCGTTCTCGTCGTAGCCGGGCACCGTGTTGATGCCCGTCCCGACGGCCGTGCCGCCGAGCGGTAGGTAGGAGAGCGCCTCGCTGGCATGCGCGAGGCGCCGGTCGGCTTCGGCGAGGTGATGACCGTAAGCACCGAACTCCTGGCCGAGCGTGACGGGCGTCGCGTCTTGGAGGTGCGTGCGTCCCGCCTTGATGACCTTGGCGTACTGGCGGCTCTTCTTCTCGAACTCGGCGATGATGCGTTTGAGAGCAGGGCGGAGATCCTTCTCGATGGATTCGCGCGCGCTCACGAGGATGGCCGTGGGGATGGTGTCGTTGGTGGACTGGCCCCGGTTGACCTCGTCGTTGGGGTTCACCTTGTCGTAGCGGCCCCTGGGCTGGCCGAGGAATTCCAGCGCGCGGTTTGCGATGACCTCGTTCGCGTTCATGTTCTGCGAAGTCCCCGCACCTGCCTGGTACACGTCGACGACGAACTCCACGTCCCATTTCCCGTCCGCGACCTCCAGCGCCGCCTTCCGGATTGCGTCCGCCTTCGCCCGCTCGAGGACGGCGAGGGAGGCTTCGAGGTCGTTCCGCCAGACGTTCCGGCCGTCGACGACCCCGCAGCAGAGGATCTTCTCGCCGCCGACCTTCGCCAGGACGTCGTCGAGTTGCCCGGGCGCGCGACAGAGGTCGAC
>CAYVGY010000205.1:0-3419 GCA_964451065.1 uncultured Halobacteriales archaeon
TCCCCCCATCGCTCGAGACAAAGAGGCGGTGCTGGGAGCTTCCGCCGCCGATTCCAGGGCCATAGGGGATGTACAACGTCCCGTCGCGACCGTCGACGACGAGATCGCCCGGGATTCCGTTAGGGCCGCCGCTGGTCACGCCGTCGCCTGGGTCCCAGGTTCCAGGCAGGATGCGTGCCGGGGACCAGGTGAGTCCCGAATTGGTGCTCTTCGTCACCACGAGGCCTTGCTGAGCTTGGTTGAAGGCCAGCCACGCAGTGCCCGCACCGTAGGTGCCAGTCCATTGACGGTCCGTGACCGGCATGTCGCTGGCCACGGGGTTCGTCACCCACGTGCCGCCGCCGTCCTTGCTCACGGCCATCGATTCGCCGCCAGTGATGTAGGGATTGGCGACTTCATTGGGAGGCGGAGCCACCGGGCGCCATTGTCCGGGCAGATACAGGGTCCCGGCCTCGTCTTCGTCGATGTCCGCATCGCCGCCGCCGAAGGGATAGTCAGGCTTGCGCAGATACGTCCACGTCTGACCAAGGTCGTTGGTTTTCCAGAGGGCATCACCGCGCGCCTCGGCGCTGCCGAGGACGCTCACGACATAGACCGAGCCGTCGCGAGCCGCCAGGATGCTGGGCTCGCTCCCGTGACCGTCGGGAGCCGGCGTGATATTGACCGCCGGTCCAAAGGCGAACCAAGGTTTGGCGGGACCGGAATCGTCGGGGCGCTCTTCGACCTCGTCGCTCGTGCATCCCGCAAGCAGGACGACGGCGCCGAGAAGAAAAGGGGCGTTACGCACTAGGTTCGGGGGAGGAAAAGCGACCCTATTAAGGTTGGTCGAGGGCCGGTGAAGGATTCCTCGGGTGGGGGGCCCTCCCGGCCGCCGTTCCGACTCGCTGGACCCGTTCAGGCCCGCCGTTACCCGGTTTCCTTTCCCGCTCCAAATCATAAAGTACGCCCGGCCGGATGACCCAATCAACGGCCGTTGGGGGGAGGTCCGCTTGTCCAGCGCCTCGCGTGCCGGTACGGGAGGTTCGCGTGAAGGTCACTAGCTTGGTTAGGGGCGTTCAAGTCGCTGCCTCAACCGTCGACGGCGCCGCCGAAATCCTCACCCCGAACGCGTTGGAGTTCGTTGCCCAGCTTCACCGCGCCCACGATCCGCGCCGGGAGGCGCTGCTCTCGATGCGTGCCCGGCGTCAGGCCGCCATCGACGCAGGCCAACGGCTGGACTTCCTGCCGGAGACCCGGCCGGTGAGGGAAGGATCCTGGCGCATCGCTGCGACACCGCCCGACCTCCAGGACCGGCGGGTCGAAATCACGGGGCCCGTGGACCGCAAGATGATGATCAACGCCTTCAATTCCGGGGCGCGCGTCTTCATGGCCGACTTCGAGGACGCGAATTCACCAACCTGGACCAACAATATCGAGGGCCAAGCAAACCTCGTCGACGCCGTCCGTCGGAACCTGGACTTCACCTCACCCGAGGGAAAGACCTACCGACTGGGTGACAAGGTCGCCACCTTGCTGGTCCGGCCGCGAGGATGGCACCTCGACGAACGCCACGTCCTGGTGGATGGAAGCCCCGTCTCCGCGAGCCTCTTCGACCTTGGCCTCTTCCTCTTCCACAACGCGAAGGAGCTCGTCTCGAAGGGGTCCGGCCCGTACCTTTACCTGCCCAAGCTGGAGAGCCATCTCGAGGCGCGCCTGTGGAACGATGTCTTTGTGATGGCCGAGAAAACCTTAGGCGTCCCCGCAGGCCGCACCAAGGCCACCGTGCTCATCGAGACCCTGCCGGCGGCCTTCGAGATGGATGAGATCCTCTACGAGCTGAGGGACCATGCGGCCGGACTCAACGCCGGACGATGGGACTACATCTTCAGCATCATCAAGAAGTTCCGCAACGATCCCTCGTTCTTGCTACCGGATCGGGCGCAGGTCACGATGAACGTGCCCTTCATGCGTGCCTACACGTCGCTCCTTGTGCGCACGTGCCACCAGCGCGGGGCCCATGCCATCGGCGGCATGGCGGCCTTCGTGCCCAACCGCCGCGACCCCGAGGTCACCCGCGTCGCCCTCGAAAAAGTCCGCGAAGACAAAGTGCGAGAGGCCAACGACGGATTCGACGGAACGTGGGTGGCCCACCCAGACTTGGTCCAAGTGGCCACGGACGTCTTTGACGGCGTCCTGGGACCGCGCCCGAACCAACTGGACCGCAAACGGGACGACGTCCTCGTCTCGGCCCAGCAACTACTCGATGTGCGGATTCCGGGCGGCCAAATCACCGAGGGCGGACTCCGCAACAACGTAGGGGTCGGCGTCCAGTACTTCGAATCCTGGCTGCGTGGGACGGGAGCCGCGGCCCTCCACAACCTCATGGAGGACGCCGCGACCTCCGAGATTGCCCGTTCCCAAGTCTGGCAGTGGATCCGCCACAAGGCCAAGATGGCCGACGGCCGGCCGGTGGACCGCGAGCTGGCCCGCCGGATCCTTCAGGAAGAGATGACGAAGCTCGAGACGACCCTCGGCCGCGACCGCTTCCAGGGCGGTCGGTTCGACGAAGCGCGGACGCTCTTCGAGCGCGTCGCGCTGAACCCCGACTACCCCGAATTCTCGACCACCATCGGTTACGAGCGCTTGGATTCCAGCGGAGGAACATCAACATGAACGTCACGCAACGGACAAAGGACGAAGCCGCGAGACTCAACCGCGAGTGGCGGACCCAGCCCCGATGGAAGGGCGTCACGCGCGACTACGCGGCCGAGGAGGTCGTCCGGCTGCGCGGCTCCGTCGTCCCAGAGTACACCTTGGCCCGCCGTGGCTCCGAGCGCCTTTGGAAACTCATCCATTCCGAGAACTACGTAGGAACCTTGGGCGCCTTGACCGGCAGCCAAGCCGTCCAGATGGTCAAGGCCGGCATCAAGGCCATCTACCTCAGCGGCTGGCAGGTCGCGGCAGACAACAACATGGCCCAACAGACCTACCCCGACCAAAGCCTGTACCCGGCCAACAGCGTACCTTACCTCATCCGGCGGATCAACAACGCGCTCATGCGCGCCGACCAAATCGACTGGGTCGAAGGCCGCAGCGAGACGGACTGGCTGGCGCCCATCCTGGCCGACGCGGAAGCGGGGTTTGGTGGACCGCTCAACGCGTTCGAACTCATGAAACAGATGATCGAGGCGGGAGCGGCCGGCGTCCACTTCGAGGACCAGCTCGCGTCCGAGAAGAAATGCGGCCACATGGGGGGCAAGGTCCTGGTGCCGACGCGTCAGCACGTGCGGACGCTCACCGCGGCCCGGCTTGCAGCCGACATCCTGGACGTGCCGACGATCGTCGTCGCGCGCACCGACGCCCTCGGCGCCAACCTGCTCATGAGCGACGCTGACCCGCGGGACCGGAAGTTCCTCTCAGGCCGCCGTACGGCGGAAGGG
>CAYVGY010000206.1:0-3418 GCA_964451065.1 uncultured Halobacteriales archaeon
GTCGCCGCCGACTATGGCGACCGCGGCGACCACGTCGCCGTCGAGGTGGAATTCCTCTATGCGTTGGCGCATTTGCAGAGCCGGCTCGAAGCAGCCGCGGACGCGCAGGGAGTCGAGACCTGTCAAAAGGCGTCCCGCGACTTCGTCGAGGCCCACCTGGGCCGGTTCACGGGCGCTCTCGCGGACGCCGGCCGCCGCACCCAGGTCCACCCGTTCTTCCAGGCATTGCTGGCCCTCGTTCATGCCGCGGTCCAGCATGAGGTCGACGTGTTCGGGGTCCAACCCCCGCGGCTGCCGCGGGATGGGGAGCGGCCGCGCCCGCCCGAAGACCAGCCGGAGTGCGGGTCATGCCCCGTTGGCTCCGCCTCAATGCCCGTCGAGAAGGTCCAGGCACGCCCCGCCTAGGACGAGCTTGCCGCAGCTTCCGTCGCAGACGATGGATGCGTTATGGTAGCACCGGATGGGTTCGATCTCCGTCCCGCCTCACCTCCCCGGCCCGGGGGCCGTCGGGCTTGGTCGAAGAAACGCAGCGTGCCTGGAGCTCGGACCACCGTTCGTCGACGCGCGCCTGGAACGCCGCCTGGTCGTCGGCGGAAAGCTGGGCGAACCGGTCCTGCGAACGCAGGTAGTCGGCGACCGGGACGGGCTTGAACGGCATCCGTGAAAGGCGCCACGCGCCGCCTTCGACCTCGAAGAGCGGCCACACGCGGCTCTTGGTGGCCAAGGCGCCCACCTCGACCATGAGGGCCGGGTCGTGCTTCCAACCCGTGGGGCAGTCGGAGAGGATGTGCAGGTAGCGGAGGCCGCGGATCTTGGACGCCTTCTGCGCCTTGGCGACGAAATCCTCGGGGAAGGACGGGTTGAGGGTAGCAACGTAGGGAACGCCGTGCGCCGCCAGGATGGTCGGGAGATCCTTCTTGGCCGTGACCTTGCCGAGGCGGCCCGGCGAGGTGTTGGTCCACGCGCCGGGCGGGGTCGCGCCGGAGCGCTGGATGCCCGTGTTCATGTACGCCTCGTTGTCGTAGCACACGTAGATGATGTCCTCGTCGCGCTCGGCCGCCCCCGAGAGGGCCTGGAGGCCGATGTCCGCGGTGCCCCCGTCGCCTGCGAAGCCGACGACGTTGACGTCGTCGAGGCCTCGGCGTCGCAGGCCTGCCTTGACGCCGGCGGCCACCGCTGCCGTCGTTTCGAACGCGCAGAAGACGGTCGGGACGCGCAGATTCGTGTTCGGCATGGGCCCCGGGATGACGGCCCAACAGCACGCCGGGATCACGAGGACCGTGCGCGGCCCGAGCGCCTTGAGGAGCAGGCGCATCGACAAGGCGGCGCCGCAGCCTTGGCAGCCCACGTGGCCCCCCTCCATGAGTTCCAGGGCGGGCAGGGGAAGCTTGGCCATTCACGCCGCCTCCTGCAGGCCCATCCATTCCTCGGAGCCTCCTTTCGTGCCGGGCAGACGCCGCAGGAGCGCCTCGACCTCCTTGACGGTGACATCGCGCCCCCCCAGGCCCGCGATGCAGGAAGCCACAGGGGGAGGGCTGGCGGTGTCGAGGAGGGCACTCCGCACTTCGCCGGCGACGGGACCGCCGAAGCCGTGCGAGTAGGCGCGTTCTAGGACGCCGAGGACGCCCACTCGCCGAGCGAGGGCCCGGAGTTCTTGCCGAGGGAAGGGGCGGAACACTCGGATCCGCGCGAGGCCCACGCGGAGGCCCTCCTTGCGCAGCCGGTCGACGGCGTCGCGGGCCGTGGCCGCCATGGACCCAATCGTGAGAACGACCGCGTCCGCGTCCTCGGTCCGGTACTCGTCGAGGAGCCCCAGAGGGGGGCGCCCGGTCAGGCGCGACCAGGCGCGCGCGGCCTCGAGGAGGCGTTCGCGCGCGTTCGTCATGGCCTGCGCCATGTCGTGGCGGAGTTCCATGAAGCAAAGGTCGGGGGGCGAGAAGGAGCCGAAGAGCGTCGGGTCGGTCGGCTCGACGCGGGAGGAGGGTTCGAAGGAGGGAACGAATTCCCGGACCGTCTCCGCCGAGGGCGCATCGACGGGCATGTACGTGTGGGACAGGAGGAACGCGTCCTGCATCACCATGAACGGGAGCATGACGTCCTTGGACTCGGCCACGCGGTAGGCGAGGGGGATCGCGTCCATGACTTCCTGGTTCGTCTCCGCGTACAACTGGATCCAGCCGGTGTCGCGCTGCGCCATCGAGTCCGTGTGGTCGACCCAGATGTTCCACGGGGGTCCCAGCGCGCGGTTCACGTTCGCCATGACGACGGGGACGCGCTGGCCGGACGCCCAGTGGAGCATCTCGTGCATGAGGGCGAGTCCCTGGCTCGACGTCGCGGTGAAGGTGCGTTGCCCGGCCAGGGAGGCCCCGATGCAGGCGGCCATCGCGCTGTGCTCGCTCTCCACGCTCATGTACTCGCAGTCGAAATCGCCGCGACCAATCCACTCGGCGAGCGTCTCGATGATGGTGGTCTGGGGCGTGATGGGGTACGCGGCGATGAAACCGGCACCGCTCAGCCGCACGCCCTCGGCCACGGCTTGGTTGCCGGAAAGGAGTTGGCGCGTCATTCGACGACTTCCTCCTCCATGCGGATCGCGTCGACCGGGCACTCATGCGCGCACACGCCGCAGCCTTTGCACGCGCCAAGGTCGATGGACACCTTGCCCTCGTGGGGCGTGATGGCCGGTTCGGGGCAGAACTTCCAACAGACCATGCAGCCGGTGCAGGCCTCGATGTCCAGCAAGGGCCGTTGAGCGCGCCACGCCGAGGCGGAGCCGGTCGCCTGGGTGGATTTCCACGCTTTGGGGCCCACGATCTCACGCCCCGCGAGCTTCACAGGCATCGATCGGCCTCCGCGGCCCCATCCCGCGCCGCCTGCACGTTCTCCTCGATGCGCGCCGGAACTTTTTCCCGGATGGCCGACTCGAGGGATTCCGGCCGCACGATGCCGGTCATGCGGGCGAACGCGCCCAGCATGGCGGTGTTCACGATGGGGTTGGCGGCGGAACCGAGGCGGTGGCGGCGCGCGATGCCGGCGGCATCGACCCCGACGGCTTGGAAGCCGTGGCCGGGCCCGATGAAGGCTTGGGGCGGCGTCTTGCAGTTGGCGAGCACCCAGCCTCCGGGGCGCACGCCGGACCACATCCGGGCCCCGAGGCCCTTGAGGAGCGTGGGGTCCATGACGACGACGGCGTCGGGGGAGGCGACGCTGCACGCAAGACGGACCGGTTCGGTGCCGATGCGGGCGTGGGCGACGACGGGGGCGCCGGGGCGTTCGACGCCGAAGAAGGGGGAGGCCTGGACGCCGCGGCCTTCCAGGAAGGCGGCGTACGCAAGGAGGATGGTGTAGATCAGGTTCTCTTGTGCGCCCCGGCCGTGGAACCGGACCTCGAAGAGGCCGCGACCTCCTGGCAGGGCCG
>CAYVGY010000207.1:0-3383 GCA_964451065.1 uncultured Halobacteriales archaeon
ACGTTCGGAGCTTGAGGGGTCGCGGGGCGGATGGAGCGGGTCCCCAATCCCGGGTCCGTAGCGCAAGACAACCGGGGGCTGCCCACGCCTGTAAAAGCCAGCGTCGCTCCTTGGGCAAACACGGGTGCCACGGTCGTCTTGAAGACGGCCGGAGAAGCCATCGCCCGCGAAGGTGCGTACTGTCTTCCGGCGCCTCACCGCGAACGAACGCGACCGCCGGGTTGGGGAATTGGTTGGACCTCTTGCCCCTGGATCTCGTCGCCGATGGCCTCGCGACACACGTGCCCGCGCCATGGGCCGGCGCCGTGTGGTTTCCGGGACGGTTGCTTGCCGCTCTCGCCGGAACACAACTCGAAACGCGGGAGAAGAAGCGAGGCCGCTCCGGAGGCAGATGCGAGCCGCGTCCTTCGACCTTCTCGTCCATGTAGGACTTCGGGTCACGGTCCTCGCGTCCGCGATTGGCCTGGTGCTTGTTTGATCCATCAATCGGGCCGCGACGTCGTCGACGGCAACGACCGGGGACGCCACCACGGCACGGAAACCGTCTACGACCCGCCTGGTTGGCCGTGGCCGACGTCGGTGGCCAGGCGGGTCCGGTTCCGCAAAACCCAGCGCACGGCCGCGTCGCGTTGGCCCGATCGGGAAAGATGCAGCAAGTAGTGGGCGACGCTTTCCCAATGGGTCAGGCGCCGGCGGTAGTATTCGGCCAGGCCGGCATGGATTTCTCTTCGTTCCCCGAACGGGATGGCGTCGTAGACGGCTTCGCGCACGAAATCGTGGAGTTCGACGTGGTCGTCGGTCACGAGGGAGACGAGGTTGGCCGCGGCTAGGGCCTGGAGGGTGGCCAAGGATCCGATGCCCAGTTCCTCCAGCACGTGGACCGACCACGCCCCGCGGATCGAGGACCCCACGCGGAGCACGGCCCGCTGGTCGGCGGGCAGGCCCGGCAGGACCTCGAGGGCGACGTATCGCTGGAGGTCTTCCGTGGGTGCGGTGCGTGCGTCGCTCGATGCCAGGAGCGTCAGGTAGAGCGGGTGGCCGCGCGCGGTGGCGAGGATCGCGTCCCGGCTGCCCGGGGGCGCGTTCAGGCGGTCGAGGAGTTCCGCGCATTCACTCGGGTCGAGCGGCGGCAACGAGATCCGTTGGGGCCGTTCCCCGATGGCGGGTGCGGAGAGCGGGCCGCGGCCGGCCAGGACGACCTTGAACCGGGGCTCGGTCACGGCCCGCCGGAGCAGGGCCCGTACGTGTTGGCGAACGAGGGCGTCGGCGCGGTGGAAGTCGTCGAGGACGACTACGATGGGCAACCCGTGCACCCGTGGTCCCAGCGTGGCGGCGAGCGCGTCCTCCGATTCCGGTGACAGGGCGGGCGAGGGCCGCCCCAGGGCGCGGAGAAGCCGGTCCAGAGTATCGAGGAGTTGGCGGCTCGACGTCCAGTCGAACACGCGGACCCAGGCCACATGGGACCGGAGCGACGGCGATGTGGCCACGCGGGTGAGGAAGGTGGTCTTTCCGAATCCGGCGGGCGCCTCCACGAGGAGCGCGGGCGCGGGCGCGTCCTGGAAGGCGCGGAAGGCCCGCGCCTCCGCGGAGCGGCCTACGAAGGGCGTGGCCGACGTGGGAGGCACGCCTTCCCGAACGAAGGTGGCGGCGGCGGCCGCCGGCGGGCCGGCGTCGAGGTCGAGGAAGCCCTGGCGCACGAGCTGAGAGAGTGCCTCCCACGGCGTCAACGGCCGGGGCGCGGCGTCCAGGGCCGCGCCGAGCGACGTCGGGGCCGGGAGGGCGCCCCCGCGGCGGACCACGACGACGGCGCCGCGCAGTTCGTGAGCTACCCTCTGAGCCTCCTGGCGTCCCCGTTCGGTGAGGCGGTAGGCGGTGAGTCGTCGTGTGAAGCCGGGCAGGCGGCGGTCGTGCTGGGAGACCCAACCGGCGGCCAACAAGGGCGCGACGGTCCGTGAGACGTAGGCCCGGGAGAGACCGGCCGCGGTGGCGATGCCCGCCTGGGTCGCCTGCAGCCCCGGTTCGTCCTGTGTGCCCCGTTCGACGTGCAGGAGCCAAAGGAGGACCCGGTCGCGAACGGCGACCTGCGGCAGCGGCGAGGCCACGGAAGGCGGAGATGGGGTCTGCCTAGCTAAGGCTTGCCGGAGGGGCCCGGCCGTCGGATGCAAAGAGGAACATGAGCCCGAAACGCCTAATTCTCGGCCGGGCCACCCACCCCTCCGGGGCCGCCGGCCCCGAGAATCCACCGAAGGAGGCACACGAGTATGGTATGGGTCAAGACGCTGCGCACATGGCGGGATGCGGGATTCATGGTTGGCCTTGTTCTCCTCTTGCCCCTTTCTTCGGCGGAAGCACAGACGTACGAGACCGGGCCCGTCGAGGTGTCCGGCTCCAGCGCCTCCTACGTTCCCGAGGGGGCTTGCGCGCCGTTTGCCCTCGCCTGCGCAACCACTCCCTCAACGCTTCGCCAGCTCTCGTGGGGTGTCGGCGTGGGGTCCGTTGCGTTCACGGTGGATTCTCACGCAGGGGAATTCTACCAATACGGGCCGGTCGTGGTCCCCTTGGTCGATGGGGGGAGCGTGACGCTCTGCGGGGAGCCCGGTTGGTGCCGGATTCCCCACGTGCCAGACATGGACATTTCCGCAACCCCGGAAGCGAACGCGTCCGCCTACTGGCAAGGCCCGATCCTGCCCAGCGTCTTTGCGGGCCTGTTTTCCGAGTATTCGGGCTCTTCGCTGTGCGCGGGTGTCCAACCCGACGCCGCCGATTCCAATCTGGCGTGGGGGACGTGCGGTGGCGCATGGGTTCGCCATTGCGTCAACCAGCGGGCAGACAGCTGCTCGAGGATTCTCTATCATCCGTGAGGTGAACCCCAATGCGAGACATCTACCGAAAGGTTATCGTTGGAAAAGCTGGCGCGGTTTGGCCGGTCGCGATCATCCTCCTCTCGCTGGCCGGTGCCGCGAGCGCGGGCTGCCAACCGGGCGGGCCGCCCGAATACACGACCTACGTCCAGGGACGCGCGGGGGACTTATTCGGGGGATCCACGTTTTACCTCGAGGAGCGGAACGCGCCTTCTCCGTCGCCTGAGGTCGAGGGAGCATGGTATGAAGCGTCCGGATACACGTCGAAGAAGACGCCGCTGAGCGGTTTTATGTCCAGCCTCGACGACGACGGCCAGGGCACCTGGTGGTACGAGGAGTCGAACGGGCTGGGCGGCCTTCAACGGGGCGGGGTCGGGCTCACGGGCGACTGGTTCCCGCCCGGATGCGACGCCTGGTTCGACGGCGTCACTTACGGCGCCCCGCTCGTGACCCATAGTGGGGTGGCGCTGCTGGACACGAGCAGCACGGATCCCACGCAGTGGGTCATGTACGAGGACCCGG
>CAYVGY010000208.1:0-712 GCA_964451065.1 uncultured Halobacteriales archaeon
CAGGGCCTGCCGTTGCAGGGGCTTGGCCGCACGCAGGGCCTCGTCGAGGGCGCGGTGGTGGGCCCGGAAGATCCGATCCACGTGCCGGGCGTCCTCCCGCACGACGGCGGGCGGCAGGGGTCGGGGCGCCTCGGACGGTAGCCGGGTCCCCGCGGCGGCCTGACGGTGGGCATTGGCGAACCGTTGATTGAGGCGAATGAGTTCGGCGAGGGCGCCCACGCGCAGGTCTTGCACGGCGCGCGCTTCCCGGGTCTGCGTGGAACGGTGCGCGTGGAGGACGCGGTCCAGGCGTTGGGCGCCGTGTCGGATCGTGAATTCAACCGGCTCGTCGAGGCGGAGATGGGGCGCAGGAATGGTCGGCACGGGCCTCTCGGGGCGGGCGAGGGCGGTGCGCGCCTGCCGGGTGAGCTGGACGAGTGCAGCCGTGGACGCATAGGCGCCGCGACGGGCGCCGCGGCCCATGGCCCGAGCGAGTCGGGCCACTTGGTGGTGGGCGCCGTAGCGGATCGCGACGCCGCCGCCGACGGTCACGAGGGCGGCCAAGCCCACGAGGACGAGCCAGTCCATGCCGGGGCGCTCCTCGACGACGGGGGAGATCACGGGCTCGGGCGCGGGTGGCAGCGGGCCGACAGGCGGTTCGGGCGTGGGCGGTTCGACGGTGGGTTCGGGCGCGGACGGTTCGGGTTGAGGCTCCGGCGGGGGCGCGGGAGGC
>CAYVGY010000208.1:722-3378 GCA_964451065.1 uncultured Halobacteriales archaeon
ACCACCACCTCCACCTCCTCCGCTGACGGTGATGCCGCCGACGGCGAACGGGCTGAAGGTGGTCGCGTCGAACTCGTGCGTTTGTCCGGTCGCGCCGGTGGAGACGAGCCGCGCGGGGAGTTGGACCCAGTGGTCGGTCTCGTAGTGGAAGGCGACGACTTGGCAGGAGGGCGGTGCGCAAGTCGAGGTCAGCCATTGGTTGGAGACGAAGAACCGCTGGGTCGCGAGGGTGAAGCTGAGCGCAGTATCATCGGTGCCCTCGAACCGCATCTCCCAGATCTGGGCGACGGTGGCGATGGAAGGGACCGCCGGCACGCCGGCCGGCAGCGACGTGAGGGGTTCGACCTGGATTCGCCCCGTGACGCCGCTGCCCGGTACGGTGATGGAGACCTGCGTGAGGTTGAAGCTGCTGGCATCGCCGATGGGGGGCGGCGTGAACATGGTCGGCACGTTCGGCGCGAGGCTGGCAGCGGGCGCCTGCCAGAGCACGGCCCCTGCGACGTCATCGTCCGTCGTCGTGGTGCTCAGCGACTGGTCGGCGACGGCGTCGTAGGCGTCGTCGGATTGCGCGTCGACGACGCTCACCGTGATCGTGGCCGACTGGGTGCCGTCCACGGACAGGTCGTCGACGCCCGTGACGGTGACGGTCTGGGCCAGGTTCCAGTTCGCCGCGGTGAAGGTGAGCGTGGCGGGCGAGACGGCCGCCTCCCCCGTGTCGCCCGAGGCAATCGTGAGGACGACGTCGCTGGCTGGGGCGGCCGTGAGGACGATGGTGAAGGTGTCGGTCGTGCCGGATTCGGCGAGCGCCGTCAATCCGTCACTTTGAACCACGGTGAATCCCGCCGTGATGGCCACCTCATCGTCCGTGTTGGTGACCCCGACGTCGCTGGGGTTGAGGCCGTTGTAGTTGCTGTCGCTGCTGGACGCGGCCGCCGTGAGGACAGAATAATCGATGTCGCCGTCCGCGACCGCGTCGTCCAGCCCAGTGACCGTCACGGTCTGGGTGACGTTCCAGTTGGCGCTCGTGAAGGTCACGGTCGATGGGCTGACGCTGCCTTCGGTCGCATCGTTGGAGGAGAGGCTGATCGTGACGTCGGCGGAGGGCTGCGTGTCGAGGACGATGGTGAAGGTGGCCGTCGCGCCGGCTTCGCTCGTCGAGACGCCGCTCGTGGGGTTCACGGTGATGCCGGCGACGTCGTTGTCGACGGTGGTGGCGCTCACGGTCTGGTCGGCGACGTTGTCGTATTCGTCGGAGGAGCCGACGTCATGGACGGCAACCGTGATGGTCGTGGTCTGCGTGCCGTCGATGATGGCGTCGTTGACGCCGGTCACGGTGACGGTCTGGGCCACGTTCCAGTTGGCGTTCGTGAACGTGAGGCTCGCGGGGCTGACCGTGGCCTCGGTGAGGTCGCCGCTCGTGACGTTGAGGACGACGTCCGACGCGGGCTGCGAGTTGAGGACGACCGTGAAGGTGTCGGTGCTGCCGGCTTCGCCCACGGACGTCGAGCCGCCGGAGATGGCGATCGTGATGCCGGGGTTGTCGTTGTCGATGGTGGTGACGGAGACGTCGGCGGGGTCGAGGCCCGTGTAGTTGGCGTCGGCGCTAGTGGCGGGCGCGAGGGTGATGGTGAAGGCGACGTTTCCGTCGATGGTCATGTCGTCGACGCCGGTGACGGTGACGGTCTGCTCGGTGAGCGCGTTGGCGGGGGTGAACGTGAGCGAGGCCGGGGTTGCGGTCCCTTCCGTGGTGTCGCTGGAGGTGACGGCGATGACGACGTCGGCGGTGGGGACCGAGTTGAGGACGACGGTGAACGTCGCGGTGCTGCCGGCCTCGGTCACCTGGAGGCCGCTGGTGGGGGCGACGGCCACGCCGGCTTGGTCGTTGTCGGCGATGGTGGCCGCGGCCGAGGCTGGGGAGCCGACTCCGTAGACGGCGTTGGTGTCGATGGCGACGGTGACGGTTTCGGAGGCTTCGGGGGATGCGTCGTCGACGGGCGTGACCGTGACGGTGGCGCTGGCGCTCCCGGACGGGATGGTCACGCTGCCGGGGAGGGCCGTGAAGTCGGTGCCGGACGTCGCCGTGCCGTCCACGGTGTAGAAGACGGTGAGGCCGAGGGACGTGTCGCCGGAGCGGGTGAACGTGAAGGCGGCGGTGTTCGTGCCGGGTTCGCTTGCGATGGGGTCGGAGGCGGTGACGGTCACGATGGGCGCCTCGTCGTCGTCGACGATGGAGGCGGTCACCTGTTGGGTGCCGGACTCGGCGCCGTTCGTGACGGTGGAGATGTCGACGATCATGGTCTCGTCGGCTTCCGCGACGCCGTCTTGGACCGCGGTGAGGGTGATGGTTCCCGTGGTGCCTCCAGCCGAGATGAGGATGCTCGTTCCGCTGCGGGTGTAGTCCGTGGTGAGGGTGGCCGTTCCGGCAAAGGCGAGGCCGACGGTGACATCTTGAACGCTCGCGGCGCTGAGCGTGGCCGTGACCGTGGCGACGCCGCCCGCCTCGTCCATGGCGTCGCCGGTGATGGCGAGCGTGACGGTGGGGCCGTCGTCGTCGGTGATGGTGGCGGTGGCTTGCTGGGTGCCGGACTCGGACGCGCCGTCGACGGTGGAGATGTCGACGATCATGGTCTCGTCGGCTTCCGCGACGCCGTCTTGG
>CAYVGY010000209.1:0-3279 GCA_964451065.1 uncultured Halobacteriales archaeon
ACGACCAGCGCCGCGACCCCGCCAACTACCTCATCGACCTCTACTACACGTACAGCCTCGACGGGGGCACGACGTGGGCGCCCAACGCGCGCGTGACGGAGGTCCAGACGGACCCCCAGTACAGCCACCACCAGAACGGGATGGTGTTCATCGGGGACTACATCGACGTCGATTCGAGCGAGGACTTCGCCCACCCGGCCTGGGTCGACACGCGTAATGGCGTCGCGGACGTGTACACGGCGTGGATCGAGCGGCCCGCCTACCCAATCGGTTTTTCCGTGCCGGCCGCGCCGGCCTGAGCGTGTCCGGAGAGGGGCACGCGGTCCTGGTGCTTCTGCCAGCATGTCCAACTGGCGATGGCCCGCCGCGCCCGTGGACGACGCCACGAGGAGGATCGATTCGATGAGCTCGCATCCCGGGTCGCCGACGCGTGCGTGCTTTCGATGTCCGACCCACGCCCCGGGTTTCGGCGCCGCTGGAGGTTTCGCCTGAGTTTGAACAGATTACCGCAACCATTGTGCCGTCAATGAGGCATTCCGATCCGCCGTCGACAAGAAAGTGGTGCAGATCCTTTTGACGCCCCTCCACTACAAACCGCCGCGGGCACCGCTGCAGGGCGACCGTCACGTCCATGGGGGCGGATCGCACGTACTCTTGTTCGAGCCAATCGAACGAGGCGCCGTCGTGCGACTCTTGAGGCTGGCCCATCACGATGAGGCCTACGGATTCTAGCGACGTCAACGCCCCGGTCGGGAGTTCGAATCTCCCCCTCGGCGTCGAACGTTCAAGCGCGAAATCGTGCCAAACATGGCGAATTTCGTCGACGTTTGCGGTGAAAGCAGCATCAACGGCAGGGGTGGGTTCGAGCTGAACGCCTACTTGGGCAGCCACTTGTAATCCGGTATCGCCCGAAGCGTTTCGTAAAGCTCCAAGCGCTTCTTCGAATCGATATTGACGGCCTCGCCGTGTTTGGTGGGGTGGCGAACGAGGATTCCGTCCTTGATTAAGGCCCGGATCGCATCCTTTACCTTGTCAAGTTCATGACTTGGAAAGCCGCTCGTGACGGTGTCAATGAGCTTGTGCCCCGCTCCAAAGCACCCTTGGCGGTACAACTTGAAGCAGACCTTTGCTTCGTACTTGTCGAGCCTGCGCACGGCCTCTGGATGTGCGAATTCTTATATATTCGAGTGTATAACATGGTATACGCTGGTGTTCACGCATGTTTACAGACTACCTCGGCGACACCCCCCGCGCGAAACTCCTGGACTTCCTTGGCGACCACCCGACGTCAGACTACAACGTCACGGAATTGGCATCCAAGGCCGGAATCACCCGCGTCACCGTCTACAAGACGCTGGAAGAACTGGTCCAGGTGAAGATGGTCACCCAGACGCGCGATGTCGGCCAGTCCAAGATGTTCGCAATCAACATGGAACATCCGGTCATTCAGAGCGTCCTACAGGCGGACATGTTGGCGGCCCGAGATGGCAAGAAGGCCATCCTCACGCATTGATCGACCCGCAATAAAAGCATACAAAGAGGGTGAGAGGAGCATCAGCGCTCCCCCTCGGCGTTCAATCTTCATGGCAGGATGGACGAATGGAGCATCAACCCCTAGACCGTCGTCGAACCTTGGCTCGAATTCGAAATTTCAGCGCAATTCGTCCGCGTCAAGCGACGCGTCCTTCATGATTTTGCGGAGAAGCCCAGGCGGGATGTCTCGACCGGCATGGTTCGGGACGACGGTCGTTCGACCGTCTTCATGCTCGTAGAACACGTGGCTCCCGCGCTGGCGCGTCGCGCGAAACCCGTGGCCTCGCAGAATCTTGTCTACCTTCCGGTAAGGCAAAGGGGGAATGTGCGGTACCAAGGATCACGCCTCGACGTCTACTTTCTCGAGCGAAACGAACTGGGTTTTCGGAGCGCCTCGAGCCTCGAGGTAAAGCTCGATTGCCTCGCGAATGTTGGCCAAAGCCTCCTTCTTGGAAGCGCCAAAGGTGTGGCAGCCGGGAAGGACAGGCACGTCGGCGATGAAGGCGCCGGTCTCGTCCTTCTCAAGGACCACTTCGAACTGCATGCATACAAGATGGACAGTCGAGGTATTTATGGGTCCCTGGGGGGGGCGGGCAAAATTGCGGATCGTGAGATTCGAAGGAAGAGGGGTGAGAGGAGCATCCACCCTCCCCCTCGGCGTTCAACCTTCATCGAGTGCAGCCGCTGCGCCTCTCTAGGATTTCGAATCCGGCAAGAGGGCGGCGTTTCCGCGAAAGGCTTATGTGCCCGGCCCTTCAATTAGAGTAATGACTGTAATGACTTTCACGACCGTCCCTGTAAAGGCTGAAACCCTTGGTCGCCTCCGTCGATACAAGATGGGTGGCTCTAGCTACGATGACGTGCTCAACGAGCTGATGGATGATCACCCTCCCCAGTCCTTCCTGAAGGAGCACCTCCGCCGACTCACCGAAGAGGATAGCGTTTCCTGGGCTGACGTCAAGGCGCGGCTGAAACTGTAGGGCAAACCGCATGCCCTTCCGGATCGAGTTCAAGGAGAGCGCCGAGAAGGAGTTCGCCCGATTGCCAAAAGACGTGATTCGACGGTTTGGCGAAGCGATTGACGATCTCGCCAGGGATCCGAACCACGCCCGAGCCGGTGTTGACATCAAGAAGCTTCACGGGACGAAGGCCACCTGGCGGCTGCGCATCGGCGACTATCGTGGAATCTACGAACTGATCGACGACCGCGTCGTCTTCACTCGCTTTGCCCATCGCTCCAAGGTCTACGACGCGTAGTTGCGGCCGCCGTGACTTCGAAGAGGATGGGGGGAAAAGGAGCATCCACCTCCCTCTCGGAAATTGGCCGTCGCCAAGTCTCGCCAGCGAACATCCTCCCGCTTGCCTCGTCCAGCGCGCCGAGTCCGGAAGCACTGCACAAAGACGCGCAGCCAATTCGCCGCGGGCGCCTCTGGCCTGCACAAAAAACGCCAGCGAGTCAATCGAGTAAAGGAATCCTCCAATCTTCTTAATATAGTCAGGAACCTCGACGGAGAATCATGCGCCTCGTGCGGAAACTGGTCTGGCTGGAACTTGCTCTCCTTACGCCTGTGGTCTGGCTGCTTTTCCTCGCCTAACCCCGACGCCCCCTCCGCCACGGACTCCAGCGGTCGCCCGGAAGACGCTTCCGCCGCGGTCTCCAGGCCCCTGGAGCCCCGCGGTGGCCCTCCCCAGGAGTAACGCGAAGCAGACGGCCCGGCCTGCCGCCCCCGCTACCCACGCTGGCGC
>CAYVGY010000210.1:0-3273 GCA_964451065.1 uncultured Halobacteriales archaeon
TGAACCGGGTCGTCTACGACCTGTCCGACAAGCCGCCGGGCACGATCGAATGGGAATAGGGGGCCCAGAGGTCCACTTGGACGTGGCGATGGTCGAGGGTTTCGACTGAACCCAGCACCTCTAGCTGCGGTCTGCGAATCGACTCTACTGACGGCGCCCCGCCTCAGTCAATCCGAAGGTAGGGCCTGAACCGGGTGGGTTCAAACCGTAAGGGGTAGGAGGGTGCACTGGGCGTGCACCGTTTGGTAGAAACCATGCCTCACCCAGGCACCCCCCAGCGGAAGATACGCCAGGCCACAAGAACGATTCGAAACCAACTCCACCACGCCTACCCCTGGGTGGCGCCCGCCAACGCCACGTACGAGGCGGCCGACTTCATCGAGTTGGCCGCCCTCGCCACGGCGCGCAACCAAAGTTTGAGCATGGCCAGCCAAACCCACGTCACCCTGCCCGACAGTGACACCCTCCACCACCACTTGCACAACGTCCCGCCCACCCAGGTGTACGATTGTTTCCAAGAAACGCTCGACATCCTGCTCGCCATCGCCGGGAGCTTGGGGTGGTTGAGGGAACCCGTTCTGGTCGCCATCGACCGCCACAACGAACCCGTGTACGGGGCGGAACAACTCTACATGTGCGGGATGGAACGCAAGGCGGGCACGAACCGGGCCCACGCGTACCTGACCTGCCAACGCCTCACGGATCCCCGCCTCACCCTCGCCCTACAATTGTTGAACCCTCTGCGCACCCAACACGACGCCCTCCAAGCATTGTTGGCGCGCACGATCGCGCGCCAAGCCGTGCTCGCCTTCCTGTTGGACAAGGCCTTCCACAACCAGTTCGACTTGAAACTCCTGCTCGCGACGGGCCGATGGTTCGTCGTGCCGACCCCCATCGATCGAAGCGTGCCCAAGGCGGCGGATGAACTGTACCGCGTGCGCCAACGCGTGGGGTTGGGGCGCCACATCGCCACCCGCAGTCACCGATTGGGCGACCCGAAGACGGGCGCGGACATCGTGCAAGTCTTCGTGTGGGAGCCGGATCCGGAGAAACCGGGGGAAGAGCTTTTGTTCGTGTACGCGTGCCCCGAGTTGCGAAGCTTAGCCGAATTGGACGAGTGGGCGCAGACGTACCGCGTGCGTTGGGGCATCGAGACCGGGTACCGCCAACTCGAGGCGGCCCGCATCCGCACCACCAGCGACGTCTACGCGAACCGTCTCTGGCTCACCCTCATCGCCCTCCTCTTGGACACGGCGTGGCGGCTGCAACGCCACGCCCGAAAGCAACGGGGCGAACGCCACGATTTCACGATGCCCCAGTTCCTCCTCCAACTCGAACCCGCCAACGCGGACCCCATCACCGCGTAACATCCCGGCATCCCCCTCCCACCCCTCATCCCTGACCCGCGGCGCACCCAGCGGACGCCCTCGCCCCGCCAGGCGCCCGCCCCAAACCCCGCTTCAAGAAGGGGGCGGGTCAAGAGTCAACGGGAGAGACGTTCGGATTGACTGCGCCTATCATCAGCCTTTTGTATCCATGAACCGATTGGTCAGGGGAGATTACGGTGGCGTCAAGGAGACAGAGGTTGGCCGTGGCATTCGGATTGCTCGTCGCGGGGGGGGACCCCTCTTGCTGCCGGCGTCGACGGGCATCGTTGAGTGCGTCCCGCCGCAAACGGATGGCTCGAGGTACCTCGCCGCCGCTCGCAATTTGGAACCGCTCACGTTTCACGTCGGAAACGAATCCTATACCGTGGTCCCCCGCCTGGTGGCTGAATTACCGGAAAAGGTCGAGCCGGGTTCCGGGCGACCTTACAACATCCTGGGACCTCGTTACCAAATCCTGGGACTGTCGGCTGACGAAAAGACCTTGCTTTCTGTTTATGTGAAGTGCGACTTCGTAAAGGGTGAATTGTTCGCTGATGGGCGGCGGGTTTTGGACTTCGGCGAACCGTTTAGCTCCGTCCGTGACCCATCAATCCGGGGAAGCGACAACGCGAACTTGGACGAGTCGTGGGCGCAGCCGCCGTCTCGTCGACCGTGGATGAACAATACGCATTCCATTACGATGACCCTGGCCATCTACAATGACAATAACGATCCAATCGACCCAGTAAACGTGATTTTTTACGACGCCCTCGGTGACACGATTTACCACATGATGCGAGTGTCAGGTTGGAGCACGACCACCTGCAACGACCCCCATTCGGCGTGGTTCTTCGATGGAGAACACGGAGGGGAAGATCACTGGGAACTTAACCAGCGAGTCTGGGAGAAACCTGAAACCCCCTGGTGGGCCTTCTGCATTCACGGCGACCGGTACCATGCACGAGAGTTTATTAGCGAGGCCTGGGCAGGCGACTACCACGATCCGGCGCCAGCTGGCCAGGGCCTTTTTCAAGGTTACGCCCAGTTCCCCGTCCATCAGGACGATCCGACGCGCCCAGGCGTCGGCAATGTGGAATTGGATGAGGACATCCGGGGGAGTCACCATGTCGTGGATCGCTACATCGTCCGAGTACCGGGAGTAACGGGGGACGAATGCGGCGCGTGTGACGGCCGGTTTTTCGGGACGGTTTACTTTTACGAGGTTTCCGGCGATGATCCAGCGAATCCAGACGACGGAAACAACCCAGGCGGTACCGCGAAAAACTGCGATCAAATCACAGGAACCAAGCTTCTCGACTCCTCGCAGGAATTTTGGCTACTACAATTCACCTGCGTGAAGGACCGTGGTACAATTGAATTCCCATAGGTGGGCCTGCTGTTGACATCGACCGCAGCTTCGCGCGGTGAGCGCAACATCCACGCTGCGTCAAGACCAGCAGACGTCGGCCGTCCCGGCCGCCCGTTTGCGACGCGCCGCGTCCTGGCTGGAGCGGGGCTCATCCTCACAGGATTCCTATTGGTCGTGGCCACCTACGGGTCGGAAAGTTTTCGTCACACCGCCTCCGGCATCCTTGGGGCCGCCCAAGCACCCATCCTCATCGGGCTGGTTTCATCGATGGCGTTGGCGGCACTTTGGAGCTTCGCACATGCCGCCCTACCGACGTATTCGAGGCCAAGACTGGCCGGAGCAGTTGCAGCCACGTATCTTTCGTTGGGTTTGATCGCAAGCTTCCTACCCCTTCCAGCCGAGGTTTCCGTTCCTTTCTGGTATCAGGCCATGGTTTGGCCTTGGACTCTGTATTGGGTCCTCGGTTGCGAGCTCTTCAGCGCATGCCTGGCCGATTAGGAACAGCTTGCCCGCAGCGTCGGCGTCAGGGCGACGTCC
>CAYVGY010000211.1:0-3249 GCA_964451065.1 uncultured Halobacteriales archaeon
GCGAAGGGTGCTTCGAGGACTGGGATGGAGACGGACAACGCGATGCGGACGAGCCGGACTGCGCTGACCGCCCGGCGCCGCCCCCGTGCTACGAAGACGCGGACGGAGACGGACAACAGGACGCTGGAGAAGGACCCTGCCCCGTGCCTCCCCCGTGCTACACGGACGAGGATGGCGACGGACAACAGGATCTCGGAGAGGAACCCTGCCCCGGGCCCCCACCGTGCCACGAGGACCAAGACGGGGACGGGTACGAAGACCCGGGCGAAGGCGCCTGTCCACCCCCCGCGCCAGAACCTTGCTACATCGACGAGGACGGGGACGGCCAGTGGGACGCCGGGGAACCGGCCTGCGGCGACGAAAACGCCGAACGAGGACGGGACGGCCATGAAGGCGCTCAACTCCCGGAAGCCTGCCGTTCCCAGGCGGAGCTCTTGTGGCAGACGTTTGAGGAACTCCGACCAAAGGTCGAACCGCACATCCTCGAGTTCCAGGAAGCCTTCGACGAGGCCCGCCGGACGCTCATGGAATCCCAGCCCACGCCGGAGGATTGGACGGCCTTCAGCGATGAATGGATGCAACGAGCCCAAGATCTCTGGACGGCCCTGCAAAGGGAGATCCGCCCGCTGATGGAGTCCCGTGGTTTGCTCGAATGTTTCGACGCCATGAACGCGCAGGCCGGCGACGGCGTGCCGTTCTTCCACGGACCTCGCCAACGCGAAGACGCCGGTGAGGGGGAGCCCTACGCGCGCGCCACCCAAGGCGACCCGCTGCGGGACGAGGTCGACGCCATCTGGCGCGAGTGCGACGCGCGCATGCAGAGCTTGCAGGACGAATCTTCCACGTCAAGCCCGCCCCCCGGAGAAGCGGACGACGGCCAGGACGTCGCCGAACCGTATCCTTCGCAGGACGGCTGGTCCGAAGAGCTCAAGCAGAAACTCTGGGAGGTCGGCCGCGACTGCGAGAAGCGCGTGCGCGCCCTCTACGAGAACCGTCACGGCGAGCCGGATGGGCGCCTGGATGAGTTCGGTTCGTTCCGCATGTATTGGGACGAGTCGACGAAGACCATCCGCGTCGAGGGGAAGCACGTGGCCCTGGTCGGCGTCCCCGAGGCGCAACTGATGACGAAGATCACGGTCTCCGGGGCGCTCTTCATCGATGCTCTCTTCGTCAACGGCTACTTGGCCGAGTTTCGACCGGAACAGACCGGCGAGGGCACCGCCATCCAGGTGTTCGACGAGGCGGGAACCCACATCCTTTCGGTCCACGACAACCCCCGCGGGATCATCAATACCGCTACGAGCAGCGAGATCGAGGCCGTCACGATTGACCTGGCCGACCACCTCGAGGTCGCATTGACCGACGACGGCCTCAAGTTCTCGAACGGAGACGTGACCGGCGCCATCATCGTCCATAGTGGTTCCCTCGGCCTCAGCGACGGCAACGTGGTCCGCCTGAGCGGCCGGGCCACGTTCGTCCTGGCGGGTGCGGCCGCCGGCCCCGAACCTCTGGGCCCCGCGTACGGGCAGGCCCTGCTGGAGAAAAAGGTCGGCGCCGAAGTCTCCATCTCGGTGGCCGATGGCGAGCTCGTGACGGACACCGTCCCGCTGGGAGACCTCGAAATCAAGGTCGCCAAGGACGGTCCGAACAAGGTGTCTGCCCGCCTGGAATCCGAGCAAGGCGACGGAAAGACCGTCGTCCTGAAAGTCGATGAGGCCCTTCTCGCGGACGGCGACGTGAAGATCACGGTGGAGGCCGTTGCCGAGGACGGTGGCCTGACGGACCTCGGCGCCACGGTGGCCTCCAACCTCGATGACGTGCTCGATCCCGCCGACGACGGCGACCATGTCGAGTACTGGGTCGTGGAGGACAGGAACGGAATCCACGTGCTGGTGAGCTTCCCCCACTTCAGCGAAAAGAAGATCACCGTCGAATCCGTGAACGCCGAAGATGCGGCCGGCAACCTGCCCGGCATCGAGGCCGTAGGGCTCGTCCTGGCCACGGCGGCACTCGTTGGCCTCCTCGTCCGGCGCCGAGGGGCCTGAACGTGCGGAATCAGTGCGTCAAGGCGAGCGTTCCCGCCCGCCTTCTTTCTGCCCTTTTCCCTTCGTGGGCGCTCGCCGCTGGAGCTGTGCAACGTTGACCGAAGAACGTCGTCGCCTTCTCTCTGGGACGGTGCGCCCTCCCACCCTCCAAGGGGTGCTCTAGATGGACTTTCGGGTCTGTCGAAAAGGCCCCGAACGAACCGTTAATACGTAGGCGCAAAGTGGCGCCGCCTCGGGAGAACTTCCCATGAACCTGCGACCCCTCGTCCTTGTGGCCGGCCTGTTGATCGCTGTTGCGCCGTTTGCCGGGGTCGCCCAGGCCCAGGACGAAGGCAGCTTCGATGCCGCCTACTGCGAGGACTTGGCGGAGGAGATGGCGATCTCGATCGACGAGTTCGAGGCCGAGCAGGGCGCGGAAGCGGAATCCTTCTATGAGGCGCAGGACGCCGATTCCGAGGCGTTCGCCCAAGAGAACCACAGCGACGAGGAGTGGGATGCATTCTACGATTCCCAGGCCGCCGAGGCCGAGTCGTTCGGCCTTGAACAGGCCGCCGAGTGGGAGGCCTTCTACGCGGCCCTTGAGGAACAGTGGACCGAGGAGTGCGAATCCTATGACGGCTCCTACTACGACTACGAAGAGGACGAATACGATTATGCAGACGACAACGGCGAGCTTCCGGCGGCCTGCCAAGGCTCCGAGGAGAGTCTCCTGGCCGCGCTGGAAGAACTCTCGGCCCGCTGGGAATATCGCTTTTCCTGGTTCAGCGAGCAGTACGAATCTGAACGCCAACGGATGCTGGACGAAGGCGCCACCACCGACGAATGGCAAGCATGGGACGACGAGTGGGGCACCACGGCCCTCGCTCTCTGGGACGAGTTCCTCGTCGATCTTGAAGGCACCATGGACTCCTACGGCCTCGGGACTTGCGCCGACGCGCTCGGGGCCGATCTCTATGAGGAGGCCTTCCCGGCGCTTGTCGCCGAGGACGAGTGGGAGTACGAGGACGAGCCCGATTGGGACGGCGAATACGATCCTTTGGATGACGCCGCCCTCCAGATCTGGGCCGATTGCGAGGCGGCGGTCGCCATGCTCGACCCCGAATCCCCAAGCTACGGGTCCGAGGCAGACGCCATCTGGATGGACTGCGCGAACCAGGTGAACGCCCTCTACGAAGATCCGGAGTATGAGGATGAGTACGACTAC
>CAYVGY010000212.1:0-3196 GCA_964451065.1 uncultured Halobacteriales archaeon
ACGAGATGACGGGGCTCCGCAAGCCGATGCGCGAGAAGCTCAAGCGCGGCGGCATCAAGACGGTGGAAGACCTCGCGCTCGTCGATCCCCGCAAGAAGATGCCGGGGTTCACGCCGGCCCAATTGGCGCGGCTCCGCAAGTTGGCCCAGCACACGATTTTCCGTACCGCCTTCGCCCGCGTCAAGCGCATCACCGACGACACGCTCGAATCCATCGAAGGCGCGCTCCAAGAGGCCACGTGGTCGGCGGTGGACGCGGCCAAGCTGGCCCAGAAGCGCGCCGAAGAGGCCGTGCACGCGGCGCAGGGCCGGGCTCGCGTACTCGCGCGGGTGGCCGCCAGCAAGACGAAGGAGGCGGCCCGCACCGCGGAGAAGGAGTACAAGCGAATCGCACGGCGGATCCAGGCGTCCTCGCCCCAGTCGCGCCGGACCCTGGAGCAATACGAGGACCGCGCGCGGCGTGCCCTCGACGCCGCGGTTCGCGCCAGCGAATCCGCCAAGAAGGCGGTCGAGTTGGCGGACCGGCGCCTCAAGGCGGAACTCAAGTTGGCGCGCAAGAAGGGGCAGAGCCTCGTCTCGCGTTTACGCGAGTCGGTGGGCCCCGGTAACGGCTCGTCCGAGTTCCGCCCGACGCAACGCGCGGAGTAGCGCAAGTTCGTCGGGGCCCAGCGTGCGATAGCCCTTGGTGGCCTCGGCGAGAGGGACCGGCACGATGTCCGTGCCGCGCAACGACACCATGACGCCGAACCGTTTCTGGTCGGCAAGGTCGGCGGCGGCCACTCCCAGGCGGGTGCCAAGGATGCGGTCGAACGCGCTGGGGGCGCCGCCGCGTTGGAGGTGGCCGAGCACGACGTGGCGCGTCTCCTTGCCGGTGCGCTCCTCGATCTTCTTGGCAAGCTTCTCGGCGATGCCTCCCAGGCGGACATTGCCGAACTCGTCCTTCTTGTCCGTTTGCGTGACGAAGCCGGTCAGATCGGTGGGCGCGGCCCCCTCGGCGGCCGCGACGAGTGTGTAGCCGCGGCCCGCGGCGTCACGGCGCCGGACGACCTCCGCGACCTCGTCGAGGTCGAACTTCTCTTCCGGCACGAGGATGATGTGTGCGCCGCCCGCGATGCCGGCGCCGTAGGTGATCCAGCCCGCGTGGCGACCCATGATCTCGACGACCAGGCACCGGTCGTGGCTTTCCGCCGTCGTGTGGAGGCGGTCAAGCGCCTCGGTGGCGATGTTGATCGCGGTGTCGTAGCCGAACGTGACGTCGGTGCCTTTGAGGTCGTTGTCGATGGTCTTGGGGACGCCGATGGCGTGGAGGCCGTCGGCGGAAAGTTTGGCGCAGGCGCCCAACGTGTCGTCGCCGCCCACGGCGACGAGGGCGTCGAGCTTGAGACCCTTGTAGCCGGCCAGTGCCTTCTTTCGGGTGGCGTCGTCCTTGGCCGGGTTGGTGCGGCTCGTCCGTAGAATCGTCCCTCCCTGCCGGTGGACGTCGCGGACGGTCGAGGTGTCGAGCGCGATGCACTCCTGGTCGAGGAGGCCCTTCCAGCCATGCTGGATGCCGACGGGTTCGTGGTCGTGTTCGAGGGCGCGCAGCGTGAAGCCGCGGATGACGGCGTTGAGTCCCGGGGCGTCGCCGCCGCCGGTCAGGATGCCGATGCGCATGGAGATTCTCTCTCTCGCAATCGGGCCCGAATGAAAGGTGTATCGGTGGGAATCCTATAAATCCGGGAACCCCTAATCGGTGTCGCCATGACGGTCAAGGGCGTGACCAAGCACCTGAGCGCGGCCCTCGAATACTTCTCACTCGAGCGCGACGGCCGCGCCCACGTGACCGACCAGGACGGCCTGCGCAAGGACGGCATCGACGCGCTGGTCCGCGAGGCCGTCTTCGGCGACGCCGCGGCCCAGGCGCAGGCCCGGTACCTCATCTGGCAGTCGTGCCAGGAGCTGGGCGCCCTGTCCGCCTCCATCCAGGGGCTCTACGCGGCGCGCGGGCGCGGCCAGGCGAAGGACTTCACGGTGCCCGCGATGAACATCCGGGGCATGACGTACGACGTCGTCCGCGCCGCCTTCCGGGCCGCGCGGATGAACGACGTGGCCGCCCTCGTGTTCGAGATCGCGAAATCGGAGATGGAGTACACGCAGCAGGCGCCGGCGGAGTACGCGACCGTCGTGCTCGCTGCGGCGCTCAAGGAAAACTGGCACCGGCCCGTCTTTATCCAGGGCGACCACTTTCAGTTCAACGCGAAGGCCTACGCCGACGACGACCAAGCAACGACGGAAAGCCTCCGGCAACTCGTCCGCGAATCGCTGGCTGCCGGCTTCCTCAACATCGACATCGACGCGTCGACGCTCGTGGACCTCAACCTGGCCACCGTGGCCAAGCAGCAAGCGCTCAACGCGCGCCTTTCCGCGGAAATGACGGACCTCGTCCGCAGCCTGGAGCCGGCGGAGATGACGGTGAGCGTCGGCGGCGAGATCGGCGAGGTGGGCAAGAAGAACTCGACCGAGGAGGAGCTACGGTCGTACCTCGACCAGACGGAGCGCGCCTTGGCCCGTCGGCGCAAAGAGGCCGCCGGCGTCAGCAAGGTCAGCGTCCAGACCGGCACGACGCACGGCGGCATCCCTGCCCCCGACGGCCGCGTCGTGGAGGTGAACGTCGATTTCGACACGCTGACCCGCCTGAGCCACGTGGCCACCGAGGAGTACCAGCTGGCCGGATGCGTGCAGCACGGCGCCTCCACGCTCCCCGACGACATGTTCCACCTGTTCCCCAAGACGGGCTGCACGGAGATTCACCTCGCCACGGGGTTCCAGAACGCGCTGCTGGACCATGAGGCGTTTCCGGCCGACCTCAAGAAGCGCATCTACGCCCACCTCGAGAAGTCCCACGGAGACGAACGGAAGCCCGACCAAACCGTGGCGCAGTTCCACTACAAGACGCGCAAGAAGGCGTTCGGACCGTTCAAGCGGGAGATGTGGGAGATGTCCGCGGAGCACAAGGAGCCCATCCTCAAGTCCTTGGAAGAACGGTTCGCGTTCCTGTTCCGCGAACTCAAGGTCACGCACACGTCAGGCCTCGTCAAGCAACACGTGCAGCCCCTGCGGATTCCTCGCCATCCGCCCGGGCACGCTTGATTCGAAAAGGTTTAAGAAACCCTTAAGTGCGGAGGGTCGAATCGGTGGCTCGCGTGACGCCAGCACGG
>CAYVGY010000213.1:0-3192 GCA_964451065.1 uncultured Halobacteriales archaeon
GTGTCCCACTGCCACTCGTCGATGAGGGTATCTGCCTCCGGTTTCGCAACCGGGATACGAGGCGAAAGCTCGTCCAGGCGGTCGGCGGTTAGGAAGGCCCCAACGGCGGCTAGCGTCATTCCAATCGTTACGAAGATTGTTTTGCCATTCTTCCCGCGCATAGGAATTCCAGGGGTGGATCGTGGGCCATACGCGTCCGCGACGAGCCGTGGCAGGATTGGGAGAGAGCGGGGAGTTGCAGGTTCCCCGCGGCTTCCACATCTTAGAAACCGGGTGGTTTGCAGCCTGAATCCGCCCAGATGATGCAGACATTATTCTTACAGGTTTCCTCGCCGTAAAGACGCGAAACATCTCGGAACTGGGGCAGCGTCCCAAGCGCCTCATGTTGCGGAACGTTGTGCGCGCGGACGTCCGGGCTGATGCAGACGTTCACGCCGCCCGGGGGCGGGTTTTCGAGGGTAGGGAAGCCATTGTCTCCCCAGACGCAGCACCGCGACACTCCGCTTTCGGTGTTGCCTGCCGTGGGTTCGGGGTGCGAGTATTGGGCTGGCACATCGCACTGCTTCTGAATTGGTTCGCCAATGTATTCGCAGGAGCCAACCTCAGTGTAGCCCGCATTCGTTCCTACTTCGATGGCCACGCGTCGGAACAGTCCTCCGGCCCCATTCGCCTCGATTCCATAATTCGTTACGGTACAGGCATAGTCCCATTTTAGCATCCAGCTCTGTTTCTCTTCGGCTTCCTGCACTTCGTTATAGATGGTCCAGCCAACCGCCCAGGCAAGACCGATGGCCGCGATGGCGACCGCTGCCCCCTGCGGGCGCATCACCTCGTTTCCTAGTTCGGCCGTCTGGTCCACCAGGAATTGGACGTGTTCAGAACCGTTATCCTCCACCCACTCCGATGAGCCGGTACATTCTGCGGTTTCGATCCAGGCGATGAAGTGGGGGATGGAGCCCGCGTCGAGCGGGCCGCCATCGTACGTCTCCCGGCCATCGACGTAAAGTTGGCCGGCCGCAGCGGGTCCCGCGAATAAGCCAGCACCGATGAAGACGAGGGTGGTCGCGAAGGTGGGTAATCGCCGTAGCTTGGTCTTGTAAAGTTTCATGATCTTCTTCTCCGTTCGTTCCGTGATTCCTCTTTTTCGTGTCCCGGGAGGTCGGCGGGCAAAGAAGCCGAACAGGCCCCCCTGCGTGGCGGTCTCTTGCGGTGTGCGGGCGGAAACCCCGCCGACGCTCCCGGGTCGAAACCCCTCCAATGGGCGGGAAGCAATAAGGAAAGAGACACTTCGGTTAACGTGGGCCGGAGGCCGGCGGGAGCGCCTTGTTAACCGGACTGTGATGAACCTTAAGTAGGGGGACCACGACTGGGCTTCTGCGTGGGGTCTCGGCCGGTTGCCAGCGAAGCTCTGGAACGTCGCTTCATCTCTATTCTTCACTTTGATGGTCTTGAGTCCGGGGTCGGTCGCCTTGGCCCCTGACTCCCGAGCCATCGTCTCCTACGGACTGGGAAGCAGCCTCGAAGGATCTTCGGGCGCGTCCTGCAATAGCCCTGCCGTCTTCCTAGATCAGTTTGCGCAGCCGGAGCTTCGCTTCGAGACCGGTGGAGGCGAATGGTCGGCGCACGTGGTCGACTACAACATCACACGCGTGGGCCAAGACACGCCCATCGACCAGCCGGTGACCTCCGACATCCGGACATCGAACGAGCAGGTCCCCGCGGGAAACCTCTCGGTCCGCGTGGGCGCCAACGGGACCGCGAGGATCTTGGCGCCGCCCGCCCCGTTCCTCTTGGACGACACGACCTTCACCGTGGACATCACCTCCCCCCAACTGGGCACGGGGCCGCTCGTCACGCAATCTTCGACGGTGATGTTCTACACGAAGCTGGAGACGTCCATCGTTCCGACCTTCGGCCGCCTCGTCCACCCGCACCGGTTCGTCGAAGCCTCCACGGGCGATCTTGGGATTCGCGGCGACCTCGTCGTGTACTTGGAAAACGCGGACGTGCGCCTGCCGGACGGGCGCCTCTTGGCCACGCCCGACCGCGTCCAGGTGATGGCGCGCAGCGGTGCACCCGGCGCCGCCAGCGTGGATTGGGTCCGCGAACAGTACGTGTTCCTGACACTCCACGACGCTACGGCTACCCTCGCCGCGGCGGGCGCGCGGCTGGCCTGCGAGGACCTGGCCGCTCACGTGGTCGGGACCGTCCACGCGTACCAGGCGCAAGGGTTCGTCGAGCGGGGAGCGGAACGCATCGATTTCGAGAACCGGGAACTGAGCCTGACTGGCGACTTTTCTTGGGACGAGCGGCGCGGAGACGGCGGCCAGGTAGCGGCCTCGGCCGTGGGCCACTTCGACGCCGCGGGCCTGGATTTTGCCCCGGCCCTCGACGCACCGGACGCCCTCCCCGCAATCATCAAGGTGGGTTTCTGGGCTGCGGTGCTGGCCGGCCTCCTGGCGGCGCTCTACTACCTCACCAAGGTCTTTCTCGGCTTCTTTACTCGCCTCTCTTCCGACGACGTCGCGGGTCACGCTTCGCGGCGCCTCATCCTCGATGCGGTCCGGGCCAACCCCAACCTTACCTTGGCCGCGCTGGTCGCGGCCACCGCCCTGCCCGCGTCCATGGTCCGCTACCACGCCCGGATCCTGGAGTCGAGGGGCCTGCTGCGGTCGCACCGGGTCGGGCGAAACCGGTGCTTCGTGGCCTCGGGCGCGTTGCGTGGGGAGGGACGGAAACTGATGGACGTCGGGGTTCCGCTCGTGGCTCGCCACGATCCCGTCGTGGGGGCCGTCGCCGCGCACCTGACGCCGGGTTGGACGCGACTCAACCCGTTCCTTCACGTCCTCGCCAAGGACATGAGCGTGTCGCGGGTGGGCGCCTGGAAGGCCGTGCGGCGCGCCGAAAAGTACGGCTTGGTGGAGATCTCACGACAAGGCCGGGAGGTGTGGGTCCGTTGTCCCGCGTCGAACTCGTGATTCTCCTCACGATGGGAGGCGTCTTGGCCGGCTGCATCTCGGAGCCCGTGGCGGAATGCGAGGGGCGGGATTGCCCGACGGACGAGGAGACGCCCAACGAGCCAACCGTGATTCCTCGTCCCCCGGGTGTGCCGTTCCCGCCGCTGCCGGTGAACGAGACGCTTAGCCTGGCTTTTCGCGCCGAGCTTGCCATTGTAGTTCCCGGCGCCCCATG
>CAYVGY010000214.1:0-2568 GCA_964451065.1 uncultured Halobacteriales archaeon
AGCACAAGAGCAACGATAACAATCCTCAATGTCGCGGACACGCACGCGAAACAACCATTGAGAACCAATAGGAGCAGTGTGCTTCTTTTCGGGGGGTGGGTCGAAGGCAAGGAGAAAACGGGCGTTGGCTCCGCCAGCGTACGCGTGGAGGGGTCGCGCGACCGAGCGTACTTCTCCGCCGGCAGGGAGGCCGGACGCACCTCCTTTCAAGAGTGGATGGTCAGGCCGTACGGGGACCTTTGGGACAGTACAATCGGTTTCCACGGTGAAGGAGGGCTCTTTGTCGCGTACGCTGACATCCCAACCATTGGCCAACAGGTCACCCAACCCGCCAGTAACAGCTTCCGCCGAACCAGCTTGCCTCGAACGCATCAAGAAGGCCCAGCCGCCTAAGAAAGGGTAATCTACGTACTCGGGAATTCTCCTTGATGAGCACGACCCGAATCTTGTTTTGGATCCTCGCCTGGTCGACGATTGCATTCGCCTCCGGGGCGATAGCAAATCTTCTCTTGGGGGGGATGGATGTCGAGGATCCAGCCATCAAATGGCTTTTCATGATACAGTTTGGTCTACACATTACGCTCACGGGCCTAATCATGGCGGTCGCCGAGAACGTTGATTGGAAGATGAAGCCGCTCATCCAGTCTACGTGATTCTTGCGCTCGGCGTCAACGAGGGGGTAGTCAGGCGGGCGACGCCGGCCAGTTCCGGTGCAAGGTCTCCAGGTAGCCCTGGACCTCGCGCGTCACGCGCTTGGCCTCCCATGGAACGTAGTGGCGCATCGCGTCCGCCACGTTGCGGGCCACGCCCTTGCCTTGACCCTTGGACAGCCCGATCGAGAGCCGCCGGAGCATGACGTCGGTGAGCGTGCGCGCCTTCTCGTGGACGACGGCGTGGTCGACCTGGGCGTACACCCAGGGCCCTTCGGGGTCGATGCGGGTCCGCAGCTCGGCGCGGTGGTGCATGACCGAGAGAAGGCCCATCGCCTCGGCGCCGTACGTGTCGGCGAGGTGCCGCGCCACATCGGCGGGGATGCGAAGCCGCTGCGCCTCGTCGAGGACGCCTTGGAGGAACGGCACCCAACGGCCTTCGATGCGTCCCCCAGGTAGGCGATGCAGGTTCGTCATGCACGGCGTCGGCGCGAAGCGGAGCTTGCGGACGGCGAAGGATACGACTTCGTCCGCGATGGCGCGGTACGTGGTGATCTTTCCGCCCACCACGGTCGCGTAGCCGACCATCCCATTCTCCTTCTCGTGGTCGAGGATGGCGTGCCGGCGCGTGATCTCGGACGCGGCGATGCCCACCTCGCGCGGCAACGGCCGCAGGCCGGCCGTGGTGAAGAGGACGTCCTTGCGGTCGAGCTTCTTGTCGAGCACGCGCTCGATCTCGCCGATGAGGTAGTCCACGTCCTCGGCTTCGGCCCGGACGTCCTCGTTGGCGCCCTCGTAGTCGGTGTCGGTCGTTCCGATGAGCGTGTAGTCGCCCCACGGGATGGCGAAGACCACGCGGTTGTCCTGGGTCTCGAAGATGAGGGCGTGCTGGTTGAACCGGGGCACGACGAGGTGGATGCCTTTCGTGCGGCGGAGTTGCGCGGGTCGGTCGGGGTCCCAGAGTTTCTCGATTTCGTCGAGCCAGGGGCCGGCGCAGTTGAGGACGAGGCGTGCCTCCACGTCGCGTTCGTCGCCGGTGAGTTCGTGGTGGATTCGAACGCCGTGCACGGTCTTTCCATTGCGTTCCAGGGCCACAACCTTCGTGTGGTTCTCGACGCGGGCGTCGTGGTCGGCCGCGTCGAGGACGTTCTCGAGGCAGAGCCGCTCGGGGAAGAGGCATTGGCCATCGTAGAAGAGGAATCCGCCCTTGAGGCCCTCGGGTTTTAGTGTGGGTTCGAGGCGGAGGCAGGCGTTGGCCGGCAGGAACCTGTGATGGGGCATGCCGCGGCGCACCTTGAGGAAATCATAGAGGACGAGACCGGTCCAGAGGAGGGGCCGGGAGTGGCCGCGGCGTCGGTACACCGGCATGAGGAACGGGACCGGACGGACCAGGTGGGGCGCGATCTTGAGGAGCGCCGCGCGTTCCTGCAGCGCTTCCCGCACGAGTGCGAAATCGTAGTGCGCCAGGTACCGCAGGCCGCCGTGGACAAGGCGGGTGCTGCGGCTCGCCCTCCCGGACCCGACGCCGTCCTTCTCGAAGCCAGCGACCCTGAGGCCCCGCACGGCGGCCTCGCGCGCCACGCCGCCGCCGCTGCTGCCGCCGCCGACGATGGCGAGGTCATACTTCACAGTCGACGCACGAGACTGGCTCCGTTTAAGGATTGATATGCACACCGACCGCCCTCGAGGGGAAAAGCGGGATAGCTAAGCGAGCGGTACGACGCCGCGATTGGGACCCCAACGCATCGACCCGCAGACGTTCTATGGCACCCCCGCGCCGCCGCCCAAGACGGCGCGGCTGGACCCGACGACGTTCTACGGTCACACGCCGCGCACGCGCCATGGCGAGTTCTTCCACCGGACGGCGGCGAGCCCCAGCCGTCTCGGCGCTGTGATGTTGGGACTTGGCTTCTACGCC
>CAYVGY010000214.1:2578-3143 GCA_964451065.1 uncultured Halobacteriales archaeon
CCCGTCTTCGAAGAGTTCTTCAAGGTCGGGCTAGCGCTCTTGGCTTGCGGCGCCCTACGGATCCGTTGGCTGCTCCCGCGCGTCCTGGTCGCCCTCGTTCCCGGCGCCGGGTTCGGCTATCTCGAACATTGGATCACGTACTCCGGTGAGAGCGATTCCTTGCTGGCGCTTCGAATCCTCTTCCATTCCGGCTCCACGGCCCTCAGCATGGCCACCTTTCACCTCCTGGAAGCCCTGGCGGACGTCCGCGTCCGTTGGGGACTCACGATTCCAAGCAGCATCATCCACCTGACCAACAATTTCCTCGCCCTCGTTCTCGGCGTCGCATCGCTGGCCGTGCCCACCGCGGAACCGGCCGCATTCGCTCTATCGGCGAGCCTCGCGGCGACAGCGTGGACGCTCACCTTCGTGTTCATGGTGGCGCCAGGCCCCTTCCGGGCCCTCGTCCGGAGACGGTTCCCGGACCCCATCTCTCTGCCCCCCGCAACCGAGCCGCTGCCCAGCCCGCCTTCCCTCCAATGGCTACCCGTCGACCCGGAGGCGGGCGGCCCCGCTCCGCGGAAGC
>CAYVGY010000215.1:0-3127 GCA_964451065.1 uncultured Halobacteriales archaeon
CTGGCCAAGTTCGACGGCAATCGCGTGAGTACGGCCGCCGTCACCCAGGACCATCCGGCCTTCGTTTATTACCAGGAGGAGGGACCATACTTCGTGTACGTGATGGGTCGGGTCGTCGGCTCAAGCCGGCTGGTTTCAGTCTCCGGGGGCGACCTCCAATTGTCGGGCGACTTCGTCGTGTACCTGGTGGACTCGACGGTTCACTCCGACGGCGGGCCCGCCCGAACCATCCCCTCGCGGTTCGAAGAAGTGTCCCGCACTGGCCTCCGGGACGGGGCTGAGGTCCACTGGATCCGCAACCATTACGCGTTCCTCACCCTTCACCAAGCCACAATCGATTTGCCGGCGGACGGGGTCCGCGTGGCGTGTCGGGACTTGGCAGCCGAGCTAGACGGGACCCTGCATGCGTACGATGCCCGCGGCTCCGTGCGGCGGGGCGAAGAACGTCTGGATTTCGACCAAAAAGAGATGACCCTCGAAGGCGCGTTCTTGTGGAGCGAACAGCCCGCGGAAGGCGGCATGGCCGCCACGGGGACGGGGGAAATCCGTGCAGCCGGCCTCGACTTTGCGCCGGTCTTGGCTCCGCCGCCGGCCATGGAGACCTGGGCTCAGGTAAGTCTGTGGGCGATGATCGTGGGCGGCCTCGCCACCCTGCTTTTCTACGTTTCCAAGGTTCTGTTTGGGTTCTTCTCGCGGTTGGACCCTTCCGCCGTCGCCGGGCACCCGTCGCGTCAACTGGTCCTGCTCGCCGTGGAGGCAAACCCGAACGTGCCGCTGCATCGACTTGTGGCCCTGGTCGGATTGTCCAAATCGGAAGTCCGGTACCATGCCCGCGTTTTGGAGACGCGCGGCGTGGTCAAGTCGCACAAGGTCGGCCGCGACCGGTGCTTCGTCGCGCAGTCCACGCTGCGGACCGGGGGCCGCCGCCTCTTGAAGACCACGCGGGAAGTGGTTTCGCAGGCAGACCCTTTGGTGGGAGCCGTGGTCCGGTTGGTGCCGCCGTCGGGCGTGCGCTTGAACCCACTCCTGGTGGATTTGGCGCGGGCGTTGGGCGTGACGCGGCCGGGCGCGCGCAAGGCCGTCGAGCGAGCGGAGCGGTTCGGGCTGGTTGGGCGGTCGCGCAACGGGCGGGAGGTGTGGGTGCGATGCGTCCCCTCGTCGTCCTAGGCCTTCTCCTGTTCCCGCTTTTGGCCGCCTGCCTTTCCAACCCGTCGCCGGATTGCGAGGGCGAAGCGTGCGACTCGCCGACGCCCACGGACTCGGAGCCGACGCTTATCGTGCGACCGCCCGGCGTCCCGTTTCCGCCGCTGCCAATCATGGAAACCTTGAGGAGCGCAAGGTTGGAAAACTGCACGGGCGCTTCTGGTCAGGTGGAAGTGTCGGAACAACGCTTGAGGAGCCACGTGCCTAACGACTTCAGATTCGTCGACGTGGCATGGGTACCGGGAAACATGGTCGTGTTTTGGCGAGCTCTTTCTTGTGACCGCATCACCATTGCCGGGAAGATCTTTGACGACTACGCGGAAGTAATGTTTGGCGCCGAAGTGCAGCCCAAGAACGAGTCGTGGGAGGTGCCCCCGGGTGCGTCGCGCTACATTCTTGATTATTATTCGAACAACGGCGTCGTAGCTGACAGTTACACCGGGCTCGGAATTCCTGTGGAGAGTGCCGTGATCACCGTCTCGCCGGTCCAGGGCGTTTCAAGTGTGGTGAACTGGGTAGTGAATGCAAATTCCTCGTCGGTCAAGATTAGCTATCCGATGCAAGAGCAGGCGCTGGCTCCCCAGAACGGGACGAACTATTTTTGGACGGGCGATGACGTCTACCTCCGCATTACACTTTCAATCGATCTAATATACAATGGCGAACTCTCTGCCGCCTCGCTTCAATTCGACGGAAACAGCGACGTCGCAAGCATCGTCGCAGCCCCTTCCGCGCAAGGCGTGGCTCGGCCGCACGCCGACATACAGATTGCTTGGATTGTGACAGAAACCCTATACTTTGGGGGGAATTGAATGGAGACGGGTAGGAAAACGAGGAAAGGCGTTGCAATCGCATTTGGGACTATGGCGTTGGGATTGGTTTTGTTTCCGTCGCCGGGCTCTGCTGGAGATCCCACACTGTCCTGGGAGGATGTGCTTGCAAGAATCCACGGAGACTGTACCGGCTTCGCCGCGATTGGCCGTCCAGTCGAGGTAGCAGGAAGCCTCGTAGGAGTCGAATCGGGACTCGCAACCAACACGGATTTCGGCAACCAGGGACTTTTTTTCCGGTTCGCCCACCGCGACCTTGGCGACGGGTATCTCGTCTACTGGATGGATGGCTCGACCCACGACGGAAGGTGCGTTGACCGTGGCGCGGCGTTCCCTGCCGACGAGTGGCTCCAATACAACGGCTGCCTCTTGGGCGGCTCGTTGAACGACCAGGGAATTCCCCCCAGCGCATTCTGCATGTACGATCCCCCCATGGAATAATGCCCGCCCTCGGCGATCCCTGGCGCCTGGTCCGTCCGTCTGTAACGCCGCGCTGGGGCCGCCGGTACACGCCGGGGCCAGCTCCCGGGGGCCCCCGCATCCCGGATTAAGGCGGCGTCTCAACGCATAGTCCTTGGTCGGCCACGACCGTGTACGGCCCCGTGCACAAGCGTTCCAGAGACGGGGCCTGAACGCATGGATTGGCCAAAGCCAAGCGCTGATCCGGCGAAGGGGGGGAGCCCGGCTACGCGCAGGCCCGGCTTGAACCGCGGCACCGGGAACTCGCGCTCGAGTGGATTGGCGAGATTCTGGCGCCTCAATCGGCGGCTCTGGCGATGACGGGACCCCAGCGCTTGATGAATTTCATCTCCTGATCCGAGATGAGGGGTTTCTGCTTCTGACGCCGTCGCTGGGCCATCGAAGAGAGATGCCATCTTGGCGGTCTTAAGGATTGCTGCGCTCGACGAGACGCAGGGGCGACTGGAAACGTTATCCCGAGAACCGCGGCCCTGCGCGCCGAGGCGGGACTCCAAGGCGAGACCTTGCGGATCACGTAGGCCGGAAACGGGCAGCCCCGGAGGCTCGTCGCCGCCCCCTTTCCACGCTATTTGAACTTCCCACTGAGGGTCTAAATACGCGGTGCCGGCGAGGAA
>CAYVGY010000216.1:0-3089 GCA_964451065.1 uncultured Halobacteriales archaeon
AGATTCCCGACGACTTGTCATGCACGGGACAAGTTGGACCCGGCGGCCCGGCAGACTGGTACCGTGTGACGCGCCCTCTACCTGGGAACCTGGCGTCCGTGATTCAGGTGACGCTCTGCCTGCCTGCCGGGCCCAGCGCCGAAGCGGTTTCGGTCACGCTCTTCTACAAGCAAACCGGCTTCGAAAGAGCCCCCCTCGTGTCGGCCAGGGTGACGACGGGTTTCTGCGCCATCCTCGAGGCGAGTTATCCGCTTGTCCACCAGTGGTCCATCGAAATTCTGCCGCGAACCCTCGGCCCGATCGACTACGTGCTCGTGGTCGACACGGACCGCCTGATTTGAGGCGAGGAGGCGCGCGCCCCGCACCAGGCTACGAGAAAATGTTCATCGCCTCAGGCAGGAGCCGCCGCCGGGCCAATTGGGACGCCTGGGTGCGGGTATAGCGGAACTTCACGTCGCACTTGTCGTCTTGGAAGTCCCACGGCTTTACGATGAGAAGGTCACCGGGTCGGATCCATTGGCGCTTCTTCATCTTCCCGGGGATGCGTCCCATGCGCGACTTGCCGTCTTGGCAATGCACGTTGATTCGCGACGCGCCCATGAGGGTGTCCGCGAGCGCGAACATCTCGCGGTTCCGTTGGTCGGGAAGCGGAAGCCGGGCGAAGCCGCCCTCGCCGAAGTCCTCGCCAGGGGAATCCGACGTGTCACGGGGCGGAGGAGGACAACTCAAACGTCACCTATCGAGGGCGACTCGAAGATACGGCTCGTTGATAACCGCTTCGGACACGGCGTTTCGCCATTCCGCGCGCGCAGGAGCCACTTCGACACGTCTTTATAGCGACGGGTCGAATCGAAGCGCGACCCCAGGAGGGGTTCGACATGTGGGATGCAATCGCGTCGCGCCGTGCCCGTCGGCGCCCTGGAGTGATCACGGGATTCCTGACCATCGCCGGCCTGTTCGGCTATTTTGGACGCAAAGCTGCCGCGCCGCCACGCGTCGAGGTCCGACCCGCCGCGCCGCCCGTGCAGGCGCCCCGGCCCGTCACTCCGCGACCGCGGACCCTCAGCGAGGACCTGCCGTTCCGGGGACTCCATGGGGACGCCGACCCCGGCGCCAACGTCAAGTGGGGCGAGATGACCTGTCCCAGCTGCGAACGGCGATTCCGGTACTACCTCAACTCCAACGGCCAGAAGACGACTGCGTTTTGTCCAGGGTGCACAAGGCAGTACCGCGTGGGTTGAGTCACCAACCGCCAGAGACGTTGTTCACGGTGACTTCAAGTAGCTTTGACCGAATGGAGACCCGTGGGACCATGCCAGGCACCGGGAAGTTGATTGTCGGCTACATTCTGCTCGCGATTGGCGGCCTCATCATTTCAGGGGTCGCCATCGGCGCCTCGACGAAGTCGTCGGCCGGAGACTGTGAAGCCACCGGATTCAGCGCCAAGTGTGGCCCGTTCGGATCCGAGATAAGCCCGTGGGCCGTCGCCATGCCGGGAATCATGCTGGCGGGGATTGGTCTTCCCCTCGTCATCGTCGGCCACAAGCAGCAGGCGAGGACCCAGGACCGTCACGACACGCCTTCTGCGCCCGACAGGACCCAGTGACGCCACGCCTCCCGGCATCGGCGCCCGAATCCGGTTCCGGCAGGTCGGGTTCCTGTCCGCCACAAACTATAAACTGGCGGCTCCAGGTGCTGGCGCATGGTTGGGCGAGGCGGTAGCTTATTACTTGCGTTCATGACCGTTCCCGTCTTGGCGGGCTGCGTCGACGACCCCCCGGCGCCGACGCCTAATGACGACGCCGTCCCGCCGCCACCCATCGAACCGCTCGATTTCATCAACGCGAGCCTTCCCTCGGGCGAGGGCGCCCGCCTGAACATCGCCAACTTCATCATGACGCACCCCTACCGGGACCAAGACGCGACCGTCGGCGAATCCTTCGTGGTCGCCGCCCGCGACGACCTTGAAAGGGAGCTTCAAGGCTTTGGGCTGCGCGTCGAACGCCAGAACTATGGCACCGGCGTCAACATCCTGGGGTTCCGCGACGGGACCGCCTCGCTCGACCAGTGGGTGGTTTTCTCGGCCCATTACGACACCGCCGCGTCGACCGTCTTTGGCGGTTGGGACGATGGAGCGGGCACCGCGCTCCTCCTCGAGCTCGCCCGGACCTTGGGAACCTGGCCGACGCCGTTCACGCTCGTCTTCGCGTTCTTCGACCAAGAGGAGGACGGCCTGGTCGGGTCGCGGAACTTCGTGAAGGAATACCACGACAAGGTCGACCTCGTGGCGAACCTCAACACCGACCCCCCGGGGCTGAACTGGCCGTGCGGGGACCCGCTGGGACCCTTCCCGGTCAAGATCCTGTACAACCAGACCGCGCTCAAGGAGAACGTGCCGAGGGACGTCTGGCTCCACGACGCCATCGAGCTCGGCCTCAACGCCACGGACGTGCCCGTCGCGGTCCGCGACTATTCCGCGGCCATCACCCTCGTGAGCGCAGGCCAGTTCCGGCTGGGCGGTTCGAGCGACCACGTTTCGTTCGGCCGGGCCGGGATCGCCAACATGTTCCTGGGAGGGTTCCCCCACGCCAACGCGGGGCCCGCGGAGCTCATGACGTACTCGTTGCATTCGCCCCTCGACACCCTGCAACAGATGGAGGCCCGATGCGGCGGCGCCGACCAGTTGGCCGCAGGGCTCGGGACCGTCGCATCCACGTTCGCGCACGCCATTGCCGAGATGGCGCGCTCCGGCGCCCCGCGCGCTTGAACCGCCGGGCCGCTTGGCTTCGTTCCATCGCCGGGTAACCAGGCCCGTTCGAGGCCCTTCGCCAAGGTCGAGCCCGACCCCACCTTAATATACGGTGGGCGTTTTGGCGCGCCAAGTGACCCTGATGACGACCAACGCCGGCGCCGCCAAGTCCACCACGCTTCCCCAAGCCGCCAAGACCCTCGTCCGCCTCCAGAAGGACCAAGGCGTCGCGGTCATCACCCTCGCCGACCCGCCGCCAAACACCTACACGCACGAGATGCTGACGCAGCCGGACGCCGCCATCCTCGACGCGCGCCGCGACGACCACACGCCCGCCATC
>CAYVGY010000217.1:0-3023 GCA_964451065.1 uncultured Halobacteriales archaeon
GGCGCGGCCCGGTCGAGGAGGCAAGCGATGAAACTGACGAGAGCGGCGTAGAGAGAGACCCAGATCGTCGCGTAGGTGATGTCAAAACCCGTATCGACCCAGTCGTACGCGTCGGGGTCGAAGGAGACGCCGGGGGCGACCGATTGGAGGGAGGTCCAGGTGTCTTTGAGGAATTCGGAGCTTGACACGTAGCTTTCACCCTCGTAGCCATCGATGCGCTGGGGGCCTCCGTCCGTCTTGAGGTGGAGGTAGGGGACGAAGGGCTGGAGCAGGAGGGCGGCCGCGCACGCCACTAGGGCGTAGGCGCTCAAGCGAAGTGCCAGGGGCGGGAGGCGCGGCGCCCGTGGGCGTCGAAGGATGTCGCCGAAGACCCGTGACGACAACCAAACGGAGCTTCCCAGGATTGCTAGGCCGACGGCGAGGTTGGCGTAGGGGGCGACGTGGAGGTGGTAGGGCGCCTCTTCGAAGCTGGTGAGGTCGAGGAAGTAGTTTCCAAAGAACCGGGTCCCGGTGAGCGTGAGGACGAACCCGAGGAAGTCGAGGCCGAGGAGGACTCCGGCGAGGAGGCCCAGGCGCGGCCCCGGGGGGAGCGGCATGTAGTCGACGGCCATCAGCATGGCTGCCAGGAGAATCCCGAAGATGAAGACGAGGAGCGGCCACTCGACAAGGCGATCATCGTAGGAACTGGTTGCAGGGCGGTCGAGCAGATCGTCCCGGTCCGCGGTCTTGTCCTCTTGTTCGTTCTTGAGCCAGGGCGCGGCGAAATCGGTGACGAGGCCGCCCGTGGAGAGGCCGATGATGACGAGCCCGGCGATGAGCGTGGGGTAGCGGGGGCGCTCGGCGGTGCTAGCGGACCAAGGCGATGGCCGCGCGGGAGGGGCCAGAGGGGGGCCCAGCGTCGGCGCGGCGGCCGGGCTAGGCTCGGGGGCGCCGAGAATCTTTCGGACGTTGATGCCGGCCGGCGCGGGTTCCTCCCGGGGCGCCTCGGGTCGGGCTTCAGGTTCGGGGACGCGCGTATGGGTTGCACGGACGCGCTTGGCGGGGCCCGCCCGCGTAACCTTTTTTGGTTTCTTGACTGGCACGAGCCTCGCAGACCGGCGCCACGAATCGCCGCCCGGGATTTAATGCGTGCGACCGCGCACGATGGGCAGGTCGACCTCGAGCTCTTCAATCGTCACGAGACCAAGGAGCCGCCCACCGTTGTGGAGGAACTGGTCGCTCGACGTGGATGCAACGAGATCGAGGCGGTCTCCGACCTTGAGACGCAGGCCGATCCCGCCCAGGTCGAGCTTGAACGGAGAATCCGAGACGGGGTCGGCGACGCGTTGAGGCGTCACTTGACTGTCGACGGTCCGCGTCTCGCCCGTCTGGCCGTCGACCGCGACGAGGCTCCAAAAGAGGACGGCGTCGGGTGTAGACGACGTGACGAGGCCCTTGATCGTCGGCACGCCTGCGATCGTCGTGGAGTGTTCGGCAACGAGAAGGGTTTGCTGGTTCGTAACGCTGGGCACGCCCGTCGCTAGCTGGAAACCGCCGATGGAGGTTAACGCGAGGGGCCGTCGCGGCAGGGGGTAGCTGCCGGCGGCAAGCGAGCCGCCGTCGTCGAGGGCAATGCAAACATTGGGACCGGTGTCCACGTCAGCGTCCAGCAAATGGCGCTGGAACCACGCGATTGCCAGCGCGGTCGGCGCGCCGCATGGGCTGGGGCCCGAGGCGGGCTGGAGGCCGACGTCGATCGGGGCGGGCGCGAAATCGAGGGTGCCGTTGGTGTTGAGGATATGGCCGCCGAGGTGAGTGACGAGCTTCACGGGCGCACCGGTGGCCTTGATCTGGAGGTAGTTGGCCGCGGCCTGGTTGAAGTTGAAGAGCGTGTCGGGCATGCCTTGGATGAGGAGGGTCGGCACGTCGATGGCGTCGGGATAGATGGCGGGACTGCTCGTAGTGAACTGCGTGATGAGGTCGGGGGTGCCGGGGACCGACCCATCGGGGAGTTCATTGGTGGACATCGCGTACGCGTAGGCCTCGTGGATCGTCGGGTGGACGCGGGCGAGGGCATTGCCGGCGGCGTAGAGGACGTCGACCCAGGCGGACTTGACGACGCCGTTGGGCGCGAGGGATTGAGGCAGGCTGTTCCAGGTGATCTCGGGAACGAGCGCGTCGAGGCGTCCGTCGAGGGCCGCGGAAAGCAGTTGGTAGGCGCCCCCGTAGCTTCCGCCGATAGCCCCAAGCCGCGGGTCGCCGGGCGCGTCGAGGAGGACCCATGGCAGCGTCGCCACGTAATCGATGACCTTTCCGACGTCGGCGATCTCGTAGTCGACGTGGTGGACCCGGGCCTCGCTCGTCTGGCGGGCGTCGCCGTGGCCGCGCATGTCGATGGAGACGACGCCGAAGCCTGCGGCGGCATACGCGTGGAAGGCGTCATCGGCCTTGGCTCGGCTTCCAGACCATCCGTGGCTGTGGAGGATCACGGGCACGGGGTTCGTTTCGTCGGCGAGAATGGGTCGATAGATGGTGACGGGGATCTCGTGACCGTCCCAGGACGTGACGGTCGTGAACGTCTTCTCGCTCGACCCGTGGTCGGCGCCGGTAGGCGTCGCCCAAGGGAACGGAGACAAGAGGACGAGCACAGGCAAAATCCAGGCTGTTCGCACCATTGGACCCACCGTAAGTAGCAGCCGCTTGGGCCGCTTTAACCCATTGGATGGGAAGGGTTACTCGGTCGATACGCCGAAAAAGGGTGGGACGGGCGGGGGCGTGGTCCGTGGAAGGCGGGTCACGCGCCCCGGCCCGTCGAGTGGGTTTGCCACCTACGCCACGGCGGTTCCTGGGAGGTCAACGCCGTGGGGTCCAAGGTCATTGCGAACACGCCAGTCCGGAGGGGAGAGGAGTTCCGGGCCCGCATGCAACCCGAACCACGTCGGCGGGAAGCATATACTTCTGGTCGCGCGGGAAAACGCAGACCCGCGATCGTCCGGCCTGCGATTGCCCATCTGCGTACAGTAGCTCCGAACGTTTTCGACCCA
>CAYVGY010000218.1:0-2851 GCA_964451065.1 uncultured Halobacteriales archaeon
CGCTCGGCCTCGTTGAACAGATGTTAGGACCCGGAACGCTCTGGTACGAATCCGGCGCGTGCGATGACGGTCTTCTCCTCGGGGATGAATTCCAAGCCGAGGACGTTGTGAGGTTTGGCCTTGGAGAAGAGCCCTGCGCCGCTTCTGCGTATGGCGGGTCCGCGAACGCCCTAAGCTTTGCCAAGGTCAAGGCGATCCACGACGCGGGCGTGGCGAGCGTTGTAGACAACGGAAAGGTTGATTATGAAGAGGCCTACGTTTCCCTCGGGCTCGCCGAAGCGGTACTAGATTTCCATATCCAGGCGACTCCCATCCTGCCTTCGTTGGAGGAGACGTTGGCGGACGGCAAGAAGGAGCAATTGGTCCGGCCGCTCTACGTCGGCGCATGGACGTATTACCCTGGGTCCCACCACAGTGGAACCCCTTGGACGGGGTGGGCGGAAGGGGACGACCTGATCAACAGCGAACTGGGAAAGGTTTCCGACGCGGCGAAGGACAAGACCAAAGGAACGCCGTTGGAGGATCTCCCGGCGGCCGCCGAAGCCGCTCTAGGAGCCGACTTCGATGGCGGGGATTCACCAGGCACCTGGGAGGAGAACGAAGCTGCCTGGAAGGAGGTCAGTTACCTGGCGCAGCTCGTGGAACAGTTCCAGCTGACGACGCCCGCCGAGGGCTATGAAACGGAAAACCTCGCGTTCGCAGCCGAGGGAGACGTGGCGCCGGACCAGGCCGCTTTCCTCGAGGATTGGCTCCCTGACCGCCTAGTCGACGACGCGGGCCATTCCCGGTATGACATTTACAATCTTCTGATCTTTGGATCCTCCGTGTCTGATGAAGAATTGAACAACGAGGAGATCATCGATGCGGTCAAGAAATGGGTGATGGGAGGCGGCTACCTCGTACACTTCGGCTCCTCGCTGAGTGCCACCGGCGAAGTCACCTGGCTCGACTCACTTGCCAAGGCCACCTTCGGCCCCAACCCCGAGCCGGGCAGCCTCAGTCTTGACGACGAGCACGCGCTGGCTGCCTTCCCCTTTGACCTCGACCTGGCCAACTACGATGACCGGGGTTCCGCGTGGTCGCACGACGGCTCGCAATACGCTGCTCTTTGGGATCACGTGGCCTCCGTGGGCGGCCGGGATCTGCTGGCGTTTTCGAAGGAGGGTTCCTTCGGCGACGGCCGCATCCTCCTCTCCGCGTACGAGCCGCACGATTTGACGACCTATTCCCAGGAAACCCCTTGCGACCCCGTTGACCCGATTCTGGAATGCCAATCGCTCCAATTCATCAAGAACATCCTCATGTTGCTCTACAGCGACCTCTACGTCGACTACGGCGCCGAGATTGACCCCGTCGAAACCGTGGGATCCTACTCCCGGATCGTCGTCGCCTACCACCCCTTCCTCCATGCCGCCGTCGAGCTATCGCTTCGAATCAACATCGTCGAAGCTGAACGGACCCTAAGTAGTCCAACGTCTCAAGGCCCGAACACGGACCTGATCGCCCCCACAAAACCAGGGCACCTGGACGCGTCGACCGTCGAGGGCTGGTGCACCAAGCTCGACCTGGAATGGGGGGCCGCCACGGACAACGTCGGCGTAGCCAAATACAAGATTTACCGCGGCCTGAGTTCCACAGAGCTCCACGCGGCGACGTCGCCCGTGGCCCAGGTCGATTCGCCGACCCTCTCCCATAGGGACTCCAATCTGCAGGACGACACGAACTACTTCTACCAGGTTAGCGCGGTCGACGCTGCCGGAAACGAGGGGCATCGCTCCAATGAAGCCTCCGCCACGACCGACGAGACCTGCAATGGCCAGGAGCTTAACGCCGGCGATCCCGGGGATCTTCCCCTCCCGGGCGGCGACGCGCCAATTGGCGGAACCACTTAGCCTGGAGTCGGGGCAAGGCGCCTTTTCGCCCCCGCCTCTCCCTTCTGGGGAAAAACTTGCCGGTGAAGACTCATATCTCATGACCGCCAGAGATTGTTTCGAGGAGATTGATCCATGAGGAATGGATGGTGGGCAAGGATCGCGTCGGTCTTGTTCATCTCTTCGATTAGCATCCTGCCCATGGGCGCCGCGGACGGTCAAGCCCGGGAGGGGTATTGCGGCGACCTCGTGGTTGCCGGGCAAGGCTCCTTCCAATGCAAAACGGAGCCCCCCATCGTCCTCAACGAGCAAGGCGCGGCCGGGGAGAAACTCTGGATCCAGGCGGTCTCCTACCCGCCACTCGCCCAATTGGGCCTGTACGACATCGCCGGTGTCCTTCGAAAAGGCGGGGCTCCGCAGACCAGCTTTGGCTGGCCCTGCGATAGCAGCCCCATTGGAGGCACTTCGGGCGGCTCGTGCGCCTTTTCCTGGCCCGCGGGATCCACCCGTGTCCCAGCAGGCTCCTACGATGTCTTCGCCACGTACCAAGGCGCCCCGCAGGGCGCGGAAACGTGGGCATGGGGAGTGATGGCGTGTCTCGGAACGTCCTCCTCGTGCCTTGCGGCTCCCCACGTCCAAGGCTGGTGCAGAGAACTGCTCGAGATGGCTGGCGACCCGGATCCGGCATCGCGCTGCGGGCCGGCACCGTAAGGGCTCGTAAGAGAGCAATGGGGTCTACCTCTGCTTCGCGACGCATAGCCGGATCGTGTAGTTCCAGTCGCCGTGAAACGGGTCGGGGCGCAGGGTGAGGGCGGCCATTTCCTCATCGGCGGCTTCTCGCCTTTGGGGTACTTGCGCCGGTCGAGTTCGGCTCGGATGCGCCGCCCTGTCTGGTTGCGGGTGGCCGCGATGAGGCTCACGACCACGGCGAGCCTCGTCAGGGGACGGCCGCGCCAGTTCTGGGTGATGAGCGAGAAGAG
>CAYVGY010000219.1:0-2847 GCA_964451065.1 uncultured Halobacteriales archaeon
TTTTGGGGTCGCTGCCCGCGGGCGAGCCGTTCTCCCAGTACCTCCAATGGGCCGCACCGAAGGGCAGGAGGACAACGGTCTTGTCATCGGGATTCGCCCCCACCGGCAATGACGGGGCGGCCGCGAGCGCGAGCAGGGCGACGAGCGCGAATGGCTTCAGGGTCCGTATCGGCATGAGGTGCGCCGTGCCGGGATTCCCTAGAATGGCTTGAGGCACGACCGCCTGACGCGCCTGCGAGAGTGCACGCCCATCATGGTGAACGACCGATGGACCGGGCCGCGTGGCCAAGCGGCCAGGCGCATCTCTGGGCAGGTCCGCGTGCCAAAAGGGATACCAGGTGGCTCCGCCGCCCGCCCATCATGCAAACATCCACCGTCATGCTCGTGGCCCTAGCGGGGTTCCTGGTCGCCCTGGCTCCCTCTGCGGAGTCGAGCCCCTATGAAATTCTCGGAGCCAGTGATTTTGGAGCAGAAACGGGCTGGTGCGCCGTCAGGCTCAACCGGCAATCCAGTTGTGACTTCATCATGCCTTCCAAAGGCCCCACGTCCAACGTCTACCACTTCTCCAGGACGCAGGCGATTACGGCCGTTGGAGGCTTCACCGAGCTCTCCATCCGTGACTCGTCCGGCGCGCTCCTCGAAAGGATCACGTGCACGCCGAGCCTTGGGATTTGGGCGTATGAAGTCGCCGCCATCACGACGCCGTTCCTGTCCATCAATTGCTCCACCAGACATTGGCGAGACTTTCCCCCCGCCGGCGCCCACCTTCGGGCCACTTATTCGGTGGAGGGCAACCCCTCCTGCGGCACGGAATTGGGAGCGAACGACCCGTGCATCTTCCGCGGCGACCTCCACCTCGGAGGAATCTTGCTTGGCGCCGTCGGCTGAAACAACTGAACGAGAGCACCCAGAGCGAAGGGCCGTCCAGGGCAGGCCTTTTCTCGGCTGGGACCGAGGAAACGACCCCCGGTGGACCGGTCAAGCGCCGTAGTATCTCTGCTCCTATTGCCTTCTCTAGGGAGCAAACAAAAAAGGTACTCCGGCTGGCCGGGGTCGCGACCAGCCGGTAACCGAGAGGCGGAGGGAAGAGATGGGAGTCGGCGCGGGGTTGCGGCTAGGCGGCGAAGCGGTTCCGAATGTAGTCCACGAGCCGGTTCAAGTCGGAGGGCTTGGTGAAGACCGCCTCGATGCCGCAGTTCTGTCCGCTGGCTTCCCCGGCAACCAGTTCCGGGTTTCCCGTAAGAATCAGGGCGGGGGCCGGCGTGAACTGGCGGGCGGCCCGAACGAGTTGTACGCCGTCCATGTGGGGCATCCGGAAGTCGGCCACGATGAGGTCGATGGCGTGTCGCGTGAGGCAGTCCAAGGCGGCCCTGGGGTCGTCGTACGCGAGGATCGTGACCCCCGGGAACAGGGTTTCCAGGAAGGTGCGGAGGGCGGCCAGCACATCTCCGTCGTCGTCCACGAGGAGGATGACCCTCGAAGCCGGCCCCTTCCCGGCGAGTCCTTCCGGACGGCGCGATGAAGGTCCGGGCGCCAACGTCGAAGTCGCGGCTTGGGGCGTGGCCTCGGCGGGGCCCGGCCCCCGCGTCCCGGAGGAGGCGGGCAGTGTCGGGCCCTCGCGCGGTCGGAGGGACCGGCGCAAGCGGAGGCGCTTACGCGCCGTGCGGAGCTTCGGTCGAGCCTGCAGGGAGTTCACCGCCTTTTCCAGGGGAGAACGTCGGGTAGCCGGGTCGCATCGAAACTTCGCGGGCCGGTGAGGACTCCACATGGGCCCAGAAGTCCTCAAGGTATCCTGCCAGGGCCTCGCTGATGATGGAACTGATGTCCCGCTTCGTGGTCAGCCGCACCGATTGGAGCGCGATGACCTGGCGCAGGGGGAGTCGGACCTTGAGCTGCGTCTTCTCGCCCATGTCCCGCGTCATAAGAACCGCCGTTGCTTCGTGGGTCGGCATTTCCTTCAACTCCTCCCTCGGCGCCCGGCCGGTCTCGACCGCCGGACGGCTTCCCATTGGGTCCCCCCATAGTTCTAGAAGTGGCTGTCCGGTCATGGACAGACAAGGGGCGAGTAATCCAACGACGCGGCTGGCCAAGCGTTTGGGGCCCGGCTGCGACCGGGGCTGGGCCGATCCGGCGGGCTCGCTGCTGGTGCCCGGGGTGTCGCCGGTTCCCGCCGCGAGGGCGGGGACCGTGAAGGAAAACGTGGACCCATGGCCCGGGCCCTCGCTTTCGCACCAGAGGCGGCCCCCATGGGCCTCGATGGTGCCTCGGCTGATGGGCAATCCCAATCCCGTGCCGCGGACGGGCCGTCGCGCTCGGGTCCTGGGGCTCCCGCCCCCGCCGGAGACTCACCCTGCCGGGGAACCAGGATTCGAGCCGTCTCGTTCAATCTTGTCGCCTCCCGGTACCAGTGGGTTCGGAACCGAACGGGGCCGTTCGACGGTCGCCAACGAGGAGAAGGGGGTCATGGGTTAGGGGGCTCGTCGGATTCGCTCGGGAACGCCGGATTCTCGTAGGGTGTTCCCCGTTTGCGCTTGGGGGAAGGGTTCCCGGAACCGGGCCGCGAGCGGCGACGCCTGCGTCCCGTGGACGGTCCAGACCGACCACTCCCGTTCGGACCCTGGGTTTGCGTCCTCGTCGTCGGGGTTCAGAACCATCAGCAGCTGGGCGCCGTCGGTCTCGATCCCCGGAAGGAAGCCGTGCGGTTCCGGCGCGTGCACGACGCGGATGGAAGGCGAAGGAGGCGTCCAACCCTCCGGCGTCACGACCACGATGCGCACGCCCTGCCCGGCGCGACGCGCTAGGAGTCGCTCCACGCCGGCCTCCTTCCAGCGGGCGGCGTCCGCCGAG
>CAYVGY010000220.1:0-2776 GCA_964451065.1 uncultured Halobacteriales archaeon
GGCCCGGTTCTCCGGCACGGCGGACGCCGCGACGACGCTCGCGGGCCTCCTCTACGACACGGGCCCGGACCCGGCCCCCATCGATTTCTCGCTCGAGGCGGCGGGCGCCCGCCTGCGCCTCATCAACTTCCCCCGCTTCGTCCTCGACGCGGCCGGGTACGGGGAGGGGCCCCTGCCGGAGGAGGTCCTCGTGGACGAGGCGTTCACGGGCCGCCTCGTCCTGGAACGCGCCGAGGGCGGAGGCTCGTACCGGATCTTCCCCGTGGCCAGCGACGGCGCGTTCACGGCGCGCCTCGCGGGTCCTCAAGAGGTCACGATCGAGGCGCCGCGGGACCTCCAAGGCGTCCCCGGCCTCGCCTCCGTCTCGTTCATGGACCCCCACGGGTCACGCATCCTCCACCCGCTGGGATGGGGCGGCATCGTACGCACGGACGCGACCGGCCCCGTCCCCTTCGAGGGAGCCCTGCTCTCCCTCGTGTACGGCGGTGTCTTTCGCGCCGAATCCGACAACGGAGAAAGTCGGGTCTATTCCACGGGGGAACGCGTGAACGAGTCCCTCACCCGGGTCGACCCCGTCACGGGGTCGGGACTGCGCGTCTACGACCGGTACGTCCTCCTCCTGGAGGCCGCCCTCGCGCGCGGCCACGTGGCCGCGTCGGACCCGTCGCGCCTCCTCCTGGCCGCCGTCGGCCTCGAGGGCACTTGGGCGGGCGACTGGTCCTGGTCAAGCATCCAAGGACGCGTCCACGTCGGGGACGCGTCCCTGCCCGAGCGGGGCCACCTCCTGCAAGCCGTGGGCGTCCTCGAGGGAGCATCCACGTACGAACGGGGTGGCGCCGCCGCGTGGAGCCTGGACGGCTCCGTGACGTTCGTCGCCGTGGACGGGGCCACGTGGGCGGGCGAGCGGCCCGCCGCCCCATCCGCCATGTCGAGTCCCGTCGTCGCCTCCGCCGCCGCGGCCCTCCTCGTGGCGCTCGTGGCTTTCCTCCTCTACCACTGGGGCCACTTCGCGGGCGCGTTCTACGCCCGGTTCGGGCCCGAGCGCGTCCTCGACCATCCTCGCCGCCGCCTCACGTACGAGGTCGTATGCCAGAGTCCCGGTTCGTCCGTGGCCCGCATCGCGGGCGGACTGGGCTGGTCCGTCAACGCCGTCAAGTACCACTTGCGCGTCTTGGAACGGACCCACTTGGTGATGCTGGTGCGCCATGGAGGCTTGACGTTGGCGGCGCCCTATTCGGCCGTGCGCGGCCACGCGGAGGACGTCAGGCGTAGCTTCTTGCGGGACCGGGACGAGAAGGTCGCGTACACGTGGGACCTCGTGTCCGCGCAGCCGCGCGCGCCCGGGGAGGTCGTGGGGGCCCTCGTGGCCCGGTTCGGAATCTCGCGCCGGGGCGCCCTCTACGTGGTCCAACGCGGACTCGAGTGGGGCCTCCTCGTGCGCGACGCGTCCCGCCCGGAGGGTCCTGTCCTGCGCGCGCGTCCCGCGGAGGCGGCGGGGCGCCCCGCGGCCGACTGAGGCGTCCCCGGCGTAGCCGCGTCGTCCCCGTCGCGTGTCCCCGTTTATACACGCGGCGTCGAAGCCTGAGGGGAATGCTTTTGGCCCACGGTGGCCTTGGCTAGTACCTTGGTAGGTGGAATCGTGGGCGGGCGGCGCGGGTTGGTTTTGGTGTTGGTGGCGGCCCTTGCCGGGCTCGCCGTTCCCGCCCCGCCGGCCGCAGGCGACCCGTCCACGGACGATCCGTGCTACAGTACGCCAAACGTGAACACGGGCACGTTGCTGAACCAGTCGTGCAAGTCGTGGATCTGCGAGGCCAGCGTGACCGGACCGACGGAATCGAACACCTGTGGGGTACCGGTCAGCCCCGCCGGGCCCGGGTTGTACTTCGAGGTGCTCTGGATGACGGGCATCATGATGACGAGCTGGTCCCTTGAGTTCCGCGCCCTCGACTACTCCACCGGGAACTGGACCTATTGTCCCCTTTGGTCGGGCGTGGGTCCCCCCGAGATCGGCAGCCTGGCCCCGTGCACCCTCGCGGGGACGGGACCGTGGCTGACCTCCATGGACTTCATGGCCCCCCCGATGCAGACGACCAACCCGAGCACGTGGAACCGAGGAAGCATCGGGGCCCAGATCGGGCGCGACATCGTCTGAGACCGGCGTCGCCGACCCTTACGTGACTCGGATTTCGAACTCTCCCACAGTGGCATCGAACGTGGTCGTCGCGATGAGCGTCCAGACGCCGGGCGCTGGTAGGTCGATGGTGCATTCTGGCCATGAAGGAGCAAGCGTCCTGGTGTCCGCGTCCCAGTTGTCCGGGCAGTTGGCTGCCAGGTTCCCCGGCTGGCCCGTGACGCGGATGCTCCAGGAGCCGGCCGTCGTTGGCGGCGCCTTCGCCAATTCGAGTCGGAGTTCCCGGGACCCGCACGACGTGAAGGTTCCAACCACCGGCAAGGGGGACACGGTGTCGGGAGCCAGGGTCCACTCGATGCGGACTTCGGTATCGGCCCCGCACGCCGGCGTCGTCGACGTCGGGACGGGTTCCGGTCCCGTGGACCACACGGCCACGATGACGCGCACGTCAAACCAACTCCCCCAGAGAGGATAATCCACCCCGGCCCGCCGCGACGCCACCGCCACGGAGCCGTCCAAGGGCGGCTCCGGCCCGTACTCGACTGCCACGTCCTCGAAGGCGACGTGGACCAGGTTCTCCACGAACCGCACCGCCTCGCACGCGGACCGCGACGCGGCCCCCGCGACGCACGGGGACGCGTCGGG
>CAYVGY010000221.1:0-2774 GCA_964451065.1 uncultured Halobacteriales archaeon
GAAATGATGGTGACGCTCAGAGAGAGACCGGTGTGCGTCGTCCGGAAAAGAGAGTGGCCTTGGCCGTCAGTGAATTCTCCGAGGGCCCGGTTGAAAACGTCCAGGTCTGACGCGTGCCTAAACTCGAGCGCGACCTGAGGCTCCATCGCCAGGTTCCGAGTGAAGCTCCCCGCGAGCCCGACGAGGCCCGCGAGCCGGTCTATGTCGCGGAGCTGGAGTTCCGCCGGTGTCTCGGACTTGCCTTTGTGCACGGCTTCCTGGCCCATGCTGCTCGCCACGACGAGCATGGCCCCGGTGCGGCGCGCGGCCCGCATTAGCCGGCCCAAGTGCGCATCGGCGATCGCCATGCCATAGTCGATGGCGCCGCGGAAGAACGGGTCCAGGACGACGTCGTCGCCCGAGTAGTCTGCGGGATACTTTGCCTGCCAGTAGCGGTGCTGGAGACCCGCCACTTGGTTGGTGAAGAATGTCGAAAAATCGGGCTGAAAGCGGAGCCAGGTCTTCTCGTAAAGGTCGAAGGCGATCTTTCCCTGGTAGACGGCCCGACGGAACGCGTAGCGGCGGTCGTACATCTCGGCGGCCAACTGGCCGCCCGCGCTGACGAGCGTCGACGTGCGGAGACCCAGGCGCCACAGGCGGAAGGCGGCGGCGCCGGCCTCCTTCACGCTCGGGCGTGACCGAACGACGCGTCCGTTTTCCCGCACGTTTTCGAGGTTGAACCGCTGGAAGGCGGCGAGCGACGGGGGGTGGCAGTTCGGGTCCCGGGCGAACGTGTCTGGCACGTAGAAATCCTTGGGCCCCAAGGGGGGGACGGGCCAACTCTGCAGGCTTCCGAAAACCCCGATGGTGTGGCCCGCGTCATGGAGAATCTTCCAGATCGGGTCGAACTTGAACGTCTCGGGGTCCTGACCGAGGAACGCAACGCCATGCTCGGTATTGGGGACGCCCCGGTGCATCGTGGGCCACGTGATCCATGGTGAGAGTTCGCCCACATCCGGGGAGACAGTAGTGAAGCAGGCGGATTCCTGGACGAAACGCGCCCAATTCGAGCGGGCGTGCGATGCGACGTAGTCGTCGACGACCCGCCAGGGGACCTCGTTGAGTTCATAGAGGATGAGCTTCACGGCCGCGCCGGCGCATCCAAAGTGGGCCCTCCTTGAAAACCTGTCGTCGTAACCCCCTACGTGCCGCCCCGCTACATGGGGGAGTTGCCCGTCGGCTTTCCGGATGGACCGGTCGGCACTCGCGGGACCGTTGGCCCTCGGTCCCGATGCGAGAGCCTCGCGTACACAGACTCGTAGCGTTGACCCATGTCGCTCATATCGAATCTCGACCGGACACTCTCGCGTGCGGATTCGCCGATGCGTCCGCGCAGTCCGGAATCCCGGGCCAGGACCACCAGCGCGTCGGCCATTGCCCGAGTGTCGCCCTCGGGAACAAGGAACCCGGTCTTGCCCGGGGCGACAATTTCTCGCATCGGTCCGATATCGAATGCCACGACGGGCTTGCCCATCCCCATGGCTTCCACAACGGTCAAACCGAAGCCTTCGCTCAGCGACGGTTGCACGAAGGCATCAAGCGAATCGTAGAACGCGTTTAGTTCCTCCCAGTAGACCGGGGGAACCAACCGGACCGCGTGTCCAATCCCGAGGTCCAGAGCAACTTTCTGGAGATGGGCCTTGCGGGGTCCAGATCCCGCAATCACTAGCGTTGCGCGGGGCCGTGTTTCAAGCACGCGCTTAAGTGCTTCGATGGCGAGGTGGAACCCTTTGAGGTCCACGAAGCGCCCGACGGCTCCGACCAGGAAATCAGCGTCTCCGCCCCAACGCAACCGATTCTCGGCCCGAAGTTCTGCTGGCGGCGCGGTGAAGGAATCGAACTGTACAGCGACTGGAATCACCTCAACAGCCTCCGGGGCCACCCCTTCCCGCTCGATCATCACTCGCTTCGTAGACGCGGAGTTCGCAATTGTCAGGTCAAGGTGGTGCGCGATTCGGCCGTACAGGCGCGCCTTTCTTGCCATGCCCATCCGTTGTAACAGGTCGCCGTAATGCCGCGTCTGGACAACCGCCCTGACGGCCGCAATCCGGCCGGCCAACAGACCTACCACGGAGGGCCAGAAGAGGTGGGTGTGGACAATGTCGATTCGGCGGGTCCGCAGAAGAGTTGCCAGACGGGCCACGGACCACGGAAGGAAGGCCTGGTTGCGGAAGCCTAACCCGAAGGAACGCAGCGACGGGAGCTCGCCGCGCGCCGGGATGTGCTCTGCGGCCTCCAAAGTGGAGAAGTGGAGCTCGAAACGGCTTCGATCCGAGTATCGGCGAATTCCTTCCATGAGGTCTCCGAAGAGAATCTTGGGCGGAAGCACGTGCATTACCCGAATCAGCGGCAACTCCCCCTCGGTCAATCTTGCATGAGGCACTGAATGTCGTAGTTGTGCGGCTCATACCAGTCGAGACCTTCCACGCGCGGCACGTCGGACTGCACGATCAGCGGCACGCGGTAAGAGAACGGACCCCTCGGAAACGGATTTGGAAGGAAGCGCGCCTTTCGGAAAGCCAGATGTAGGTCGGGACTGAGGGGCTCCCAGGTGTAGATGAATGAAGCGTTCGTAGCCGCGAACAACTCGCGCGCTGTCGCTCGCGCAAGGGGAACCAAATCCTGTTGATGTTCACCGACCAATAGGTAGACGAAGCAGCGCCCTTTGCCATCGATGGAATAGACGCACAGCCCCGCGACCCGCCCGTCGCGGGTAATCTTGAGCATCCGCTGGC
>CAYVGY010000222.1:0-2767 GCA_964451065.1 uncultured Halobacteriales archaeon
CATTTCCCTCCCCACCTCCGCCGCCCACGACGGCATCGCGTCCGGCCAGGCCAGCATCAAGGAGACCCGGGGCAACGTGAGCCGTTCCGCGACGCCTCCCATGGCGATCGTGGCCGACACCCAACTCATTGCCCAGGCGCCGTTCCGTATGCTGGCCTCCGGATGCGGCGACGTGTTGGCGAATCTGGTGGCCGTCAAGGACTGGGAATTGGCCGCCTCCCTCAAGGGGGAGGAGTTCTCCTCGTTCGCCGCCGCGCTGGGACGGACGAGCGCCGAGTTCGTGCTGGAGGAGGCGGATGGGATTCGGCCCGGCCTGGAGGCCTCGGTCTGGGTCGTGGTGAAGAGCCTCATCACGAGCGGTGTGGCGATGAGTGTGGCCGGCAACTCGCGTCCGGCCTCGGGGTCGGAGCACCTGTTCAGCCACATGCTGGACCGCCTCGCGCCCGGCGTGGCCATGCACGGGGAACAATGCGGCGTGGGGGCCATCATGATGATGCGACTCCATCACGGCGACTGGCGCCAGATCCAGGACGCGCTCCATCGGATTGGCGCGCCCACGACGGCGCGGGAGCTGGGGCACAAGCCCGACGTCATCTTGTCCGCGCTGCGGACGGCCCACACGATTCGGCCTGACCGGTACACGATTCTCGGAGAGACGGGACTTACGCGTGAGGCGGCCGTGCGGTTGGCGAAGGAAACCGGCGTGCTGGAAGGCTCGGCCACAAGGCTCAGATAGGAGAACCCTCCATGGGCGCCGCGTGCGCCGCGTGACCGTCGTCGGCCGTTCGTGGGCCCGCGCCGGCCAACGATTCCTCAACGAGCAACCCTGCGAGGTCGCCGGCTCGTGCCCCATCGCCAAGGCCTGCCAGAATCTCGAGTGGGATCGCGAATACGAGGTCGTGTCGGTGCGGCCCCTGCAGCACGGTGTTTGCGGGGTCCACGACGGCGGCGCGCAAGTCGTCGAGGTCGAGGACGTTCCGTTGGCCGCGAGCCTGGAACGCGCCAAGACGCGGGGGACGATGGTGCGGTGGGCCCCGCCCGTTTGTCGTTTCCGTGGCTGCGGAAACTGGGACCGGTGTTTTCCGCGCGGCTTGACCGCCGGCCAGGAGTACGCGCTCGATGGGGTTGAGGCCGGTCTCGACTGCCCCATGGGGTACGATCTGGTGGGCGTCGTCCTGGGTCGTCCGCGGCGTTGAGGCGTCACGTCCGCCGGACGGACGCGTAGGGGTGGGGTCCGAGCGCCTCAAGCTCGGCGCGAGCCCGGTAGAGACGGCTGGGGTCGTCGGGGTTGCGCGCCTCCCACGTCACGGTCCCGTTCACGCCCTCGTCGAACGTCTGGTTGTGGACCCGGATTTGGTGGGGCGGCTGGGTCCCGTTGCGTGTGAAGGTCACGTTGATGAACATGAAGTCGTCCGTGGGCGACTGGCCGAAGACGGGGAGGTTGCGCGTCATCGGGTTCTCGTTGATGCCGAAGAACCCGAGGCTGAAGCAGTTGGCGCCGTAGGCGCGGTTGTTGAGCCAAAGCGCGGTCAACGGGCCCGGGCTTGACGGGTGGAGCGCGATGCTGTTGTCGAGATAGATCAGGCGCGTCGCGTTGTCGTACTCGTAATATCGAAACTTGGGGCAGGTCGGTTGGACATGGGTCCACGCCGTGGCGTTGGCGTCCCATCGTTCAATCCAGGTCGTGAGTCGGTAGAGTTGGAGGGTCCCGTTGAGGGTCCGCCAGTCGCCCTCGAGATTGGGGTAGCTGGCCGTGAGCCGGTACTCTTGGCTCCAGTACTCGCGGCCCTCGTAGGAGGCGTGGGCGCGCGCGTGATAGGTGCCGGACTGGTTGAGGGTGAGTGGAGTCTCGTACCGGCCGGGAGCCTCGACGCTCCGGGCGCCGGTCGTGTTGCCGTAGTCGGCGGGGCTTGCGGGGTCCTCGACGGAGTGGGACGCCCAATGGATCGCCGTGTGGACAACGCTAATGGGTCCCCCGTGCGTCGTGTTGAGGGTCCACGCCAGGGTGAAGGGTTCCGTGATGTTGATCCTGGAGGGAGGCGGCTCGAGGCTGATTTCGAGCGGAGGACCGTCCGGGCCATCCTCGTCCACATGGGCACACCCCGCCAAGGCGCCGGCGACGAGGACCCAGGCGACCATCCCCGTCCGGGCGGAGGAGACATGTTGAGGTCGCATGACAGGAACGCGGGGATGAGCGGGCCCGGATTATAGAGGATTCGGAGGGCCCTCAATCGATTCCCACCGGTCCGACCGTTGGCGAATCGTGTATGGAGCGGCGAGCAGATACACGAGGCGACGACATGAATCTCTTGGCGGGACGGGCCCCGCGCCAGGATTCAGTTTCGTCTAAACACCGGCCATCCACAACGGCTACTACCCCACCCCTCCTCTTCCTTTCTTGGGCCCACGGGCCCAAATCCAAGGAGGAAAAAACGCAATGAACAAGGCAGCTATCGCCCTCGGCGCGACACTCCTCGCGGTCTCCTTTACGGGACTCGCGGCGGCGCACTCGCGCGAATACGTGAATTGGAACGTCGGCGTCGGCGTCGTGGTCGGCTTCGGCACGTCCTGTCCCCCCGATGAAGTCGATGCAGCCCTCGGCGAGCGCACGGTCGGTCTCGTCAACTTCTGCGCCGGTCACCTGGCCCCGAACGCCCTTGGCCAGACCTCGTTGACCATCAACGACGACCTCAACAACCCCTCGGTCGGCCAGTACTGCCAGGACCTCAACGACGACACCTGGTGCGGCGGCAACCCGTCCATCCTG
>CAYVGY010000223.1:0-2736 GCA_964451065.1 uncultured Halobacteriales archaeon
GTCGTCTCCCTCGACCTTGAGCTCCACTGGGGCGTCCGCGACGTCCGCACCGTCGACGCCTACCGGGAAAACCTCTTGGGCGTCCGCCGCGTCGTACCGGCACTCCTGAATCTTTTCAAGGAATACAAAATCCACGCCACGGGGGCCACGGTCGGCCTGCTATTTTTCCGCAACAAGACGGACCTTCTGCAAGGGCTTCCCGAAGATCCACCAACCTACGAGGATGCGCGACTCGACCCCTACCAGGACTTGGACGGCCTCGGCGAGGACGAAGCACAAGACCCCTACCATTACGCACCAAGCCTCGTCGAGAAAATCCAGGCCACACCAAACCAAGAGATAGCGACCCACACGTTCTCACACTACTATTGCCTAGAGGCCGGGCAAACCAAGGACCAATTCCGCTCCGACCTTGCCGCGGCCAGACGTGCCGCGGACGCGTGGGGCCTCCGGATGGAATCGGTCGTCTTCCCCCGGAACCAAATGAACCCCGACTACGTGGGAGTCGCTGCAGAAACCGGGTTCCCGGTGTACCGAGGAATCTACCCCTCCTGGCTCTACCGACCGCGGCCGTCCTCACGGGAATCGCTTCCCCGGCGCATTTGCCGGTTGGCCGACGCCTACGTCCCGCTTTCCGGCCGCAACACGTTCCCCTTGGAGGGGCCCACCCAGGGCCCTCCGTTCAACGTGCCCGCCAGCCGGTTTCTCCGGCCGGTCTCGAAGCCGCTCGCATTCCTGGAACCGCTGCGAAGGCGTCGCATCGTCTCTGACCTCCGCCACGCGGCCCGCAAAGGGCATCTGTACCACCTCTGGTGGCACCCCCATAACTTCGGCGCCCGCGTCGAAGACAACCTTGCGTTCTTGCGCCGCATCCTCGAGACGTTCGTCAAGCTGCGAAGGGATTACGGAATGCGGAGCCTCACCATGGCAGAATTCGCGCGCGAGGAAGGCCGACGGTAACGACGCCCCTCAAAAGCCGTCGCCGTCGCCAAGCTGCACGCGCCATCGCCGGTTGAGAACGGCTTCCGCATGCGGCCCCGTCGCGGCCCCCATCAGGACGTGCTTGGTGCGAAGGGCCCACCGGGGAATCGGCGCGAAGAGGTTGGCCAACGCCCGGGCCCGGCTCACCGTGTTGTTCATGAGCAGGACCCGCGGCGCTCCCTGCCGGCGCCCCCAGGCGGCGGCGGTTGAAAAGAGACTGCGACGCGTTTTGGAATCGAGCGCCAAGAGGTCCATGACGAGGGTGACCTGACGGTTCTTCACCTGCGCGGATCGGACGACCACGACACCCCGATGATCGCCTTTCTGCTCGTAGGCGAACGCCGCGTAGGAGTTCACTGGGTGCCGAAAATATCGCCAGTTCATGTAGGCCGCCGACCGGTCGAGCGTGGGCCCGCCGAGGTCGGCCCATTTCCGGGCCAGGATGTCTTGGCGCGCGTCGAACGCCTTGAGCTCGACGACGTGGAAATCCTTGGACCGGGACGGGCCCGGGAAAATCCGGAGCGAAGCATCCACCCACCCATGCTGGGACCATCCGAACTTCTCGAACCCGTGGATTGAATTCGAGTTGGGGAACCCAAAGAAGATTTGGTTGGGCCCAAGCTCTTTCTTGAGGGCCTGGAGGCACGTCATGAAGTACCCCTTGCCCCGCGCCTTGGGAACGGTGGCGGTGTCGCACGATTCCCACACGTCCAAAGACTCGGCGCCATCGACGACGCGAAGGGGATACATGGAGTTGGCGGCCACGGGCTCACCGTCTTGATGCACGAGAGCGATCTTGGCTTCCCCGAACGGAGTCCGGTACTTCCAGCGGTAGTAGTCGCTCGTCTGGGTCATGGGCGTGCCCGACACCGCGGCAATCTCAGCGAACGCTTCCCGTTGTAGCTCAGCGAAACGTTCGAAGTCGAGCGCGGATGCGGCCGAGACCGTGACATCGGGCATGGAGCTGCGCCTCGAACTGGTCCCGGGCAGCCCTCGGCGACTAAAAGAATTTCCAGCGACGGATTCGGCGGGTCATCCGAATCCCACGAAGCTTCGCCCGCGCGGACCCGAGCCCCGCTTCAACCACGCCGGAGCGTTCCCTTTATCTCAAGGGTTGAAATGCCAGGCAACCAGAAGTGGCGTCCCAAGGAGTAGTCCAAGGCAAAGGCGCGCAGGTGAGCCCGTACGGGGATTTGCATAGCGACCCGCCGGCTAGACGGGGGCTGGCTGCGATTCGTTCCACGATGGCGTAGAGGGCTACCTGGAGCCGACGGATTCGAGCGCCACCCCTGCTCGTTTCACTTTCTGGCACGCGCCCCCTCCCCCACCTGAAAAACGCCTTTCCGCCATGCGCGGCGCGCGCGCCCCTTGGGCGCTCGGCGCCCATATCGAGCCCGACCAAAAACCTGGTCTGCCCGCCGTCGCCAAGACTGCCGCCGGCGACTCCAGCAGTCGTCTACGAAGGGCCGACCCAGAGCTTCGTCCAGGCGGGTTTGGTCACGCGCTCGTCGGCGGCGTTTCCCCGACGAGTGAACCAGGCCCAGAACGGCCAGGCTCCTTCGAGAAGAGGCGACGCGAGAAAGAATGGCCTTTCATGTACGTGGGGACGGGGCGGCCGAACAGTTCGAGGACAGTCGGCGCGAAGTCCGCCGTGCTCACTTCATGGCGTCCCGCGTCCGCGTGGACGCCTGGGCCCCACGCCAGAAGGATTCCCTGCGGCATGTGGTACGCTGTGCCGGGGCTGTCGGGTCGGAT
>CAYVGY010000224.1:0-2730 GCA_964451065.1 uncultured Halobacteriales archaeon
ACGCTGCGGCGCCGGGAAGTGCAACCAGCGCGATTACAATAATCGCGGTGGGCCTGCCAACCAACATGTTTGCCCATTCGCTCCCCTCCATATAGTCTATCCGTGGCTGAGATTTCGCAGTCCCCAAGGTCGCAGAAACCTTTTAAACGCCCCCAGGACACTTCCCAAGGGATTCGTATGGTTGGTGGACGTCGCTCAACGCCCGTTTTCATCCTCGTGACCACGGCGCTCGCCGGGTGCCTGGCCGAGACACCCGACGCCCCGGATGACGCGGGCGACCTTCTCGGAACGTTGCCCAATTTCTCACCTCTCTGCAAGAAGGCCGAGGGCCGCTTCGACGCGGCGGGCCGGGTCCTCGACCTGTGCAACGTGGCCGCAGCGATGGGGCCGAAGCCTGTGAACGAGCCCTCCATCGCCGTTGACCCCAAGGACCCCAAGCACCTCGTCGCAGGCGGCAACGACTACAACCTCGGTAACACGGTCTGGACCGGCGTGTACGTGAGCCGCAACGGCGGCCAGTCCTGGACCCAGTCGTGGATTCCCGGTTATCCCGGCGACCCGCGGGTGAGTGGCCTCACCGGCCAGACCGCGGCCGGCGACGCGGCCATCGCGTTCGCGCCCGACGGCACGGTGTACTACGCCGGCATCGCGTTCAAGCGAATCGGCGAATCGGAATCCGTGAGCGGCATCGCGGGGACAAACCCGGCCGCCAGCGTTACCTATTTCGAAGGCCCGACCCTCTTCATCGCCCGCAGCCTCGACGGCGGCGACACGTGGGACAACGTCGCGACGCCGTCCCTCGGCGCGGGACCGCTCGTGGTCGCCACCAACCCCGTCATGCCGGTCGGCGCGACGGCCACGATCTTCAACGACAAGGAGTTCATCGCGGTCGGCCCCGACGGCACCGTCTACGTGACGTGGACATGGTACAAGTTCTTCAGCGGCACCATCGACGAGGGGCCCATCTACCTCATCAAGAGCGTGGACAAGGGGAAGACCTGGAGCGACCCGGTGAAACTCTCGCGCACGACGTGGAACCAGGGAAGCGTCCCTGCGGTCACGCCGGATGGCACGGTGGCCGTGACCTGGGGCGAGTTCGGCGGCGACACGGACGAGTCGGGCCTCATGAACGTCGTCGTGCGTACCAGCAAGGACAAGGGCGCGACGTGGTCGGAGCCCGTCGTCGTGGCGGAGGCGAAGCCCGTCGAGGCGAAGCACCGCCACCGGGTCAACAGCTTCCCCGTCATCGCGGCCGACCCGGCCTCGAGCCTCCATGCGGGTCGTCTGTCCGTCGTCTGGACCTCGAACGAGACCGGCGACGGCGACGTATTCGCGTCGCACAGCCACGATGGCGGCAAGACGTGGGTGGAGCCCGTGCGCGTCAACCAGGACCTCGCCCAGAACAATGCGAGCCAGTACTTCGCCTGGATCACGGCGGGTCCGGACGACGCCCTCCACATCACGTGGCTGGATTCCCGCGTGGACCCTCGCAACCACTACCTCGAGGCGTACGTCGCTTCGAGCTTCGACGGCAAGAACTGGTCGGAGCAGATCGTGACGGACGCGCCCTTCCTGGTGGACGCGGACGGCTTCACGGACGCGAACTTCATGGGGGACTACCTGGCCATCGCGGCGAGCGACGACACGGTGTACCCAATCTGGCCCGACGCCCGCACGGCGCGCGATGAAAAGGGCGACACGGACCTCTACGTGGCGCGGCTGGCGCGCGTCGTCATCTCGGACGACGGCTGAGATTCGGTTTCGTTGTGTTCGTGAGCCATGCGGGATGCGCGTCGGCGAACGCGTACCCATCGGCTTCGCCGAGTTCGATGGCGGCCTGCACGCGGCGGAGATTGCTCGTCAAGCGTCCCACGCGTAGGGCCTGCACGGGACGGACGACGTGGACGGCAACGCCGGCGGGCGGATGCTCCGCAAGCCGTACGGCTTGGTCGTGGAGCTCGTGGTGGCGGCGCGCCAGGTCCGCCATGCGGGGATATTTCTTCGCGATGATGCGCAGCGTCAGGCCCGGCTCGGCCTTGCGCGGCCCCGGCGGATTGTTGAGGATGCAGAGGATTTCCGTAGCGCCGTCGGCGATGGCTTTGGCCATGGGGATCGGGTCCGACATTCCGCCGTCCAGGTAGCGTCGACCGCCAATCACGACCGGGACGCCGGCGGCGAGCGGGAGACGTCCCGTTGCGCGGAGCCAGTCCAGGACCTGGCCGTCGCGCAGGTCGACGTAGACCGTCTGGGCGGAGTCGGCGTCGGTGGCCGTGACGATGACCGGGTGCCGCGCGCGTTGGACCGCGTCAAGGTTGAGCGGATGCTCGTTGACGTAGACCACGTGGAAGAGCGTGTCGTGGTCGAGCAAGGGTCCGCGCAGCGTGAGCCATCGGCGCATCGAGAGGATCCTCGGATCCCCCGCGTATTTCCACGTGCCTAGCGCATAGCGGGCTTGGCCGGCGCTCCACCAGGCGGCCATGGCGCCGCCGGCGGAGGTCCCATACACGGCATCCACGGTCCGAAAGCCTCGGTCTTCGAGCGCCGCCAGGACGCCATTCGTGTAGGCGCCCCGCATGCCTCCGCCTTCGAGCACGAGGGCGCGCACGGGGTCAGCAGATCGTGTTTGGGTAAGACCATTTGGTTTCAGGGACGGCAACGAAACGTACGGTGGGCTAGGAGTCAGACGGGAGCCGCCATGGCCCCCGGAGGAGGCTCGTGCTGGACGAAGCC
>CAYVGY010000225.1:0-338 GCA_964451065.1 uncultured Halobacteriales archaeon
GCCCCCCGTTCCATCGCCGGAAAGAACGCCGGTTTTCCGCTGCCCGAAGACGTTTTTCCGTCGTGTCTTCCGGGATCTTTCGCGCAGCCCCCTCCCCCGCGCCTTGGGAAGGAGATGGAATGGGGGCGCACTTTCCCCCTTCCTTGTATGGACACCCCGCAGCGACGCACGCACAGGAGTTCCTTCGAATCCCTCGAGGAGCGGACGATGATGGACGGCAGCACCCCGGAGACGCCGATGGACGTCGCCGCGGTGATGCGGGCGGTGAGCGGGCAGATCGCGGAGGTGCTGGAAACGGCGCAGCGGAACGCGCAGACCCGTCCGCGCACCATGCCGAC
>CAYVGY010000225.1:348-2718 GCA_964451065.1 uncultured Halobacteriales archaeon
GGGAGGAGGGCATCGCAGCCGCGCGGTATCAGGCTTTGTCCCGGCATCTTGGAGATCTCGCGGCGCAGACGCCGTACGATCGCTCGCCGTTCGACGCCCGCGGTGACACCTCCGGTCCGGTGCCGGTCTTCGGGAAACCGTCCCCCGTATGGAACACTCCTCCCGCGCTCCTGGCCGCGCACGAGAGAGCGGCCGGGGCGATGCTGACGCGGGCAGGAACGGTCGCCGCCTCCCTCGAGCAAGGAAATGCGGCGCGGGCGACGAAGGGGATGGCGGCGCTGCAGCATGCGCTCAACCGCTTCTTCCGCCGGTCCTTCCGTTCCCTGTTCCCGCTGCAGCGGCAGTTCACCGCGCAGCATCTCCCCTTCCCCCGGTCGGCACAGGCCTGGGTGTCGGAAGCGCAGCGGCAGCGGGAGGAGATGCAGGCGCTTCGGCGCGACCACGCAGCGGCAGAGGAGTCCCTGCACGATGTCCGGAAACGGCAGGACGATCTCCTCTCCACGCTGTACCGGCAGGATCCGGACATCCGGGCGCAAGCGGGCCATATGGACGGCGACACGGCAGAGGAGCGCCGGGCGCTGGCGGCCCTGCTCGAGGAGAGGGTGGAGGGGATGCCCGGGGCAGGGAAGCTCGCGATGACGGAGCAGGAACTCACGCAGCTTGCGGAACGCATAGCCGGGGCGGTACGGGAGAAGGGCGATACGCGACCACAACTGCTGGCGGCGCTCGATGCAGTCCTGCTCGATTCCCCCGTCAGGGAGGGGCTGGCGGCCGCCCTCGGCGCGCCACGGCCTCCCGCGGAGAGACGGGTGATGGCGGCACAGGCGGAGGGGATGCCCGGGGAGGAGGCTGAACGGATTGCTCGTGAAGAGGCGGAGAGGATTGCACGCGAAGAGGCGGAGCGCCAGGCGGCGGCCGAGGAGCTTGCGCATGCCCTGAGCGCGATGGCGGAGGAGGAAGCCAACCGCATCCCCCACGCGCGGATGCGGATGGATGTCTCGTACCAGACCTACTGGTTCACGGACATCGGCGTCTCCTTCCGCAATCCCGGCCCCCGGACGATTGTGGAAGTGATCAACCCGAACAAGGCGGGCATGGAGCGCTGGCTCATTCGCGAGACCGTCGAACACCCGGAAGGAACAAGGGACGGGACGTGGGGGTTCCGTCTGAACCGGTTGGGCAACGGCTCCTCCGGCACGGTCTTCGTGCGTCTCTTCGCCGACGCGAAGCGCAGGGTGCTCCTCGACGAAGCGACCCTCTTCTACGACGCGGCGTGGAACGACGCGGTGCTGCTCACGGAGAACCTCCCGATGGACGATGTGGATGCAGGGCTCATGGAGAAGGAACCGATTGTGCCGAAGCTCGAGATCGCGCGGGTGGAGGGGACGCAGGTTCTCGTCGCATTCCAGGCACCGAACGACAAGACGGTCCTCAGCTTCGAGTTTTTTGATGATACGGCGACCGCCGAGAGCAGCCATGAGGGCGGGACGCTGTTTTCGATGGCGAGCGTCACGTTTCCGTGGAATCGCCGCTCGGATGACTACGCCCTGACGCTGCGGGACCGGGCGTACGGGAAGGTGCTCGCGAGCGTGACCTTCCACTGGGACCAGGCGACCCGGATGCTCACGCCGGTGGACGCGGGTGTCGGCCTCACGATGGCGCCGATGGACGGGAGCGATCCGGGGGCGGCGGGGGCGACAGCAGCATTTGAGAAGATCCGGAGCATCTCGGCCATCAACATCGCCGACAATCAAATCCAGCGGATCTACCAGACGCAACTCTACGAGAAAACAGCCACACTCTCCGGCGCGCAGAAGTTCTTCCTCTCCCTGGATGAGGGCTACGCACGGGCGCTCGCGCTTCGGCCGGAATTCCAAGGGGAAAACTGGGATGCGGAGATTGACCGACGGTGGAACACGCAGTTCGCCGGCTTCGAGCGGGGGGACGTGGCGCGGTGGTTCCACGAGGAGCGCACGCAGTACCTCGAGAACGCGCGCGTCCTGCTGGGGACGTACGCGGACGCCTGCGGGATCCTCTTGCAGGATGCAGTCAACACGCTCCTCCAGATGAAGAAGGGCGGGGACGAGGGGGTGCTGCGGGCGCAGTTTGGGGAGAGGGCGTCGGCGGCGGAGAAGAAGGCGGGGGTGGATCTGCCGGAGGCTTCTGCGATCCTCGCCGCGGCGAAGACGCTCTTCGATTACGCCTTCGGCGAGGGGGCGCGGGCGATCGATGCCGTGGCGGAGTATGGGCGATACCTGGACGGGCAGAGGAAGCAGGAGGAATTGGATGCCGCAAAGCAGGAATGGGAGAACGGTGGAGGATCAGCGGGGGCGCTGCCGGAGGGGATGAGCAGGAGGGAGATCAGGAATG
>CAYVGY010000226.1:0-2706 GCA_964451065.1 uncultured Halobacteriales archaeon
AGGGCCCGGTGGCAGAGGAGGGTCGAACGCGCCGACCTGAAAAGTCGGGGCGCTGCACGGCGCTACGGGGGTGCGAATCCCACCCGGGCCTCATAACGCTTTCCAAGCCGGAAGCCACTTTCACCGGCCCGGCGGAAGGCGCTAAATCCTCCCGCAGCGATAGAAGCCAACGGGGATGCCTCGGCTTTTCCACGTGGCGGACACCCACCTCGGGTACCAGGCGTACAATCGCCTCACTCCAGAGGGGTACAACCAACGCGAAGTCGACGCCCAAGAGGCGTTCCGCCGCGTCGTCGATGCCGCCGTCGCCGACCCACCCGACGCGTTCATCCACGCCGGGGACCTCTTCGACCACCCGCGACCCAGCAACCGAGCGATTGCGTTCGCGCTCCACGAGGTCCGCCGCCTTAGCGACGCCAAAATCCCCACTGTGCTCGTCACAGGGAACCACGACGCTCCAAGGATGCGCGAAACGGGAAGCATTTTTCGGATTTTCGACGGGTTGCCCCATGTCCGCGCCGTGTACCGAGGCGAACGCGAAGAGGTCCAGCTCGACGGGCTCACCGTCCACGCCGTGCCCCAGGCGGTGACCCAGGAAGCGTTCCGCCGCGAACTCCAATCCGCGCGCCCGCAAGGGCCGGCCCCGCATGTCCTCGTCGTCCACGGAACCGTCCTGGGTGTGGACGGCCTCTTCACGAGCGAGTTCAACGAATACCAGATCCACCTCGGCGACATCCACCCGGGCTACGCGTACGTCGCCCTGGGCCATTTCCACAATCGCAAGGCCATCACGCCTCGGATTCACTACGCGGGCAGCACGGAGTCGTTCTCGTTTGCCGAAGCGGGGCAGGAGAAGGGTTTCCTCGAAGTCGAAGTCGGGCCGGATACCCCGCAGGTGACGCACCGCGCCACGGCGGCGCGACCCATGATCGACATCGGCCACGTCGACGCGGAAACCATGGACGCCGACGCGGTCCGCCGTGCCGTGCGGGAAGCATTACGGCGGCCACCCCCTTCTGCCATCGCACGCGTCACCGTCGACGCCCTGGATCGCGCCTTGGCTCGGACCATCGACTGGGACGAATTGCGCGCCGAACGCAGGGATCTTCTCCACCTGGAACTCAGGCTCAACGTCCGCGAGGAGGCGGGCGCGCCCGACGGCGCCCTCGAACTTCACCCCCTCTCGCAAGAATTCGACGCATTCCTCGCCCGCCACCCGCTTCCGAACGTCGACCGCGACCGCGTCCGCGCCGAAGCGCTCCGTCTTCTGAGCGCCGACCGGGGAGGGCCGCATGCGGGTTAGGACCCTCGAACTCACGAACTATCGCAGGTTCCGGTCGGCCCGCCTCGAATTCCCGGACGGAGTCATCGCGATCACCGGGCCGAACGGCGCCGGAAAAAGCACGCTCTTGGAGGGCTTGGCCTGGTGCCTCTTCGGCCACGACGCGGCCCGCACCGACAAGGACCTCCTCAAACACACCAGCGCGGCGCCGGGCGAGGACGTCGTGGCCCGCGTCGAGTTCGAACTTGACGGGGCGGCGTACGTCGTCACGCGCCGGATGCGCGGCAAGAGCCAGCAGACCGAGGCCGAAGTTGCCGTCGACGGGGCCCTCGTGGTGGCCCCCGGAGCCAATTCCTCCGACCTGACCAACAAGTACCTTGCGCGGGCCCTCGGGATGGGGTGGCGCGGGTTCCAATCGACGGTGTTCGCCGCCCAGGGCGACGTGAGCGCCCTCAGTGACGCCAAACCGGCCGAGCGAAAGCGCCTGATTCTCGGCCTCCTCGGCGTCGACCGCGTCGAGGCCGCCATCTTCTTGGCGCGCCAAGAACGCCGCGACTCCGCCATCCGCCTCGAGGCCCTCCGGCGCCAACTCCAACGCGAACCGGAACTCAAAGAGCGGTCGGCGACGGCCCGCCGCGAGCTCGATTCGACGACCGCCGCCGGGACGGCCGCCGCCAACGAAGCCACGCAGGCGCAGACGCGCCTCCAACTCCTGCAGGAGCGTGCCGAGGAGCTCGCCGGAGCCCGCGCCCGCCATAACGAATTGCGCGGTCGCCTCGACGGCCTCCAACGGAACCTCCAGTTGCGCACCGAACACGTGAGCCGGCTGGCCGCCGAGGCCCACGCCCTCGACCAAAAAAAGGGCCAACTTCGCCGCCTCGTCGAGGATGGCGAGCGGTTCCAGGGCCTGGACGATCGCCTTCGCCAACTCCAAGAGGTCCATGCCGCCGCCCGCGAACGACGCGCCCTGGAAGCCGAATTGGCGCGGCTCCAGGAGGAGCTCGTGCGGTGGGATGCAGCCCTTGCCGCAACCCCGAGCCCGGCCGTCGACGTGACGACTTTGGCCGAGGACGTCGACCGGCTTCGATCAGAGCTGGAGCAGGCGACGACGGGCATTGCCGAGCTCGATGCCCACGCCCTGCACCTCGACCAGGAACGCCGCCGGCTGCAGACGGAGGCGGTCGACCATGGGGGCCGGTGGCGGGACATCGAGTCCCTCGGTCCCGACGCATCGTGCCCGGTTTGCGAGCGTGCGCTGGGCGAGCAGGCCCAACGCTTGGCCCGTCGGGCCACCGAGGAACAGCGCGAACTGCACGAACGACTGGCCGGTTTGGGCCGGGAACTCTCGGACCTGCGCGTGCAGGGGGAAGCGCTCCGGCGGTCGCAAGACGAGCGGCGAGGACTCATCACGGTCCAGGAACGAC
>CAYVGY010000227.1:0-2670 GCA_964451065.1 uncultured Halobacteriales archaeon
ACCGGGCCGCGGCGGCGACGTCCACCTCCGCGACCAGGGGCCACTCCTCCGCAGCCCCCACGGGCTGGGGACCCAGGACGAGCGCGAGGACGAGACCCAGGGCGAGGCCGGTCGGGCCGCGGGGCCGCTTCATAGGTGGCCGAATGTCAAGTGCCCCCTGTACGCGCTGAGGATCATCACTCCAACCAAAGCCGCGTCCGAGGAAGGTGGAATCCGACTGAGGAATCCATCGAACGCTTGAAGAACTGCGGAGCCGGCGTCGCCGGCTGTCATTTCTTCTCCGTCATGATCGAGCCAAACGGGGGGTCCCGTAGGCGGCAGATGGTGATAGCGTCCCTGGCTTGGCACCCAATCCACCCTGCGCACTCCCCCCGCTGATTTCACATCGTACCAGAGGGTCCCGTTGACGGCCACTTGGACCTGGACCTTGCCCGGAATCTCACTCGTCGTGATGGTGGCTAGGATAGCGGGGAGGCCGGCCGAGGCGAGGAAGTCGCGCAGCGTGGCGTTGGAGACAAACAGCTCGAAGAGGTACAGGTCGGGCGCTTCCATCGCCGCGATGGATTCGTTGACGCGCACTGGAACCTTTGTAAATACAAAGGCTACGTCGGGCAGAACCGTCTGGTTGTCCACAATGACGGCTTCGCATGCCCGCACTTCCACGTCGACTGCGAGCACGCCCAGGATGTCGGCCCCTGCGTATCCCTTGGGCAGGTGTGGTTGGACGTCCTGTTCGCGGACCTCGAACAGGAACGGGTAGCGAATACAGTTCACCAGTTCGGGTCGCGACGACCACGGATCCAGCGTGTGGTTCCCGACACTCACGGGTGGAAACGGCGGTGAGGTTGAAGGCGCGGACGAAGTGGTTGGAGTCGAGGTCTCTCCATCGCCCTCGTCGGTCGGACCGAGGCAGGCCGAGAAGGATGAAGCCAGGAGCACGAAGAGCACGAACCGCATGCGTCACCTACGAAGGCCGCGGCGCCTCAGCCATGGGCCGCCCTCAGGCACGTTTCCAAATCGCCGCCACTCTCCAGACAATCCTCGATCTGCATCACGAGCAGGCAGAGTCCAGCAAACGTGAGCCGCCCGCTCCACTCGCCGGCCGGGTTTCCCCACGAAGCCGGCTCGAGCGGGGTAAAGTGGGTGACGACGGCCTGACCACTTCAGAGGTGGCCGAATGTCAAGTGCCCCCTTAACGCGCTGAGGATCATCGTTCCAACCAAAGCCGCGTCCGAGGAAGGTGGAATCCGACTGAGGAACCCGTCGGACGCTTGAAGGACTGCGGCGGCTGCTTCGCCGCCCGTCATGTGCTCTCCGTCTTCATCGAGCCAAACGGGAGGTCCCGTGGGCGGCAGATGGTGAGAGCGCCCCTGGGACGGCAGCCAACCCACTCTGCGCACCGCCCCCGCCGAGTTCAGATCATACCAGAGGGTCCCGTTGACGGCGACTTGGACCTCTACCTTGCCCGGCACCTCACTCGTCGTGATCGCAGCCAGGATCGCGGGGAGGCCAGCCGAGGCAAGGAAGTCGCGCATGGTAGCGTTGGAGACGAAGACCTCGAAGAGGTACAGGTCGGCCGCTTCCTTGGCTGCGATGGATTCGTTGACGCGCACCGGAACATCTGTAAAAACAAAGGCCACGTCGGGCAGAACCGTCTGGTTGTCCACAATGACGGCTTCGCATACCCACACTTCCACGTCGACTGCGAGCACGCCCAGGATGTCGGCCCCTGCGTATCCCTCGGGCAGGTGCGGTTGCACGTCCTGCTCGCGGACCTCGAACAGGAACGGGTAGCGAATACAGTTCACCAGTTCGGGTCGCGACGACCACGGATCCAGCGTGTGGTTCCCGACACTCACGGGTGGAAACGGCGGTGAGGTTGAAGGCGCGGACGAAGTGGTTGGAGTCGAGGTCTCTCCATCGCCCTCGTCGGTCGGACCGAGGCAGGCCGAGAAGGATGAAGCCAGGAGCACGAAGAGCACGAACCGCATGCGTCACCTACGAAGGCCGCGGCGCCTCAGCCATGGGCCGCCCTCAGGCACGTTTCCAAATCGCCGCCACTCTCCAGACAATCCTCGATCTGCATCACGAGCAGGCAGACTCCAGCAAACGTGAGCCGCCCGCTCCACTCGCCGGCCGGGTTTTCCCACGAAACCGGCTCGAGCGGGGTAAAGTGGGTGACGACGGCCTGACCACCTTCATACTCAAGGCCGGCCACCTCGTCAAGGGGCCCCTCGTAATTGTGCAGGATCCCTACGCACCAAGGTCGAGGAAGGATGACGTCGTCGGGGTCGTCCCCGTCCGTCGGGTAGGCCGTGGCCGACCATGGCATCGCCAAAACGAGAACCACGAGGGACACCGACGCTGCCCAACCACCGCGCATGAGTGAACCAAGCCCCCATCCGACTATTTAAGTTCTCTTTCACCCGCACTTCCGCGCGAAGCCGGGGTGAAAAACTGCTTATGATTCAGCCCAGCCCCACTCGGCATCGGCGACCTCCATGGCGACGCGACTCCTGCGCGAAGAATTGTTGACGCATCCGATCCGAAACGCGATCCTGGACTTGGTCCGGCAACGGCCCGGCGTGGCGTTCCTGGAGCTCTTCCATTCGTTGAAGCCCGTGCCCGAGTTTGCTTCCTCCCTCGGGTACGGCTCCCTCTCCTACCACT
>CAYVGY010000228.1:0-2669 GCA_964451065.1 uncultured Halobacteriales archaeon
ATGGCGAGCGCCGCCCGGCGGGCCAGCTCCATCGCCATCTCGAGATCCTCCGTGCCGTACCTTCGACTGGGCTTGGTCGAGACGAACGTGACGGCGCCCAAGACGCGTTCACGGCCTTGCATGGGCGCAACCATGACGGACGTCATGCCGAGCCCCGCCAGGATGGCGCGGCGTTCCTCGTCCGGCGCGACCCGCTCGAGGAGCTCCGGCGGAACCTCCTCGTACAGTTCGGGGCGACCGGTTCGGATTACGCCGGCGACGCCGTGCGCCGCCTTGGGATCCACGGGGTGGCGACGCTGGAAATCACGCGCCCAAACCTCCTTCTCCTCGCTTTCATGGGCGACCGCGAGGGGCTCGATGGCCCCGCTGGCCCGGCGGACATGGACCACGGCCCAGTCGGCAATCTCCGGGACGGCCATGTGGGCGACGCGGGCCAGGGTGGTCTCGTAATCGAGCGATGCGGCAATCGCACTCGTGGCGTCTGCCAAGAACCGGTGCCTGCCGCGGGCGGATTCTGCCTCGAACCGGCGCGCCTGTTCCCGACCGAGCCGCGTCGCCGATTCCCGTACGATGGCCTCCTGACGCTCGTGTTCGGCCGTGAGGCGGCCCCGCAGGTTGCCGACCAGGATCGAAAGCAGCAGGAAACTGGCCGCCCAGAAGGCGACGGTGCGGGAGTCGGCCGGGGAGTAGGTGAAGGCGGCCCCGGGGGCGGACATGAAGTACGCGACGTACAACGACGCCAGGCCGGCGCTGAACAGCCCCGGTCCGAGGCCGCCCAGGAAGGAGGAGAGGACGACCAGGATCACGAGGACGGCCGGAGGGTTTGGGATGGCCAGCGGGCCGCCTTGCGTGGCCTCGATGACGGCCACGGCTAGGAGCGTGAGCACGGGGCCTGTCGCCTCGTGCCAATGGAGCTTGGCCTCCCGGTTTAGTCGCGTGAGAGTTGTGGCAAACGTAGATCCCTCCATTGCGCACGTCCGGGGTGGCGGCGACGGATGTGGCGCATCTCAGGCTCCGCATCAAGGCGGCCAATTCGTGGCGAAACTCTTCCCATGCTGCTTTCGCCACCCTGCTCCCCGGCCTTCAACGGAGAGTCTGCTAAACGTATGCCCGCCGGTCCTTGAAATGCGTAGCGGCAAAGGACTAAACGTGCGGAGCCGCAGCCCAGGTGATTCAAATATCCGCCGCGAAATCAGCGGGTTTTCGTTCCCGAGGGGCTCCAAGGATGCCCCTTCGTTGGGGGGACGACGGCGAAAATCGAGGGTTTGGCTCGCAACTCATAAAGCGACCGGCTTTCCTCCGTTTCGCGGTCGGTCCCCATCCTTCGCCTCGAGCACGTCAGCAAGCGGTATGGCGCCCGACTTGTCCTCTCGGACGTGAACCTCACCGTGGCGGACCACGAATTCGTGCTCGTGGTGGGAGCCAACGGGTCGGGAAAGACCACGCTTCTTCGGCTCTTGAGCACCTTCGCCGCACCGACGGCGGGCCGCATCATCTGGGACGGAGACGGCCGTGAGGGGCCCATCCGCCACGAGCAGGTCCGGCGCCGCCTCGGAGTCGTCGCGCATCACCCCCTGGTCTACGATGACCTCACGGCCGCCGAGAACCTCGAATTCGTTCTACGAATCCACGGCCGCAAGGACTGGCAGGAACGGACCGATCGGTGGCTCAACGTCTTCGGTCTGCTCGAAAGGGCGGACGAGCGGGTCTCGACCTTCAGCCGCGGCATGAAGCAACGTCTCGCCCTGGCACGAGCCTTCGCCCCGGGACCCGATCTGCTTCTCCTCGACGAGCCGGGGACCGCCCTGGACCCCCGCGCCACGGAAACGCTCGTCGAACAATTGACGTCGGCCAAGACGGGATCCACCATCGTGCTGGCGACGCATGAACCCGACCCCTACCGGCCGTTGGCGACCCGCACCCTCGAAATCCGCGACCGCGACGTCCACGACTGGGGGACTCTGAGTTGACCGGGTTTTGGCCGCTCCTGGGCAAGGAATTGCGCGTCGAGGCCCGCAGCCGAGAGCTCCTCATCGGCGGAGTCGTCCTCGTGCTCCTCATCCTCGTCGTGGCCGACCTCGCATGGGGCGATGCGCCCCCCGAGGTCGTCGCCCCCGGAATCCTTTGGGTCGCCCTCGCCTTCGCAGGCACGCTCAGCGTGAGCCGCAGCTTGCACCGGGAGCGGGACCGCGGAACGTGGGAGGCGCTTGCCGTCCTTCCCGTCGATTGGGGAACCATCTACTTCGCGAAGGCCACGGCCAATTTCCTCATCCTCTTCCTCCTCGAGGCGTTCACCCTTGGCCTGTTTGGCTTCCTATTCGACTACGGACTCGGCGCAAGTCTTCCAGGGCTCGCCGTGGTCCTCCTCCACGGCACCGCCGGCTTGAGCGGCGCAGGAACAGTCCTAGCTGCCGCCAGCACCCACGGACGCGCGCGCGAAATCCTACTTCCGGTGCTCCTCTTCCCCTTGCTCATCCCGCTCCTCATGATGGGCGTGCAGGCCACGGAACGCATCCTCGACGGCGCCGCCATCACGGACGTCGCGGCCGAACTCCAGCTCCTGCTCGCGTTCGACACAATGTTTTTAGCAATCGGGTGGCTGACCTTCGACTACCTTCTAGGGGAGTGAAGACACGAGGCATGACGCGGCCGACCGCGCCCTCTTGGGC
>CAYVGY010000229.1:0-2661 GCA_964451065.1 uncultured Halobacteriales archaeon
CTCCTCGACGGGCACGACGCGCGGCAGCGCCTCGCGGAGCGTCACCTCGGTGCCCGCGTAGAACATGTCCGAATTGCAGGCGTTGATTTCCGCTTCGATCCTATCGGTGGGCTCCGCCACTCCGAACGCCGGGACAAACGCGGAAGCCAATCCCAAGGTCAGTAGTATTCCGGCGTAGGCACACGTCTGTTTTCCCCGTTGCATCATTTGGCCCACCAGTTCCCATTTGTTACACGTAAGCCGTTTCGTTTCCAGTCCACACGTCGTTATGCTGGAGGAGCGCGCTTCCACTCCATTCTGCACAACAGGGCGCAGGAGCCAAGGCGGCGGCCCGGCCGGAGCCCGAAAGCCTCAGGGTCCCGCCTTGCACGATGAATGTATCGTAGTCGTATTGGCTCTCCTGCGCAATGCGACGAAGCGAGCGGCCAGTCTCGTACCAGTGGATTTGACTGGCGCTGCTTCCGTCGATTCTTTCCCCACGCACCGCGTACTCGAATTCGAACATAATGTCCGAGGCCTCGAATCTCCATTGTTCGAGTTGAGGTCCCGCCGGCGATGGCGTAGTGACTCGATTGAACGAGCCGGTCTTGTTGTGGGCCCCAATCCGAGCCAAGGCAGTTCCCACTTCAGGCGACGTTGTCATGAGTTCTACGACCAACCAATCCAGCCCAGTCGAGGGCCAAGAGTCGTTCAGAGGTTTCACTTCAACCATCAACTCTAGAAACGCCACCTGCGGTAGGACCACGGAAGAGTTCGCAAACCGCGGACAGTCCAGCGCGAAGAACCGCGCCGTCGCTGTGCGGGATGTCATGCCGCGGACCTCAAATCCCGCTGGTACCAATTCCTCCGCGGAGCCGCGGGCAGCCTGAAATTCACCGAATGCGCCCTCACATTCCTCCCACCGAACCTGAAGAGTGGCATTCGGTTCCCCGTCTGGCGGTCCTGGTTCCGTAGTCGGGTTCTCGCTCGGGCTCGGGGTGGTGGGGCAGTCATACGCCTGACAGTCCTGCTCGGGGCCGCCGCCGATGCACCCGGCCAGAATCGTCAGGCTCGCCAATATCCAGGCGAGCACGACTATGCGGGGCCGAGAAGCCGTAGGTACACCTCCCTTCGCCGTCGCTCTTTCCGGATCATCTGGTGTTGGCATGCACGATCAATCACTTTCCAACATCCGGACCGCGAGAGACCGAATCGATCTCGTAGCGCGGTCACCACCGACTTGGCCTCACATCCAACGCGGCCGATGAGGAGAACGGTCTCGCGGAGCGGCGCGTCTTCCGCCAACAGAACGTCGCGCTGGCTCTTCCTCGCGTCATGGTGGACCGGCGCGTAGCGCCACGCTCCTCGGACCTTGAACGAACGAATCCTCGCGTGCCGATTCAATACTTCAATGTGGTACAACGCGTTGTCGGGCGGCAACGCGGAGACCCTCGCCACCTGAAGCAGGCTCGCGCCGGGGTTCGCCTGGATCGCCTCGTGGACTCGTCGCCGTCCCTCGGCGTTGAGCAGCTGGTCCGGTCGGAGACGTGTGAACAGGAACGCGGCGACCTTCCACAGAGCCCACCCCGCGCCCGCCGCAGCCGCTACGCCCAGGTAGAGGCGCGGGTCCGCCAAGACGCCGGCTTCATCGAGCGGAGCGGGAACGAAATCGATTCCGACCGCCTGGAAGTCGCCCTCGACATTCGCCTCGGCGGGCGCCGAATCGTAGTACTCGTTGATGTCGCCGCCCGGCTCGTCTTCCAAGCGGTAGGAGCCGTCGAGCGAGAGTTCGCGGTCCTCGAACCGGATTGATTGGCCAGCCCGCTCGACCGCCCCGGTGGCGCGGTACGCGACGAACCGGCCCTCGCCTTCGGCGGTCAACGCGTAGCAAAAGTACGAGCCCAACCACTGGTTGGAGTCAAAGCGAGCGTTCTCAACCTCGACGAGGGCGTGGAATTGGGTCTCGGTGACGAGATCCACGCCGGGCGCGATCATCGTGCGTTCGAGTCGGTTCGCAGGGACGGTCAGTTCGACGCCTTGGCCCGAGATGCTGGAGGCGTGAAGGTGGACGGACAGGTTCCCTGCCGCAGTTATCTCGGCCTCCGAGAACTGGATGGTCCGACCCCACCCGGCGATGGAGGCATATTTCTCGCGAAGTCCGGACGTTTCTTGCACCCACATCTGACCCAGACTGTAGCCGCTTTCGACCAGGCCCGACCGGAAGCCCTTGCCGGAGAAGGACAAATTGAATTCTTCCACCTGGGTCGGGTACCCGAGGCCGGCGAGGATCCCGGCATCTCGACCGTCCACCCACGCAAGCCGGACTTGGCCGGGGCCCGATTCGAAGACGCGTTCCTCTTGCGAGACGTTCAAGTCGTGGCGAATGAAGGGTCCGTCGGTTGGTCTCACCGTCGTGTAGTTGATCCAAGTCTCGAAGAGCCGGATTAGGCTCGCCTTTGCGTCAAGGACGAGCGAACCCGGTACAGCCTCCGCGAACGCCACGCCGAGGGCGTCACAACCGCCGCGGAAGTCCCCGTCCAACTGACTGCCAGCAGCGTAGGAGAAGCGCGCTTGCCCGCTACCCGGTTCCGAAGAGACCGCCGCCGGCGAGCCTAGCACAGCCAGCGCGACTAGAAGCAAAGCCGCCTTCGACACCTGGAACATGGAGACCGCAGCGACCGC
>CAYVGY010000230.1:0-2330 GCA_964451065.1 uncultured Halobacteriales archaeon
GAGGGCGTCGGTGACGGCCTTGCAAAAGGCGTCCGAGTGCATCTCCATCTTGCCGACTTCGTCGATGATGACGATGTCCACGTCCTCGTCGGCCAAGGCGCCCCGGATGGCGGGCACGCCGATCTTTTCAAGCGTGGCCACGTCGACGCAGAAGACGCCGTCGTCGGTCTCGGCCTTGAACTTGGTGTCAAAATCGACGTGGGCGAAGACGCCTTCCTCGCCGGTGCGCCAGTTCATCACGCTGAAGCCGACCTTGCGGCCGGTTTTGTCCTCGTAGACGGACTTGGTGATCATGCCGCCGACGCGGAATTCGTCCTCTTGGAGTTTCTCGACGATGCGGACGAGCGTGGCGGTCTTGCCTACGCTGGGGAGTCCAGTGATTCCAATCTTGGGGGCTTCGTCCATCGTCGTCTGCGGGGCGGGCCCAATGAAATATGTTCGCGGCGTACAAAAAGGGGACGGTATGCGCTGGGCTAGCTTGGATGCGTTTCGCCTAGAACGTGGGCTGCGGTTCCTCGTCGGTCTCCTCGTGGCGGCGAACGTAGAGTGGCCCCAGGGTGAGGTAGGCCATGGAGAAGGCTAGGAGGAGGATGGGGCCGAAGTTGTTGAATCGGTCGCCCAGGGCGGCGGCGGTCACCAAGACGAGGCCGGAGGCTTGGGCGAGGAGGCCGCGGGCTTTGGGGAGGCGCAGCCGGCTTCCCATCATGAGGGCGCAGGCGGCGGCCACGCCGAGGGCGGGGACGGGTTCCCAGCCGAGGACAACGACGCTGGCGAGGATGCAGGCGGCGCCGGGCGTGGTCATGCCGAGGAAGTAGTCGTCGCGTTCGCCGCCCTTGAGGTAGTCGAAGCGGGCGAGGCGGAGGAGGCCCATGACGAAGAAGAGGCCCGCGATGGCGATGACGATGGCGGCGCCGGCGAGGTGGTCGTTGATGTTGGCGGGGGCGTTGAACCACAGCTTCTGGGAGTATTGGCTGTACAGGAGAATCGCGGGGGCGACGCAGAACGTGATCAGGTCAGCCATGGAGTCGAGCTTGCCGCCCAGGCGGCCGCCGCCGTGGCCCATGCGACTGAGTTGGCCGTCGAAGCCGTCGAAGAGGACGGCCAGGAGGATGAAGGTGTACGTGGCCAGGGGTTGGCCGTTGAGGGCGGTGATGATGGCGAGGAAGCCTAGGAGGGCGTTGCTGAGGGAGAAGACGTCGGCGGGCGTCAGCATTCGGCGGATGGGGATGCGTTCCTCGGCGCGCCAGTCAATGTCCATGCTTCAAACAACCTCTTGGGCAACGGGCGTGGCCCCGGCCTTGACCCAGGCGCCGGGGGCGACCGTCATTCGGTACCGCTTGGGGGGTAGCACGAGTTCGCACCGGGATCCGAATGCTATGAGTCCGATTCGGTCCCCCTTCTTAACTTCAACGCCTGGGTCCACGTAGGGGTGGATTCGTCGGGCCACGGTGCCCGCAATTAAGCGGACCCGGACGGGTCCAGCGGGAGTGGACAGGTCGATTTCGCACCGCTCGTTGCGGTCGGATTCCTTGTTGAATGCGGGGACGTGGCTCCCCTGATGGTACTCGACGGCCTGGATGCGGCCCGCCATCGGTGCCCGGTTCACGTGGACGCTGACCGGGGTCATGAAGATCGTGAGGCGGGTCTCCGCGTCATTCTCGACGACGGCCAGGACCTTCCCGTCGGCGGGACTGACCACGCCTTCGCCGGGGCTCCGTTCGGGGTCGCGGAAGAACCAGAGGTTGAAAAGGAACAGCGCGAGCATGACGCCGGCGCCCGCCCATCCGATGACGTTGGGGAAGACGGCGGCCACGGTGACAATCGTCGCAGTGATGACGAGCAGCGGGACAAGGAACTTGGCGCTTCCGCGGGCGAACACGCTAGGTCCCTCGCATGCGATCGGGCAACGTGGCGGGGGGCGGTTCAGCGGGCGTAGGCGCCGGGGTCGGGCGCCGCGCACGCGTGCCGCCGTTGCCGCGGCGGCCAAAGGATTGGCTGAACCAGCGTTCGAGGGGGCCGCGGCGGTCTTTGAGGTCGAGGAGCCCGACCAGGGAATCGTAGAGTTCGGGCAGGATCTGGAAAACCATGAACGCGATGGCGATGAGGGCGAAGAGACTGCCGCCCTTGCCGATGATGTTGTGGGCGAACCAGAAGGCGGCGTCGTCGGCGCCGCATTGGGGCTGCGTGCTGAACTGGCAGATGAATTCGGTGGCGCCGGCGTTGCCCGCGAAGAACGTGGGTTCGCCGTCGGCGCTCATGCCGATGACGACGACGTTGCGTAGCAGATTGAGGGCGTAGATGAGGGGGACGGTGAGGAGGAGCGCGAAGGT
>CAYVGY010000230.1:2344-2565 GCA_964451065.1 uncultured Halobacteriales archaeon
GCTGAGGCGGGCGCTGCGGCTGTCGGCGCGGCGCGGTGGGGGCAGCGAGGTGATGCCGCACAGGAGGCTCATGTTGGTTTGGCTGGCCGTGCAGGCGAGGATGATCTGGATGGGGAAGAAGCCCGAGTCCGGGGCGCCGGGCTCTGGGTAGTAGATCATGCTCCCCGCGGGGTTGCCGCCGTCGCGGGTGACCCCCTGGCCGAAGAGTTGGAGGATCCACG
>CAYVGY010000231.1:0-2507 GCA_964451065.1 uncultured Halobacteriales archaeon
CGTGGGCATCGATGAAGAGGTACGAGTCGTCCGCCATGCCTGACACGATGAAGAAGTAGAGGCCGGGCTCCGTGGCGAACATGAAGGGTTGGTGGTCGCGCAGGACCGTGTACCCGCCGCCTGGAATCGCGACTTCGCGCACGATTTCCTGCCCCAGCGCGTTCACATCCGCGTTGGGGAAGTTCGGAAACCAGTAGGTGGTTCCGCTGTTGATCCATTCCAGTTCGAACCCTCGGTAGAGCTCGAAAACGGCTCGGGCGGGTCCGCGTTGGTTCAGTTGGCCCGTATAGTACATGTCGCCCTGGACCTGCCCTCCCGACCGCACGTCGAACGCCATGAGAACGTAGCCGTTGGAGGCGCTTGCGATGAACCGGTTGTCGGGGCGGGAGACCCGCACGTCGAACCCGTATTCCGTCATGGGTTTTTCGACGGCCGCCAGGACGTGGACGAGCCACCACCCGGTCTCCGACGCGACGGTCGTGAAGTTCTCCTGCATGGTGAAGCCGCCACCTTGAGGGACCACGTTCCAACCGGCGGCGACGCCGCCGGGCGTCCGCAGCTCCATCAACGCGTAGTGCAACGCCCAATCGACCAGGGGTTCAGTGGACGTGCGAGGAAGTTCCAGTTGGACGAAGATCTCCGAGCCGGCTTGGGCCCAAAACTTGTACCAGTCTTCCCGGTCCGTGAGGTCCACGAAGGCGTCGGCGGGCGACAACACCAGGAGGCCGTCGTACGCGCCGGGCAGGACGGCCACAGCCTCCCCCATGACGTTGGGCGCGTCCGCGCCGGTGCCGGCGTCGTTCTGTTGCAGGGGATTCGCTACGGGCAGCTGTTCGGGGAGGCCGAGCGGCGACGAAGCGGCGGCAAGAGGCACAAGGCCGGCTACGAGAAGCCAAACGGGCAGCTTGGGACTCATTCAACCAACCCTCGGCGCGGTAATCGCATATAGTCCTTTTAGAAGTCCCGCTGCGGACAATCGACAGGTCGGACTGCCACCCCGGGGGAACGTACGTTTCTGTCGTAGATTGCCCCGAGACGTCCCCGCCCAATGTACGAAAACGTACATGGAACGATTCGGGCCTCAGATTGTCCATCGGAGAGGGTCGAGCGCCTACTCGAGGAAGGGCTTGCGGGCGAAAACCTAGGCTGGGCCACCGGCATCATGGGCTCGCACCGGCTTGGTTCCGTGGGGAAGAGACGTTGGGCCCGCCTTCTTCCGTGGCGGCCGAGCCCGGGCGACGGCGCCCGCGACTTCGCCAAAGAACCTGCCGGTGAAAGGCCAAAACCGGCCAGAGAAAAGGCTGTTGGTGAACCCTTTATTATCCGCAGCGGCAAAGCCACCAGGCGAGTGGTTGGATTCGTGGTGGCAAAGTCTTGTATTTCAGGTGCCCTAGCGTTCGCCTTGACGGTGCTTGCGTTTCCTTCAGGCGACTCCACCGAACCTGTGAACCGCGAAACCTACTGCGGTCGCCTGATTGTCGCGGGGCAAAGCCTTGCGGACGGGCAGGACGCCCACCGATGCGACACGACGCCGGTCATTGCTTTGCTCGAGGATGCCGCGGGCGAGTCTCTCTACATCCAAGCTGTCTCATATCCGCCCCTGGCCCAGCTTCCGCTGTATGACCTTGACGCCGACCTCCGGCAGAATCTGGCGGTCAAGAGAACCTATAGCTGGCCCTGCACCGGTTCGGGAAGTGGTGGTCCGGCTGGACAGACGTCGGGCGCCAGTTGCGCATACGCCTGGAATGATAGGGGAAAAGTCCCCGAGGGCAGATATGATTTGCGTGCGACCTATGGCGGCCTCCCGGAAGGCGTCGAAACCTGGGCCTGGGGCGTAATGGCGTGCCTCGGGACCAGTTCGGATTGCCTTTGGCTCCCGCACATCCAGACCTGGTGCCGCGAACTCCTCGCGTTGGCCGGTGATCCCGACCCGGCGTCAAGCTGCGCGCCCGCCAAGTAGGGGCCAAGGTCCAAAGAATCCGGCCAGTGCACTCATCGGGTGGGCGCCCGAGAAAGTGGTTTGTCGACGAGCGCAGGCTTGCCGATTCCCGGCCCGACCAGTGGCGGCCAGCGATACGAAGGGTCCCCGGAGGCGAAAAGAGACACTTGGATTGGCCCTACGGGGACGATTCGGGGCGGCAATGCTCGTCAGTGCCGTTGTCTCTCAGCCTTCTTCGGAAACTTGAGGTCGATGGCGAACAGCACGAACCGTTCAAAGTCCGCGTCCACGTTCTTTTCGAGCGTGAAGGTCCATTCGCCCGGGAGGGGGTCCTCGAAAAAGATCCATCGAGGCGTATCGTCCCCAAGTCGACGTACGTTGCCGGAGGGGTCTTGGACGCTGCACTCCCACACTTCCGTCCCGCACTCGAACTCACCGTGCAACATGCGGTTCACGCTTACCGCGGCAGAGGCGTTCATCGCGACGTCCAAGTCTCCCGCTTGCGCCGCCAAAGTCCCTTGGAAGTCATGCGTCCGAAGGGCGAAAATGGATTCGGGGCCGCCCACGA